>JACDDT010000074.1 GCA_013816855.1 Gemmatimonadaceae bacterium
GGACTTTTAATCCGTAGGTCCCGGGTTCGAGACCCGGCCGGGTCACTGCTTCCATCCCCATTCGCTCGAACCGAGCACGGGTCGGTCTGATGGCGCGCTGTAACTCCAGCATCTTCCTCTTTGTCCTGGCGCTTTGCGCATGCGGCGACTCGACGCTTGCTGGCGTATCAGGATCAACCACCGCTCCGGGCTCGTCTCCGGCCCAGCCGGTCTCGGCTCAGTACATCCTGGCTTCCGTGCAGCCCACGCCATTCGTGCCCGCAGGCGGATTTGTGCAGAAAAGCGTGATCGGACAGTGCGTGGACTTAAAGCCCACCGGCACCTTGGTACAGTCTATTCTTTACACGCAGGACAATCCCGCGCTGCTGACGCGGGAAACGGATACATGGACCTATACTCTTTCCGGCTTGGACATTTTGACACGCGATCCCCTCGCAGGCGCTGGTGCCGCCACACAGCGGATCGGCTCGACCGCGGATGCTCAAATCACGATCACGCGCGTCTTCCGGAACAACGGGAGCGCTATCGTCCGCACTCTGATCTTTTCGAAAGTGACGCAGCTTAGCACACCCTGCGGTTCTTGAGCGCGGTGGCGACCCCTCGCCACCCTGTCACTCGCGACTACCTTGTTCGGATTCCACGTCTGGACTTTTAATTCATAGGTCCCGGGTTCGAGACCCGGCCGGGTCACTTCACGGAGGAGATAGCGGCCGCTCACGCTGGAGTGCCGCTTAGCTCCCGCGCCTTCCCGCGCCGCCTCAGCGATGTGGTCGCGATCGCCACTACCATCGCCCCCGCGATCACCAGTGACGACGTTATCCGATTGAGATCCAGACCACCGGCGTCGTGCGGCTTGGTGAGGACATCCCCGACGGTCGCGCCGAGGGGCCTGGTCAGCACGTATGCGGCCCAAAACAGAACGGTCTTAGGAGCCTTCGTGGCGAAATGGAGAACCGCTACTACGACAAGCAGCGCGGCGAACACCAGGGCTCCGCGCTGGAATCCGAGGCCGGCGTCGGTGGCGACAAAATCTCCCAGCGCCGTACCCAGCGTGTTGGAGACGAGGATCGTGACCCAATAAAAGATCTCATTCGATCTCGATGTGATATGGTCGATAGCGATCGCACCGGTCGTCTTGCGCCATATGAGGAGCAACACCACAACCAGGGTGAGCTCGATCGCCGAAGACTTCACGTATCCGAGGCCGAGCGTGCGGTCGAGGAGATCGGAAGTCGTCGTGCCCACCGTAGTCGTCGCCACCACGACCGCCCAGTAAAAAACCGGATGGTAATGTTTCGACCCAACCTGGGCCGCCAGCGTCACGAGAAAGAATCCAAAGAAGATCGCGGTGCTGATGGCGTAGCCAAGGTTGAGCTGCATCGAAAGCGCATCGCCTCCGGTTTCCCCGACGGTCGTGGCGAGGATCTTCACCGCCCAGAACGCCAAAGTCACCCGCGGGACCTTGCTCAATTCCTCATTCGCTGTGTACGAAGTCGTATTCATGTGCGCGCGAGATTCGCACGACGCGCGCCACGTATCGGTCCAATCCAGGCGCTTTTTGACGCGCCCGTCGTCCTGGCTTGAGCTCGCGCGAAGGAGATTGCGATACGCGGGGTAGTCTCCGGATGCGCCCTCCCAGAGGCGTCACAGAGCGAACAATGGCGCGCACCCATATAATTTCCGTGTGAGCATTCAGATGAGGACTACACCGGGCGGCCATACTCTACTGGAGCTCGTTGTCGTGCTCGCCATAATCGGGATTGCGCTTGCCGCCGCCGCGCCGCATTTCGCCGTGACCAAGCGTTCGGCTACCGAGGAAACTCAGGCGGTCATCGAGGCCGCCCGACGGACCGCGCTGGCCAATGCCCGTTCGACTCTTATGACTATCCGGACCGACGGGACTTGGGAGATTGTGCCCGCGACAAGCTCTCTACCTACCGCACTCGGCCGGCTTGCCCATCGAGGCAGCCCCCTGGCTCTGGACATTTCCCCGGTCGGCATCTGCCGGCCGGTATTGGTGGCCGGCCGGAGAATGGAGCAGCTGGTGAATCCGCTCACGTGCCAGCTTAGCGATATCATAAGATGACACTGCTCGAGTCCATCGTCGCACTTGTCATCGTGGGAGTATTTGCGGTGAGCTGCCTGGAGCTGTTTCAGACCGTCACCGTCGGTGCCCGCGATTCGACTGATTGGGCAACTGCGGTTGCCTATGCGGAAATGGAAATGGAGACCGCCAAGGTAGGAGGCGCTGCAGCCGCTTCGACCTACCCGGTGAATCGCGGTTTTACCACCACCAGCGTGCGCACTCAGATTCACGCCGGGCTTGCCGAAATTGTCGTGATTGTGCGCTTTCCGCGGGGCGGACGATTCGAGCTTCGCCGACTGGTAGAGTCGCCGTGACGCGGCGGATCGGATTCTCGTTGGTCGAGGTGATGGTTGCGATTGTCCTCACTGGTACCGTCGCCCTTATCAGTTACGGTTCCCTGCGCGCTGCGATCGATACCGGCGAGAAGCTGGAAGCTTTTCGCGCGCAGTCGGAAGCTCTCGCTTTGATGCGCGAACTCGTTCGAGGCGCGCTTAGGCATTCTGTAGATGGTTCTGCCGCGGGCCACGCGGCATTTCGCGTCGGGCACGCGCAGGAGCCGCGAGGAGAGGCAGACACCGTCGAATTTCTCTCGAGAGGAATATCCAGCCCGCTCGGGGCGAAAGGACTATGGTTGGTGACTCTTGCGACATCGGGAGACGGCGTGCGATTACGCGCCCTTCCGATTGACGACAGTCTCGCGGTTCCCTTTACGACTTTCACGCCGGGAATCAGTCGTCTTCGCATTAGCGAAATGCGCAGCGCTACGGATCATAGCTGGGTCGGAGAGTGGAACTCGGTTGACCGCCGGCCTTACGTGGTGCGAATTGATTTTCTGGGCGAGGCCGGTGGCGCCGCTGGCCCTTCTCTCGTCGTCGCCACCGCAATCGGAACGGATTGATGCGTCCACGCCGGGGAGTCGCACTGATGCTGGCGTTATGGCTGATCGTGATCGTTGGGGTGATGAGCGCGAGGATCGTCGCGGCGTCGCATGACACAAGCAGGCTCGTCGCAAATTTGCGTAGCGAGGCCGTCGCGCGTTATGCCGCGGAGAGCGGAGTTCTCGCGGGAAAAGTTGCCATAGAGCAAACGCTTACGCGTGTGGCTGGCACCGACGCCAGAGAACGCTATTTGAATTCCATAGATGAAGCCTCCGTCGGCGGCGATGGGGTTTCCCTCGGGGATGCTCGCTACACCATTTCGTATGTAGACGTGAGCTCACGTCTCGATGTGAATTGGGCAGATGCCGGCCAACTCACACGCTTCTTCGAAAAATTCACCGATCCCGCGAGCGCGTCTATCGCCGCTCGCGCAATCCGACGCCGCATCACCGGCGAGCGGGCCGCGGACGAGGCTAACGGACAGATCGGAGCGCCGCTGAAAGCTGCGATGCGGCTGCTGAGTCTCGAAGAGCTGCGAGGAATTCCGGGACTCTCGGAAAAGGTTCTCAACGACGCTGCCCCTTTTCTCACGGTTGATGGCGACGGGCGGATTAATGGCGCGACCGCTTCGAGGACAGTGTTGGCATCAGCGGCCGGGGAGTTGGAGAAGGAGCCGTCGCGAATACTGGTGATAGCGAGGGGCTGGCTCGCTGGTCATCCGCTCACTCACGAAATCCAGGCGGTGTACGGCGTGGAGGGGGACCGATTGGTGTTCGTTCGGTGGCGGGAGCGAGACCTGTGAAAACTTACGTGGGGCTCGAGTTAACTCGAACGCGAATTCGCGCTGTCACGGTAAACAGGTGGACGGGTGCGCCGCTTCAGTGTATCGAGATAGAATGGGACGCAGCGTTTCCAGAAGCTGCGGTGCGGCTCCTCGAGAAGCGGCTGGGCGCGGCGGCGGCGGTCTCCCTCTCGGCGGGACTCGAATTGCTTCAGGTGAAGCACATCACGCTTCCGCCGGTCTCCGGGGCGGACAAGCGCCAAATGGTGCTCCTCGAGCCCGACCGTTTTTTTCCGACTGGCTCCGACGCGCTCGCGTTGTTCACGTCCGCTGCAACCGATCTTATTTTCGCCGCGCCTTTGGCGACTATTGAGAAATGGATCGCTGCATTTGAGGAATGGGGACCGGTCGATTGCGTCGAGCCTGCGCCGGTCTCGCTTTCACGTGCCATCAAACGCTCCCCGACTCCGAGCGGAACCTTCGCCATTCCCGCCGGAGAGGGGGAGCAGGGGAGTGTCGAAATCGCAAACGGCTCGCTTGTCACTTCACGGCGCGCGATCGGAAAACTGAGCGCAGCGCCGCTACAGCAGCTGCCGCAAATCGATGGAGTGGCCGCGGAATTCGTCATCGCTTACGGCGCCGCTCTCGCCGCGGGGGGCGCCGCAAGCGAGCTCATGGTTTCCCCACAGCGTGCAGGGCAGATCGCGAAGCGCCGGCGCAGGGAGCTTACGCGATTGGCAGGGATCGCGGCGCTCTCCGCCGGGTTCTTGCTTTTTTCGCTCGACCGCTCGCGTGCCAGAGTTCTCAATCGAATCGAGTCTGAAACGGCGATTGTCGCATCCCAGGCGGCGCCTGCGCTTCGCGCTCAAACACAGTTGGCGCGTCTCTCAATTCAGGAATCCACGCTGAAGGAGCTGACACGCAGTCATGCCGACGTAATGAAAATCCTGGCGATTCTCAGCACGCGTCTTCCCCAGGACGCAGTGATATCGATGCTGCGCGTGGACGGTAATGACTGGCAAGTTGACGGCACCGCAGCCAATGCCGGTGCGATCATTCCTGCGCTGGATGCGGAGCCACTACTTAGAGATGCGCGGCAGCGTGCGGCGACTTCGCGTTTTCGCGACGGCGGCCGGACCTTGGAATCCTTCTCAATTGCGTTTCGTGCAACTACCGCGAAGCCTTAGCGGCCCCGATCGCCGCCTCGTGCGAGTGGCAATGATGGCGGCGCTGGCCGTGGTCGCCTCCGCACTTGTGATCTTTCCTTTCGTCCGCCACTGGACGGCGAGGGAAGAGCAGATCGCAGTGGCCGAGAGGAAGCTCGGCGAGCTGCGATGGCTCGCGCAGCACCGCGATGAGATGGTCGCCGCCGCAGGGCGGCGCGGGGAGCAGTCGGATGCCGTCCGCACTTTCATTTCGGGCCGCACCCCTGCGCTCGCGTCGTCGTCGCTCCAGCGGGCGCTGCAACGGTACGCCGAGTCGAGCGGGCTTTCCGTCAACAGTCTCGACGTCGCGGGCGCTCCGGATTCCTCGCCATCGCCGATCCCGGTACTCCCGGCGACGCTCTCGGGAGTCGGAGACATTTTCGCAGTTACGGATTTTCTTTCCGCGCTGCGAAAAGAATCTCCGGTGATGGATGTAAACCAGCTCACGGTTGTTTCGAATTCGGCGTTACGGGATGGCTTGCTGCGTATCAGCCTCGCGGTGCGGGCACCGGCGGTAATCCGTTGATCACGACGAACCGCGCCCGCCCGACGCTGATCGCCATCGCCGCCATACTCTTCCTCGTCGCGGCGCTTCTTTGGCTCGTGAAGCCGGCAGTGCCATCGGGATCAACTGCCCCGGCGTCATTGACGCAGCCGGTTCCGGATTCACTGGAGCTGGCGGCAGGCGACGCCGCGGACATCGAAGCGATCGTCAACGCGAATATTTTCTCCCCCGCCCGGGCTGCTCCCCGTTCACGTTACGACGCGGCGGGCGATGGCTTCGCAGAATATTCAGCGCCGATTCCAGGGAATGGCGCGCCGGCGCCCTCCGGCGACATTTTCTCTCCTGCGCCGCTGCTCTTCGGCACGATGATCGGACAGGGCCGGCCCGCCGCACTCATCCAAACAGATTCCGTCGGTGCGTCCGCGAGGCTATATCATGAAGGGGATCGCATCGGCGCGTACCGGCTGGTTCGCGTGCTGGCAACTTCGGTCATCGTCAGCGGCCCGCGCGGTAGACTGGAACTTCGCATTCGCTCAAAGGACACGGCGCCACAATGAAACGCCCTTCTTTTTTATTGCTGCTCGCGACGCTCGCGGTCACACTCGCGCCCGCTGCCAATGCCCAGGTACCGGCTAAGACCGCCGGAGTGGCGCTCAACTTCGTGGACGCGCGCCTCTCGGATGTGATCCGTTCACTCGCGCTTTCGCTCGGAATGACCGCGGTGCTGGCGGATGTTCCCGAAAAGAAAATCACCTTCGCGACTCCCGGACCGGTAAGCGGCGACGAGGTCCGTGCGCTCCTCGAGACCATTCTCGAAAGCAACGGACTCACCCTGATCCAGAAGGGCTCTATAGCGCAGGTCGTCCCGTTGCAGATGGCGCCGGCCCAGGCGCTTCACAGTTACGTGATCCCTCTCAAGTACGCGTCCGCGCCTGATCTCGCCGGCTCGCTCGCTCAGTTGTTCGGCGCGGTTGTCGCGAGCTCTCGCGGGCAGTCCATCGATGATCGCAGTCTCTCCCGGAATGTGGACGCGTTCCGTCAAAGGGAGGCGCAGGCGTTTCAAATGCGCCGTGATACACTCATCACGGCCCCGCCCGTTTCAACTCCGGCGATACCGTATCAGCGGGACGTCGTCCCCGGCGCTTCCTCCGGCAATCTGGTCGGCCAAACCACCATCATCGCCGACTTGCCATCGAACTCCCTGATCATTCGCACCGTCCCTCCGAATTTTCCGCTGATTCGTGAAACCATCTCGGCCCTGGATACGCGGCCGCCACAGGTGCTGCTCGAAGTTCTTGTCGCCGAGATCGGGCTCAATCGTGGCCAACAGTTCGGCATCGACTGGTCCGGGGTAACCGGCGCGACTACGGGCCGGTTCGGCACTCCGCTGCTGCCCGATACCTCCGCCGCGATAGACAATCTGCTGGTCCGCGTGATCTCTCTCGACCGGCACAAGGTGAGAGCAGTGCTGACGGCTCTCGCGACGAAATCTGAAGTGCGGATCCTCTCCACTCCGCAAATTCTGGCGACTAATAATCGCGAGGCCCACATCCTCGTCGGCAGTAAAGTTCCCTTTGTCGTGTCCACCCGCCTCGGGTTCGACGTCGCTATCGACCGGACGGTGCAGTTCCAGGACGTGGGGACCAACTTGACGATCATCCCGACGATCAACCAAGACGACTACGTGACCGTTCAGATTCTTCAAGAGGTGAGCACGCTCACTACGCAGACAATCCCAACAGCGCTCAACGCACCCGTAATCTCCACCCGCGAAGCTTCGACGCGCGCGACAATTAAAAACGGGCAAACCGTCGTCATCGGCGGTCTCATTGGGAATTCCCGGGAACTCAACGAATCCGGCATCCCGTTCCTGAAGGACATTCCGCTGCTCGGAAATCTCTTCAAGCACCAATCGCGAATTGCCGGTCGGACCGAGCTGGCGATTTTCGTGACGCCGTACATCGTACGTGACGATGAGACTGCCGACGAGATCCGCGAGCGCATCAGAAGACGGATGGACCTGATGTCCCCAGGGGTCTTCGGGGATTCCACGCGCACGTCTCCGCCACCTCCCCCGAAATCCCCACCCCTGGAGTGAACGCGTCCTCCAGCGCGCTCCGGGACGCCGCAAGCGGTCCGCTCGCGGCGCGGCTTCCCGTGAAGTACCTCGAGGAATACTGCGTACTTCCGCTGCGGGTGGACGCCGACGGCGCGATCGTCACCGCGGTTGGGCGGCAGCTCGATCCGACTATTTCCGATGAGTTGGCGAGGCTGTTCGGCCGCGACATCCGGATGGTTCCATTTCCCGCGAGTGAAGTGCTCGCCGCGATAATGTCAGTCCGCCGCGAAAGCGACGGCGATCGGAGCACGTCGCCCGAGATTGCTCCCGCCGATGAGCCGGTGGACAATCTCGAGACACTCGCTAATCAGCCGCCCGTCATAAAACTCCTCAATGTGCTGATTCTCGACGCGCTTCGGATGGGCGCCAGCGACATTCACGCCGAGTCGCTGGCAAGCGGGGTGCGAATCCGGTATCGGGTGGACGGCGTTCTCCAGGACGTCTCCACTCTCGACGAGAAATACCGGGCCGCGGTGATGAGCCGGATCAAGATCATGGCCGGGCTCGACATCGCCGAGCGGCGGCTTGCCCAAGACGGGCGAGCGCGATTAAAGCTCGAGGATCGTGACGTCGATCTCCGTATCTCGACGCTTCCCGCCATTCACGGCGAGAGCATCGTGCTCCGTATTCTCGATCATGCGGGGCATGGTAGAGGCCTCTCCGAGCTCGGAATGTCGGACGCGATGCTCGCGATGCTTGAACACATGGTTCGCCGTACGAGCGGGATGATTCTCGTAACCGGGCCGACCGGCTCCGGAAAAACGACTACGCTGTATGCCGCCCTCGCACACGTCAATTCCCCGGGTCTTAAAATCGTCACCGTGGAGGAGCCGGTTGAGTATCAAATTCCAGGCGTCGTGCAGATTCCAGTGAATCCGAGGGCGGGATTCAACTTTACCGGCGCTCTCCGCTCGATTCTTCGCCACGACCCCGACGTGATCATGGTCGGCGAGCTTAGGGATACGGATACGGCCGAGCTCGCAGTTCAAGCGGCGCTAACCGGCCACCTGGTTTTTTCGACACTTCACACTAACGACGCTGTAGGCGCGGCCACCCGGCTCGTCGATATGGGAGTGCCGCCGTACCTCGTCGCGGCCACGGTGGAGGGCATCCTCGCGCAGCGTTTGATTCGTCTCCTCTGTGCCGAATGCTCAGAGGCATACGTCCCGGAAGCGGGCGACGTGGAA
>JACDDT010000167.1 GCA_013816855.1 Gemmatimonadaceae bacterium
GTAACCGCTCATCCAAGCCGCTCAGAGTCCAGCCGCAGTCAATCTGACGGATTTTCGTCAGTGTCAGCGGACGAAAATGCGTCGATGTGTCAGGCGACCTTGCGTCGCTGGGCAGCGTATACTGCAGGGGTCAAGCTCAGCGGATCCACATCCTGTGCTATCAAAGCTGACATGATGTCAGTGAGATAGGCGATCGGGTCCAGGCTCTGGAGCCGGCACGACTGGAAGATGGTCAGCAGATCCGCCGCCCAGGTGCCGCCGTCTTCGCTGGCGACGAACAGCCAGTTCTTGCGTCCCACCGCGATGGGCCGTTGCTGCCGCTCAGCGGCGTTGTTGTCGAGGGGAAGGCGCCCGTCGTTGACGAACCTGGTGAGGGCGGCCCAGTGGTTGCGCACATATCGCGCGCCTTCAGCGAGTTCCGATTGTTCGGGTTCACTCGCGATGATCGCGTCGGTGCGCACGCGAATGGCAGCGAGCAGCGCAGGCGCTTCGGCTGTGCGGAGTCGGGTGCGCTCGTCGACCGGATCGCGATGGAGCGCGTCGGCGACGATCGCCGCGACATGGTCGATGCGATAGAGCGCCTGGATCAGTTCCAGATGTTCTCGGGCACGCGGGCTTCGATCGAGCAATTCGTGGAATGGGCGACGGGCATGTGCCCAGCAGCCGACTTCCGTCGCGGTTCCCCCGCTGCCAACGAAGAGCGCGTCATGGCCTCCGTATGCGTCCGCGACGATGTGACCTCGATAGCCACGTAACAGATCGACGGGCCAATGACCGGCTCGGGAATCGGTGAAGTCGAAGAACACCTGGTCGGCCGCGGTATAACACCAGATCCGCGCCGTGTGGCAGGAGCCAGGTCGCTCACGCGACCATCTTCGGATCGGCGTGTCGTCCAGGTGCAGCACCGGCTGCGCCAGAATCTGCTGACGGATCGCTCCCGTCAGTGGTCCGACCCGCCGTGACAGGTGGCTCATCCATGAACACGCGGTCTGGGTCGTGAGGTCGACACCGTGGCGGAGCCACTCGATGCGCTGACGATAGAGCGGCATTCCCAGGCCGTATTTCTGATGGGCGATGTGCAGCACCAAGCGGTCGGAGGCCAATCCGCGTGCGACGATCGACGGCGGGATCGGAGCGGTGAGCACGGGCTCGCGGCTGTCCATGCGGCCGTAACGCGTGCGAATCGTCACCAGACGGACGAACTCGCCGGGATGCCAGTCGAGCCGTGAGCTGCGTTCGCATCCGACGGGAACCAACGGCGTGCCATCGGCGTCGAAGCGCTCCTCGGGCGCGACGGTGATCCGTTCCTCGACGACCTTCAGATGATCCGGAAGCGTCAATCGGCCGCGAGCGCGGGCTTTGGGCGGTTTCTTCACGCCTATGGGCGCATCGGGCACTGTGGCGGCATCCACCAGCGGCGCGACGCCAGCGGCCGCACCATCGGCGCGCAGGTGATCCATGACCGCTGCGATCTCTGCGATCGACTGCTGTCCTGGATCGGGGATCAGCGTCTCCGACGTGGGGAAGGCAATACGTCGAAGCAACCTCCGTAGCTGTTTTTCCATCGCCACCAGCTTTGCGCGCAGATCCTGATTCTCGCGCTCCACTTCGGCGAGACGCGCGAGCGCAATCTCCAGAGGCGACGGCTGCGGCGGTGGAGTCTCGGTCATCATTCCATAACGGACGGGACCGAGATTTGTTACAGGGATTCCATCGGCATCCTGCGCAGCATCCGTGGGATTACGTCCTCGAGCAGCGTCATCACCTGGTCGATGGTCAGAGGAAGAGCGGGAGCCCCCGCGCCGACGCGATCACCTGTCAGCGGCAGACGGAACCGCGCCGTTTCCAGACGCTTCGCGCACAACCAGAAGCCGCTGGCCTCCCAGATCAGCACCTTCGCTCGCGTGCAGTCCTTGCCGATGAACACGAACACGTCGCCCTGGAACGGGTCCATGCCCAGGTCGATGCGCACGAGATCGGCCAACGAATCATACGCCTTGCGCATGTCGACGGCCTTCCGGCACAAGAACACCCGACGCCGCCCAAGATTCAGCACGCGGAACCTCGACCAACGCAGGCGATGA
>JACDDT010000009.1 GCA_013816855.1 Gemmatimonadaceae bacterium
CGGGCCGCGATCCCGGCGTGGCGCCATACTCGAGCTACGTCCACTTCATCGCGGCGGCTGCGATCCTGCTCACCGCCACGTTCAACTACGTGGGCATGCGTTGGGGTTCGCTCGTACAAAACATCACTACGCTTGCGAAGACTGGCGCATTGGTGCTCATCATCATTCTCGCGTTGGCGATCGGACTTCCGCGGACCGGAGGCTTCTACTCTCCGCTCGTCCCGCCGGGGAGCTTCTCGACGGTACCTTTCGGGCTAGCGCTCGTCTCAGTGCTTTGGGTTTATGATGGCTGGGCCGACGTCAGCTTCGTCGGCGGAGAAGTGAAGGAGCCGCAGAAAAACCTTCCCAAGGTTCTCATTTTTGGCACGCTCATCATCATCGCGTTGTACCTCTTCGCCAATCTGGCCTATTTGGCGGTGCTGCCCGTATCGGAGATCAGGCATTCGAAGCTGGTCGCGGCTGACGTCGCTAGCGCGGTCATGGGGCCGACCGGAGTCGTCTTCGTTGCCGGAGCGGTAATGGTTTCTACTTTCGGTACGCTCAACGGCTCGACGATGACGGGCGGGCGCATTCTCTTCGCCATGGCGAACGACGGACTTCTCTTCAGGCCGATCGGCCGGGTG
Source organism: Gemmatimonadaceae bacterium (assembly GCA_013816855.1). Classification (GTDB taxonomy): domain Bacteria; phylum Gemmatimonadota; class Gemmatimonadetes; order Gemmatimonadales; family Gemmatimonadaceae; genus UBA4720. The sequence continues at coordinate 624 of JACDDT010000009.1, forward strand.
CACCCGAAATTTCAAACACCGAGCGTCGCCATCGCTCTCTCGGCTGGGTTGGGAGTCCTGTTTGTCCTCGCCGGCACGTTCGAGCGACTCGCCGACACTTTCGTTACGGCGATCGTACCGTTCTATGCCCTCGCCGTTGCCGCGATCTATCCGCTCCGCCGCCGAGAAGGGTATCAGCCGGCCTTTCGCGCGCCGGGGTACCCTGTCATACCGATGATTTTTATTCTCGCTACGATATTTCTCCTGGGCGCGGCGTTAATCGACTCTCAAAGCCGGGGTCCGACAGCGGCGGTATTGGGTGTAATTCTCGTCGGTATTCCCGTCTACTATTTTATCGTCCTGCCGAGCGCAAAAAGGGACTCCGCAACGGGGGAGTAGCGGAGCCGGTTTCCCTCTCGGGCACGGGTGATTCAATCCCCTCGAAAAGCTGAACAAACCTTTGGCGAAAATGCGGTCCAAACGCTAATTTTTGGGTCTACTCCCTTCCCGAGATACTGCATGTTCCAGAAACGTCTGCTTTCCACAATTGCGACGCTCTCATTACTGATGAGTGCGTCGGCGATCAGTGTCCGCGCCCAAAGCGTCACGACCGGTGCCATTGCCGGAACGGTGACCGACAATAACGGCAATCCGGTCGAGTCCGCGCAGATCCAAGTGCGCAACGGCAGAACAGGCACGACCGCCGGAGCACTTTCCCGGTCGACCGGCCAGTACTCAGTGCAGGGTATGGAGCCCGACGACCAGTACAGCATCACGGTTCGCCGCATCGGATTCCAGCCGATCACGCGCAACAACCTCCGCGTCGCGCTTGGTCAGACCGATCGCGAGGATTTCCAGCTCTCGCCGCAGACCAACCTCCTCTCCGCAGTCAAAGTGACCGGTGAGGCAGACGCGGTCATCAACCCGACCAAGACCGGCACAGGCACCCAGTTCAATGACTCAGCGCTTCACCGGCTGCCGACGCTGAACAGAAACTTCTCCGACTTCGTAACCCTGGTTCCCCAGGTATCCAGCAACACCGCCGGTCTCTCGGGCGGCGGCGTCAACATCAGACAGAACGCCGTTCAGATCGACGGTGCAGCCGCTGGCGACCTCTTCGGACTTGGCACCACCGGCCAGCCCGGCTCTCAGGCGAACGCGAAGTCCATCCCGCTCGACGCCGTGAAAGAGTACCAGGTGCTGCTCTCGCCGTTCGACGTTCGCCAGGGAAATTTCGGCGGACTTCTCATCAACGCGGTGACGAAGAGCGGAACGAACGAGTTCCATGGCAGCGCCTACGGTTACGAGCGCGGCCAGAACCTGACGCGGAAGCAGACCTACCTGCGGGAGTTCTATCAGCGGAACTACGGCTTCGCCTTCGGCGGTCCGATCATCAAAAACCGGTTGTTCTTCTTCGTGAACCCCGAGTGGCAGAAGTACCACACCCCGACCAGCGGCCCCTTCACCGGGCAGCCGGCGTGCGCCGCGGGCGGCACCTCGACGGATTGCCTTTACATCGCGCAGAGCTCGATCGATGCTGTTAGCAACATCCTGAGTACGAAGTTCGGATTCAACGGAGCGGGCACAGGGGCGAAGATCCTTCAAAGCAATCCCCTCACGAACGTTTTCGCGCGTATCGACGCGTACCTGCCGTTCAGCACCCGCGCGATTCTGCGTCACAACTATGCGACGGCCGATCTCACGAACTTCGGCCGCAGCTTTAATACGTCGGCATCGCCGGTTTTCAACCTTACGTCGAACCAGTATCAGTTCAGCTCGAAGACCAACTCGAGCGTCGCGGAATTCTTCACCAATCTTCCGCGCGGCGTATACAACGAGTTGTCGGTCAACTTCACGAACACGCACGACTTCCGTACGGTGGGCGTGAACTTCCCTCAGCTCGACATCAAGGGCATCCCGCGCACCGACGTGACGACTCCGGCCACGATCCGCCTCGGCACCGAGAACTCGTCGCAGGGGAACACGCTCGACCAGCGCACGCTCGAAGTCACCGAAAATCTGACCCTTCCGATCGGTTCGCATAACATCACCGTCGGCGCGAAGAATCTGACTTACAAGTTCATCAACTTGTTCGGGCAGAACCGGCTCGGTTACTGGTTCTTCAACAGCATCGATTCGTTGAACGGAACCTGCGCCACATGCGGCGGCCAGTCACTGGCATCCGAGTACCGCACTTCGGCTCCTTCGGCATTGGATCCGGCCAAGGGGCTCGCCACCGCGCGCTCTCACCTGTACAGCTTTTATGCGCAGGATCTCTGGACTGTCACGCCGCGGTTCACCTTTGCCTACGGCGTTCGCGTCGACAAGCCAAAGTTTCTCGACAAGCCGCCGTTCAACCAGTCGGTGTACGATGTCTACGGCCGGTCGACCGGCAACGTTCCGAGCCACGCCTTGGTTTCCCCGCGCTTCGGCTTCAACTGGGACGCGACGGGCGATCAGCGTAACCAGTTCCGCGGTGGATTGGGCTATTTCACCGGAGTTCCGCCGTTCGTGTACCTCTCAAACGCTTTCGGCAACTCGGGTCTGAGCGGCTATGCTGCGCTCACCTGCGCCAACACGACTAACGCCACACATACGCCCGCGTTCAATGCAGATAACATTGCTACCCCGCCTACCGCGTGCGCCGACTTCACCTCGGGCGGTGTGACGACGAAGGGAGCGACAACCGCGCTCAGCTCGAGCATCAACACGATCGATCCGAAGTTCCGCTTCCCGCAGTACCAGAAGTGGAACGCAGCGTATGACCATCGCTTTCCGAGCGGTCTCGTCAGCACGATTGAGGGACTTTACACCCGCGCCATTGCCAATCCGTTTTACTCCAACCTTGCACTCGCCGGGATTCAGGCAGCTGGCGCACACGGCCGCGTGCTTTATGGAACTCAGACGGCATCCGGCGCGTCGCCGGTATTCAAGGGCAACCGGACGACGGTGCTCGATGTGTCGGACACGCACGGCGACTACACCTACAGCATTACCGGTCAGCTCCAGAAGACGTTCTTCGACCGGTTCCAGAGCTCTTTGTCGTACACCTTTAGCCATTCCAAAGACATCGCGACGATCACCAGTAGCACGGCGGGATCGAACTTCCGCTTCCAGCGCGATGTATCCGGCTCGCTCGACGATCGTACGCTCACAAAGTCGAAGAACGACTTCCCGCACAAGATCGTCGCGACTGGCAGCTGGCACTTCCACACGCTCACCGATGTTTCCTTCATCTACACCGGCAACTCGGGCTCGCCGTATGACTATGTCGTCGGCACCGGCACCGGCACCGGTTCGGGCGATCTCAACGGCGATGGTCAGACCGCGAACGATCTGATCTACGTTCCAATCGACGCGCACGATCCCAATGAAATCCTGTTCACCGGTTTCAACGGAAACGCTGCGGCTCAGGCCAGCGCAGCTGCACAGGCGGACGCGTTTGAGAAGTTCATCAAGCAGACGCCCTGCCTCCGCAACCATCGTGGCGTCATCATGAGCCGCAACGCCTGCCGCAACCCGTGGCAGAATGATGTCGACGTCAGCGTTGCGCAGTCGCTGCGTGGGTTTGGGAAACAAAATCTCCAGCTCCGTCTCGACGTCCTGAATTTCGGAAATCTGGTCAACCGCAAGTGGGGCGAGCAGCTCTTCTCGAACCAGGGATCGACCTGCGGTGCGAATTGCAGTGCCACGATTCTCGTGACCCAGACAGGAAACAAGCTCGGCTCTTCGCCGCAGCAGGCAGTTCCTATCGTAACCTTCGATACGAACCTGCGCCGGTTCAGCGGGCTCAACGCGAGCTCGAATTACCGTATGCAGCTGTCGCTGCGGTACAGCTTCTAAATCTCAAAGCCGCCGCCCCAGTCGGGGCGGATGGCCGAAGCACGAAGCGGGTCCGGACGAAGAGTCCGGGCCCGTTTCTTTTGGCATCGCTTGCGGACGGCAACTGCCACGAACGACGCGAGATTCGAGAGGCAGAGAGGCCGAGGAACTTCAGAAGCGGAATGCGCATAGAGAATGAAGTCGAGCGGGAGTTGTTAGCTCCCGGCTAGGCTTCTCTGCTTCTCGTGTCTCGCGGCTTTAGTGAAAAAAACCGCAGGCCGCCGTAATGAGGGCGGTTCGCTCCAGTCGACAAGGTCGCCCCGAAAATCCTCAACATTGATGAGTCATTCGGGCTCACCTTGAGGTTCGCAACGAACGAATCGCTACACCTCAACATTGCTCAAAAACAGCGTTGACGAAAATGGGATTCTGGGGCTACTGTTAGTGCCTACTCCCTTTCCGAGAGACTGCATGTTCCAGAAACGTGTGCTTTCCGCGATCGCGATGCTCGCCGTGTTTATGAGCTCTACGGCAATCCGCGTCGGCGCCCAGATAACGACATCGAGAATCAACGCCATCGTAACCGATCCGACGGGCGCGCCGCGACCCGATGTGAGAGTGACGGCTCTTCACGTGCCTTCCGGCACCCGGACCGAAGCTAGAACCCGCTCTGACGGAAGAGTTTCCCTCCCCGGCCTTCGCGTCGGTGGGCCGTACACGGTCACCGTATCCTCGATCGGTTTCCAGAGTAACGCGCAGTCGAACGTCTTTCTCAACCTCGGTGAATCCAGCGATCTTAAATTCGTCCTGGCTCCAGCCGTCACGCAGCTCTCTGGCGTCACGGTGACTGGCTCCGTCGATCCCGTTTTCAGCGAGAGCCGCACAGGCGCCGCGACCGCGGTGAGCCGTCAGGCGTTGGCCACGCTCCCCACCATCAGCGGACGGCTGGAATCGATAGTTCGTCTTACGCCGCAGTCGGGCGGCGGAATGTCGTTCGCCGGCCAGGACAGCCGGTCAAACAACATTACGGTTGACGGCTCCTCGTTCAACAACTCCTTTGGTCTGAACAACACTCCCGGCGATCGTACCGGCGTTGCGCCCATCTCTCTAGCTGCCATCGAGCAGCTGCAGGTGAGCATCGCGCCGTACGACGTCAGATCCGGAAACTTCGTCGGGGCAGGCGTGAACACGGTGACGAGAAGCGGGACAAACACCTTCCGAGGCTCGCTCTATCATACTTATAAAAACCAGAACCTCACCGGAAAGAAAGCAGGCTCGCTCGCGTTCGATCCTGGGTTGTTCAAATACGGGAACACCGGTGGTTGGATAGGCGGGCCGATTGTGCCGAACAAGCTCTTTTATTTCTTCAGCTATGAAGACGAGAAGACCAGCCAACCGGGAACAACATTCCGTGCGAATACCGGAAGCGAGACCGTCGTCGGCAACGTGACCCGCGTGCTGGCGTCCGACCTCGATGCGCTAAGCGCTTATCTGAAGACCAATTTCGGGTACACCACCGGCCCATACACTGGTTACAACAACGAAACTCCCGCCAAGAGACTCCTCGGCAAGCTCGATTTCAATCTGAACGACCGGAACAAGCTTAACCTCCGGTACACGCGCCTCGACTCGAAGGCCGATATCCTCGAGTCCAACTCAACCTCCCTTGGATTCGGCAATCGTAGAAGCAACTTGAACTCTTTGAATTTCCAGGGTTCGAACTACGGTCAGCTTGAGAACATCAGGTCGATCGTGGGTGAGTGGAACTCGCTGATCGGGAGCCACTACGCCAACAGTCTCATTATCGGCTACACCAATCAGAACGAAAGCCGTGAGCCAAAGGGACAGTTCTTCCCGCTCATCGATATTCTCGATCCGGCAACGACTAGCACCTACACGTCCGTCGGGTTCGAGCCGTTCACGCCCAACAACGAGCTCCGTTACCAAACCCGCCAGATACAGGACAACTTCACCATCTCTCTCCCCAATAACGATTTGACATTCGGAGCGAGTGTCGAAAACTACCAGTCCCAGAACGTATTCTTCCCCGGTTCGCAGAGTGTGTACACCTACAACTCGCTCGCCGACTTCTATGCCGACGCGAATGGCTATCTCGCAAATCCGAGCCGGACTGTATCGCCAGTAAATCTTCGCCGATTCGAAGTGCGCTACAACAACATCCCCGGCCAGATCAAGCCTACCCAGCCGCTCAAGGTGATCTTCACCGGACTGTACGGGCAGGACGAATGGAGAGTGAACCCCAATTTTCGTGTCACCGCCGGCTTGAGAGTCGACGTTCCATTCTTCGCCAAGACCGGTTTCGACAACCCGCTCGCCGATAACCTCCTCTTCCGGGACGAGAACGGGAACAGCGGGAAATATTCCTCCGACAAGCTGCCGCGCGCCAACCCGCTCTTTTCCCCGCGGCTCGGCTTCAATTGGGACGTGAGCGGCGATCGCAGTCTGCAAATCCGCGGTGGATCCGGCGTATTCACCGGGCGCCCTCCGTATGTCTGGATATCGAATCAGATCGGGCAAACCGGAGTCCTGACTGGCTTCGAGCTGCTGAACGGGACCACAGCCAAGCCGCTGACAAGCCGTCCATTCAACCCTGACCCCAACCGCTACAAGCCAGCCACCGTTACCGGTGCCCCGGCCGCCAGCTATGAGCTGGATGTGACCGATCCGAATTTTCGCTTCCCACAAGTCTGGAGAAGCGACATCGGCGTGGACAAGAAGATTTTCTGGGGGCTGACGGCGACTGGAGAGTTCCTTTACAACCATGATGTAAACGGGATGTACTACATCAACGCGAACTTGCCTGAAGCGCAGTCCCGCTTTGTAGGCCCTGGGGACAGACGCCCACGCTTCACGACCAACCGTCTCAACTCGAATGTCACCGGTGCGTTCATCCTGAAGAACCAGAACATCGGACAGTCGTTCAACGTCGCCGCATCGGTCGAGAAGCCGTTCACCAACGGCTTTTTCCTGAAGTCCGCCTATTCCTACGGGGTAGCGAGGAACACGATCGATCCGGGCTCCATCGCCTCTGGTTCGTTCACGAGCAATCAGGTTTCGGGCGATCCGAACAATCCCGGGTTGTCCTACTCGCAGAATTCACCGGGGCACCGGTTCTTTACTGCCGGCTCACTCCGAAGAGAGTATTTCCACTTCGGAGCAACTACCATTTCGGCGTTCTTCGAGGCGCGTACCATCGGAAATGTCAGCTACACTTTTTCCGGGGATATGAACGGTGACGGCGGATTCAACAACGATTTGCTCTATGTTCCGCGCGATCAATCCGAGATGAACTTTGAGACTTATACCATTAAGGCAACGACAACAACGCCGGCTGTTACCTTCACCGCTCAGCAGCAGGCGGATGCCTGGGAAGCTTATATCAAACAAGACGCTTACCTCTCGAAGCATCGGGGTGAGTACACGCAGCGCAATGCCGTTTTCCTGCCGCTAGTCAAGCGGCTCGACTTCGGCTTCGCGCAGGAGCTCTTCGCCAAGACAGCTGGGAGGCGAAACACCTTTGAGTTCCGGGCTGACATCGTCAATTTCGGAAACCTCCTGAACAAGAACTGGGGACTTGGACAGCGCATTGTGAATACCCAGCCGTTGACCAACCCAACGGTAGATGCGTTTGGCAGGTCGACCTACCGGCTGCGCGCGATCAACAATGTGCTGATGGATCATTCGCTCGAGCAGACTGCGGGCAGTGCTGACACGTACCGCGTTCAGATTGGATTCCGGTATACGTTTAACTAGAAGTCAGAAGTGCTGGCGCCCTGCAGGCAGGGGGCCAGACGTGAAAAAGGCGGGTCCGGATGAGAGTCCGGGCCCGCTTTCTTTTTAGGCGTCGCTGGTGCGACGACTGCCATGCTCGGCCGCTTGCGGAAGGCAACTGCCACCAACGACGCGAGATTCGAGAGGCCGAGAGGCCGAGGAACTTCAGAAGCGGAATGCGCATAGAAAATGAAGCCAGGCTGGAGTTGTTAGCTCCGAGCTCGGCTTCTCTGCTTCTCACGTCTCGCGTCTTTCGTTAAAGGAAACACGCCGCTGCTCCAATGGGGGCGCTTGGCTCCAGTCGATCAGCTCGACCTAAAAGACCTTCACGTTGATGTAGCGCTTGGGGTTCTTCTTCACGTCCGCGATCAGCGAATCCATCCGCTGCAGCAGTGCGCGCACATCGTTGTAGACCCCCGGATCGTTGATCAGCTTCGCAGCCGTTCCTGGCCCGCTATCCACCTTTGAGATGATCGCGTCGAGCTTTTGCGACGTCGCCTTGAGGTCGCTGCTCATCGCCATCATGTTGGCGCTTGCCGTCTGCAGATTGCCGACGACCGAGTCGACCTTCGCCGGATCCACCGCCCCCGTGATCCTTCGCACCGACGTCATCGTCGCAGTGAGCTGATTGGACTGCTGCGCAGCGATCGCGCCGAATTCCGTGACGAGGCGGTTGGTGCCCGCCAGCGCATTCCGCAGATCGCGGATCCCGCCGGCGGCGACGAGCTCGCGCTGCAGCGAGGTGGTGATCGCGTTCACAGACGTCGCGATCGAATCGGCCTTGCCAGTCAGCGCGGCAATTCCCGGATTGCTCGGCCCGACTGGAACAGTGTCGCCCGGATTGAACGAGCGCGGGTTCGGACCCTTCGGGGTGAGAGCGACAGCGGCATCTCCGAAGATTCCATTCGGCACCACCGTCGCACTCGAGCCGAGCGGGACTTTGTAGTCTCCTTGAATTCGGAATGTCGTGATGAGCGTGCCGTCCTGCTTCAGCTTCACGTCGTCGACGTAGCCGACGCTCACGCCGACTAGCCATACCGGCTGTCCCTGCTTGAGTCCCGCACCCCACGGAAACTTCGCGTACAGCGGGTAGCCTTTCGACAAGCCGCCGCGCGCGAGCCAAAGCGAACCGAGCACGAGCACGGTGACCGTCACTACGACCATCAAGCCAACGAGAACATCGTCTCTCTTTTTCTTCATGCCTGTAGGTAGGGAGCGAGAAGGAGTGCGGTGAGTGCGTCGAGCACGAGTATGGCGACCGACGTGACCACCACTGCCTGCGCCGTGCTGCGCCCTACTCCTTCAGCGCCGACGTTTGCCGTGTACCCTTCGTAGGAGCAAAAGAACGCGATCGCGCCCCCGAATATAGTTGCCTTGATGATGCTGTAAACGATCTGAAAGGGCGCGAATGCCAGGCGAAGCCCTTCCGAAAAAGCCTGCGGTGTAACGTCCGTGGCGACGGTTGCGGTGAGGAAAGCCGTCCCCACTCCGATTGCGTCGGCGAGAATCGTGAGCGCGGGCACCATCAGCAGCGCAGCGAGGAGACGCGGTACAACCAGGTACGCTACAGGATCGTACGCGAGCGTCTCAAGGGCGTCGATCTGCTCTGTCACGCGCATCGTGCCGATCTCCGCGGTGATTCTCGCGCCGACCCGACCGGTGAGAACGAGTCCCGTCAGCAGCGGCCCGAGCTCCAGAATTATTGACTGCCGCGAGATGAGCCCGACGACCGAAAGCTGCACGCCGTTGAACAATTGATATCGTGTTTGAAACGCGGTCACCGCTCCGATGAACGCGGCGACTATCGCCGCGAGCGGAAGAGAGTCCACGCCGATGTTGCGCATCTGGCGGATCGTCTCGGGGCCGTATGTCTTGGCGTCGGCGAGCGCGCGCCCGATATCGCGCGCGAAATACGCGCGCTGGCCGATTCGATAAAAGAGCGATCGCGGTCCGGCGATCACGTGCGCACGCGGGTTAGCAGAATCACGCCTGTCACCCCGAAAAGCAAACTCGGCAGCCACGCAGCAAGATTCGCCGGAATTTGTCCGTGCCCGCCAATCCCGCGCGTGAGCTGAATCATGACGAGGAAGATGAGCGTCGTCGCCAGACTCAAGCCGATACCATATGCGGTGCCGCCACGCTGGCTGCTCGTCGCCAGCGGCGCGCCGAACATGAAGATGATCACGCAGGTGATTGGTATCACGATCTTGAGCATGCGCTCGACCTTGAGCGAATTGACGTCCGCCCCCGATCGGTCCATCGAGTTGATGAACCGTCCGAGCTCGGCGAATCCCATGTCGGTGGGAGCTTTCTGTGCGAGTGTGAGCTGGCGGGGCTCTTCTTTGAAGCTGCGGTCGAACGCGGAATCGAAGGTGAACGTGACATTGTGAAGCGAGTCGGGAATCACGTGCATCGCCCCGCGGCGAAGTATCCATCTCTTGGTTTTCGGTCCATACCCCGCGTCCGCCGCCGTGAGGGCATATGACGGATACTTCGGCCCGCTCCCTTTCCGCTCGATGGTGACTCCCGTCACAATCCGATCCGTTACCCGGAGCGCGCCGATTTTGTACACTCGGCCCATTTCTCCCGCATACGCGAAATTGTACCGCTCGGACAACGTCGACGCGCGATCAGGCTCGATAATGTCGAGACGTTTTTTGTTCGCGATCGGAGCAATCTCACCTATCACCAGGCCGAGCATGCTCGCGAGTGCGGCGCCGATGGCAATTGGCGCGATGAGCCGGTGAAAGCTGATGCCCGATGCCTTGGCTGCCGTGATCTCCGAGTGGCGCGTGAGCGCACCAATGGCGAAAACAGTGGCGAAGAGCACTGCCGCTGGCAGTGCCATGAACATCGAGTCGGGCAGCCAATACAGGTAGCTCAGAGCGATCGATCCGAGGCCAAGGTGCCTGCTCAGGTATTTATCGAGATTGTCAGTCGAGTCGATGACGTACAGCAGGATCGGAAAGCCGAGCGCAGCCGTGAGAAAGATTTTCCAGAACTCGGTGAAAACGTATCTGTCGAGCGCGCGGACACTCATTCTCATGCGCGCTCCGGCGTGATCTTCTTTTTCACCCATCCCTTCACGGAGTCGAGCAGCTCCCGCATGTCGCCGCCGCGGGCCGTCGAGCCTTCCGCCCCCATTCTGCCGAGCAGCCACAGCGCAACCGCGGCGAACAAGACATCGGCCATCCACATCGAGATCGCGGGTGGGATGATGCCGCGATTGCCCAATGCCTGCCCCCCGATGAGGCACACATAGTAGAGCGCGAACACCCCGAGGCTGACGCCGATGGTAAGTCCGACTCCTCCCCGCGGAAATCTGAGCGCGATTGGTGCGCCCAGAAGCACAAAGACGAAGCAGGCGACGGCAAGAGCGAACTTCTTATTGATCTCGACGGAGAGCTCGTTCATCGCTGCGGAAGATTCGCTGAGGCGGTTCACCGCCTGCTCGACTTGCGCGGATGGCGGGCCCTCGGACTGGGAACCCGGAGTCGTGCTCCCGTTGGTAGATGTGAGAACAGGCCGCTTGAAGTTCGCGGCGGTGGACGACTCTCTTCGAGTCTGCGCGTGTGCTGTTTTCACCTTGAACAGATTCGTAAGACTGCAGTAGAGCGAAGAAATGTCGGTCGAGTTCGGCGGCTTTGGCTTGAGCATTTTTGCCGTCGGACTGATGCCCAGGTGCGCCTTCACCGCTAGCTCTTTCTCACGCTTGAAATCCTGCTCGGCGAGCAGGTATTCGCTGCGCGCGCGCTTCACCGCGTACGACATCTCGCAAACCGTCATCTCGCGATTGCCTTTGTACGTGTCCGATTTGCTCTTCTGGAAATTGTTGCCGACGCCGCGCATGCGCACATGATCGACTTTGAAGTACAACCTCTGAAGCTGGGTCGGAGTCGCCGTCGGCACGTCCTGCATGTTGCCGTTGTAGAGCGTGAGCTCGAGGTCACTCATCCCTTTGCTCATCTGCATGTTGCCGCTATCGGCGAAGATTGTTCGCCGCCGCGACGGATCACCCATGTCGTAGATGGTCACTTCGCGCATGCGATTCGAGTTTTCGTCGAGGTGGCCGGCGCGCAGATAGAACTTTCCCGGGCTTACTTCGTTGATGACCTGCTCGCGCAGTCCGAACGTAGGCTTCTTTTGCGCAATGTCACGCTGCAGGATGGCGAGCCGGTGGTTTGCGCGGGGCAGAACCTGATCGTTGAACACGATCATCATAAGCGTGACCCCAAGCGCGGCCCAAAGCACCGGCTTGAGGACGCTCACAAGGCTTACCCCGCTCGCCTTCAGAGCGGTGATCTCATTTTCCGCCGCGAGCCGACTGAAGGCGTAGAGTGTACCAACCAGGACCGCCATCGGGAGCGTCAATGCGACGGTTAGCGGGATGGATAGCGCAAAGAATTCTACAATGACCCACGGGGACAACCCCTTGCCCACGAGCTGCCCGATGTTCTTGCCCACGTATTGGAGCAGAAGAATGGACGTCAGGGCCGTAAGGGCGAAAAGGAGTGGACCAAGGTGCTCTCGAAGCACATAGCGGTGCAGTATCTTCACAAAGTGAAATATACGGCTCGCCGGAGGCTAAGCGGCACGCGCGCAACGCGTTCCGCCTCTTCATCGACGATGCTGCGCGCGGTGTCTGCCGTCCTGTTGTTGGCGATATCCGCAACGCTCGCAGCGAAGCCTGCCGCCGCGCAGGTCGGCACAGACACGACCGTGAAGACCCAGCCGACACAACCCGCGACTCCTCCCACTGGCACTCCCGGCGTGCCGGGTCTCCGAATTCGCCTTGGCAGGGACACGCTTCCGTTCCGGCTGCCCGCCATCGAATCACGCACCGAGCGTGAATCGTACAGGCAGGCAGCGGCGCAGATCGAAGCCGCGCGCGCCACCGCGTTTCAGCAGAACATGCGCACGATCCTCGAGTCTGTTTGGGGGCAGGTAGCGACGACGACGTTTGCGACATCGCAGGCGGCACCGTCATTTCCCGGTGAGCTCCCGCCGAAGGCAAAGCCCTCGGTTCCGGTAAAAGCAGTTCCGATCATCGGTGATTACTCCGACATCGGATTGCAGCTCGACAGCCGCCTGGAATTCCGCGGCGAAAAAAATCAGAGCAAGCGCTGCTCGAGCGGCCTTTTCTTCGATCCTGTCGCGAGCTGCCACAGCGCATTCGAGCCGCTTGTGGACTTCCAGTTTTCCGCGAAGTCCGGCGGTATCGTCGCCGACAGAATCCACGTCGATCTCGATTACGACACGCAGCGGGAGTTCGACGCATCCAACAACATCTCGATTTATTACGAGGGCAAGGGCGAAGAAGTCCTCCAGCGTCTCGAGATCGGCAACGTCACTTTTCAGCCGCCCGCATCGCGCTTCATCACCACTGGAATCCCGAGCGGTAACTACGGACTTCAGGCAATCACGAAGATAGGGGCGATGCGCCTCAAGACGATCGTGGCGCAGCAAAAGGGCAACGTCGTTCGAGATCGCGTTTTCACCGTAGGCGACAGAACGCTCCAGGCGCTCGACAGAAAAATCGAAGACTATCAGTTCGAGGCGAGGCGCTTCTTCTTCACGGTGCATCCGAAGCTTTTCGGAAAAGCGTATCCCAACGTCGACATCCTCGACACGCGCCGAATGGCCCGGCTCTCGGCCTCCTTACCGGACTCGCTCCGCCCGACCAGAATTTTTCTCTATCGCCTTCTCATCGGTGGACAACCGCCAAACCCTAACGGCCCGCAGTTCCGTCTCATTGGCGATCCACGCTCCAGACGCGGACAGGTTTACGAGTACCTTCGCGAGGGGGTCGACTACTACGCCGATCCGTCGCTATTGTGGATTGCGCTCGTACGACCGCTCGCGCTCAACAATGAGCGCCTCGTCGTCGCGTACCGTGTCCGCATCAATGGACGCGACACGATCCTGGCGTCTACCGGCGGCACACCCGATCTCTCGTTCACGCCGGGCCGGGATCAAGTTGCGAATCTCATTTGGGATCCCACCGTCAAACCCGGCGACCCCGCCTTCGACCGTGAGATAAGAAGTGTGTACCGCCTCGGCGGCTCAGATGTCCGGCGGCAAAGCGTAACGCTCAAGGTCGTGACTGGAAGCAGCTCCGATCAGGAAAAACCGCTTTCCGGAAGCGCCGACACCTACCTTCAGCTCTTCGGCCTCTCTCAACCGACCAACACGTCGAGCTTTGACGTTGAAAACAGAATCTGGCCGAGGCCGGGCGACCCGAATTTTGAGCTGAGCCTGGGGGCGTCCGGCGCGAAGACGATTCGGGATCAGTTTCTTGTTTTTCCGTCCGCGAAGCCGTTCGCTTCAATCGGACTCGTGGGCGCCGGTAATCCCACCAACGATACCATATATACGACACCGCCCGAATACGTCCGGTCTTCACAGCGCCCTGAGGCGGTATACCACATTCGCGTTCGTTATCAGGCAGAAGGCAGTGGGGAAGGCGGCACGCTCATGCTCGGCACCGTGCAGGTGCGTCCGAGTTCAGAACGTTTGCTGGTTGACGGAACTCCTCTCGTGCGTGGCGCAGACTACACCGTCGATTACGATCTTGGCCGAGTCGCCTTCTCTAGACCCGACACATTGTTCCCGCGGCCCCGCCAGGTGACCGTGCAGTACGAGGAGAATCCGCTCTTCGAGGAAACGCCGACGTCCATCTTCGGAGCGACGGGCGAATTTCAGATGACGAATGGTCAGCTCGCGTTCACCGCGATATCGCAGAATCAAAAATCGAATTTCACCCGGCCCGCACTCGGTTTCGAGCCGCAATCGATGCTCGTCGCGGGGGTCACCGGCTTGTTCAGTTTTGACGCGCCGCAGCTGACCGCTCTCGTATCGCGGCTCCCTGCGGGTGAGACCACCGCGCCTTCACGGGTCGGGCTGTCAGCCGAATTCGCTGCAAGCAGACCGCGTACCGGTGCTGCGCAGCAGGCGTACATCGAATCTTTTGAAGGCGAAGCCGGTCTCTTCATCCCGCTTTCGGATCAACAGTGGTACTACAGCAGCCAGCCCGCGCTCGGGCGCCAGCTCGCGAGCCGCTTCGGCGGTGGCGTTTTCGATCTCTCTCGCGCGGCGACGCTCGCCTGGCAGAGCAACGGCGCGGACGCATCGGGAAAAGTCGTCAAGTATTCCATCGAGCAGATCGATACACTGACCAGCCTCACCGGAACTGGCATCTCCGGCCCCGAGCCGCTGCTATGGATGACGCTGTATCCCGCCAGCGTCGGCGGACTTTTCGATAACGCCACTGGAACCTTCCGGTGGCGTTTAGGGAATGCAACAATCGGGCGGAGATGGCGGTCGATCCGTACAGTTCTCAGCTCGAGCGGAACCGACATCTCGCGCGCTGAGAATCTCGAATTTTGGGCGCAGGTCGTCGTCAGTCCTTCCAAGCGCGCGAAAAATCCAGTGATGGTTTTCGATTTCGGTGATGTGTCGGAGAATTCTGTCAGCTTTGCACCGGACACACTCGCTATCGGTAAGGGCGGAGCACCGAGCCTTCCCGACTCATTGTACTTCGGCCGGCATCTCGCCGGTTACGACCGCCTCGACAGCGAGCGCGATCCGTTCTCCCGCGCGTTCAACGTCGGTGCGAACGACAACGGCCTCCCCGGAGACGTGGTGGATTCGCTCCTGGTCGTCGGCGAAACCACGGGTGCGCGCGCACCGTTCGTAGCGAAAAACGTTGCAACGTGCGCCGGCGGTTTCCGCGTGCTTCAGATTTTGGGCGATTCGAAGGTTGACTGTACGATCACTAACAACCACCTCGACGAAGAGGACATCGACGCGGACAACGTGCTGAACTTCACCAGCGCTGACCGCGATCAGGAAACGTGGAAGCGGTATATCGTCGATCTTGCTGATCCGGCCAAGTACACGCGTATGGGGAAGTGCTCTGTCGCGCCGACGCTCCTCGCGGGACGCACCGCGCCCGACAGCGTCTGCTGGGTACTGTTTCGCGTGCCATTCAAGGCTGCTGATGATTCGCTCGGCCAAGTGCTGCTGCGCCGCGCGCATGCGCTGCGCATTACGATGATTTCCGGGACGGGATTAGGCGCGGACGATTTCAGCACCGTCCCCCTCGCGCGACTGCGCCTCACCGGCGCGCCCTGGCTCAAGCTCAATGATCATGCTCTCCGCGGCATTGCCGGCGATCAGCCCGGAGTCGGCATCGTGCAGGCAGGTGTCATCGGCACGCAGGATCGCAATCTCACCAGCGGCGTAAGCTATGAATCGCCGCCGGGAGTTAGCGACGCTCCGACGAGCAAGACCGTCTCGCTTCAAACGGGACGCGTCCAGATCAACGAAAGGTCGCTGCGTCTGACTGCTACGGCGCTTCAACCGCTCGAGCGTGCGGAAGCTTATTACCGCTTCCCTGAAGGCGAAAAGAATTTCATGGGCTATACCGAAGTGCGCGTGTGGGCGCGTGGAATTCGTGATGGATGGGGCGATCAGGGTGAGCTGCAGTTCTACATCCGATTGGGCCGCGACGTAAACAATTTCTACATGTATCGCACACCGCTGAACGGCGGAGAGGGGAAGAGCGCGTGGCTTCCCGAGGTTCGCGTGGATTTCAACAAGCTTTTCGCACTTCGCGCCCAGATTCAGAACGCGTACCTGCGCGGAAAAGCGCCGAATACATGCAAAGGCATTGATTCGGTTCTCATTGCGAGCAGCCCGATCCCGCCCGGCCATGATCCCTCGGGACGCTACGCGGCGTGCGCCGACGGCTACATCGTCTACTCGCTGGATCCCGGCACGAGCCCGCCGAATCTTGCAGCCGTTCAGGAAATGGCTGTAGGCATGGTACGCACGCGCGCCGGCGGATCAATCCGTCCCGTACTGCCGTCGGACACCCTCGAGCTCTGGGTGGATGACATCCGCCTCGGTGGCTCCGTCAACCAAACCGGATTTGCGGGGCAGCTCGGTCTTGCGGTGGTAGTCAGCGACTTCGCAGACATTCGCATCAACGCCACCAAGCGCGATCCGCATTTTCATCAGCTTGCCGAGCAGGCAACGTTCCTTACCGACAACAGCCTCAACATCAGCTCCGCGTTCCACCTAGAGAAATTGTTGCCCTTATCGCTGGGAATCGCCGTGCCTCTCACTGTGAATTACACAGGTGCCTCCAGCGATCCACTATTCATCTCGCAGTCGGATCTCCAGGGCGACGTAATTGAAGGACTTCGCCGCCCGCGCTCGGCAGCTACTTCGATCACGCTCGGCATCAGGCGGACGCGCCAGTCGAGCGGCTCGGCCCTCGGCGTCATCCTCGACAACCTCTCGCTGAGCAGCGCGTACACTCGCGGAGTTTCACGCAGCGAGTACGAAGAGGGACGGGCGCACAATCTTATCGTAGGCTTGGACTTCAATCTCTCACGCGCGCTTGTCCCGGAGGCGTCTCGATGGATTCCTGCCGAGATGCATCTCACCACAGCCTACACGAACGGATTGGACAACCGGACCTCCTACCTGAAGCCGTCGTTCGCATCCTTCGATCCCGCGCGAAAAGTGAGAGGTCGCTCGCAGACCTGGCGCAACGGGAGCAGCGTCGTCTTCCATCCGTTCAAATCGGCCGCGCTCCGGTGGGACATCAGCTCGGTGCGCGATCTCCGCAATTATGGCGATCAATCCGTCCTCGGCGTGGTGACGACGAGTGAGCGCGACCGCCTGCTCGGTGCGACTACAGGGCTGGAGCGCGAGCGTGCGATGCAGGCAGGAATCAATATCTCTCCGCCGATCACGGCGTGGTTTCGCCCGCGGTTGGATTTCGGAACGACCTACAACATGCTGCGCGATCCGAACACTCTCAGCTTCTTGCGGGCCCCCGACAGCGTGGGCTCCTACCGTCTGCCGCGCCGCCTCGGAAACACGCAGACGATGACCGCGGGTCTGACCCTCGACCTTCCGCGTGCGGCGAGGCAGTATTTGGACAGTGGAAGCTTGCTGCAGAACGCGTTGCTCGGCCTTCAGCCGGTGGACGTCAATCTCAACCGTAGCCTTCTCTCCGTTTTCGACGGCACTCCAATGCAGCCGTCTCTCGGATATCAATTCGCGCTCGGCGGAGTTGGGAAGTTCAGGTCGCTCGGCAGCGACCTGGCGACAAGCGCCGGCATCGTCACGCAGCTCTCGTTGAACCACTCCATTCGTTTTCCGTTCGGCATCAGCGTGGCCAACCGGTACCAGCGCATCAACACACGTAACTGGACTCGCCGCTTCGATGAGCGACAGGAAATAGTGGACGGCACTCAGGTTGTTTTCCCAGACGTCGCGCTTCGTTGGAGCGGGCGGCCGATGAGATTGCAGTCTGTAATATCCAGCCTTGGCCTTACCGCGAGGTTCCTCGAAACGCGACAGTTGAACGCGACGGAGCCGCTCGGTGGCGATCAGGTCACCGACCTCGGCAAGATCAGAGTGCGCAGCTACCCCCTCAATGCGAGTCTCGTTTTTACCGGCGGGCGACCGGTTTCCACGTCTGTCGGTTTGAATGTCGCGCAGCATCGCGATTCCCGCCCCGGCCTCGCCAGTAGCGGGCGAACTGCGGACTTCAGTGCGGATTTGGGGAAGCCATGGGGGTTGCCGGCGCACTGGAATCTGAAGAGTGATTTGCGGACGCGGCTCGGCTATCAGAGAAGCCAGGGAGCGAACTTCGTCGCGAATCCGCTCGACATCACCGGCCGCAGCCGTCTCACTGACAACGGACGACGCGCTTTTAGCTTCAATGCGGACACGGACGTTTCGGAAAACCTTTCTTCGAGTTTCGTCGTCTCGCGGGTGGAGAGTTTCGATCGTAACCTTAATCGCGGATTTACGCAGACGGTGATCAGCGCCGTTCTGCACATGCAGTTTTACGCTGGTGAGTTCAAATAGTGAAACCATTGACGACGCTCGCTTTCATTCTGCTTTGTGTCGCGTGCCGGGGCGAAGCTCCGGACAAGTCGACGGGCTTTGACGGAGCCGCCGCATACGGGTATGCGGGCGTGCAGGTGGGATTCGGTCCGCGTGTGCCCGGTACGCCTGCGGCAAAAGCCGCCGGAGATTGGATCGTCGCCGAGATGCGGAAACGCGCCGATCAAGTGGTCGTGCAAGCGTTCGACTACAAGGATGCGAAAGGAAAGATCGTTCCCATGCGCAACATTCTCGCGCGCTTTCGTCCCGAGCTGAAAGACAGAATTCTCTACGTTACCCACTGGGATTCGCGCCCCACATCAACCGGAAGATGCTGCTCACCCGAGGCGCAAACCGAAGTGGAGAGGAACGTTCCTGTACCGGGCGCCAACGATGGTGCGTCGGGCGTTGGGATGTTCATAGCGCTCGGCGATCTTCTCAAGAAAAACAAGCCGGCGGTTGGAGTGGATCTTCTCTTCACCGACGGCGAAGACTATGGCGTGTTCGGCCCCCCGCCCGTTGACGTGCTCATCGGGGCACAATACTTCGCCGATCACCCCCCGCAGGCGGATTATCATCCGCTCTTCGGAGTCTTGTGGGACATGATCGGTGACAAGGACCTCCGTATTCCACAGGAGGGGAATTCGATCAACAGCGCACCGGAAGTCGTTCAGCGAGTGTGGGATTTGGCCGCCGAGCTTGGACATTCGGATGTGTTCGTTCCGGAGAACGGCGGCGGCATCGATGACGATCACACTCCGCTTCTCAGGGCCGGATACCGCATCATCGACGTCATCGACCTCAACTATAAGCCGCACCATACGCCGGAGGACACTATGGACAAGATTTCGGCGAAGTCTCTAGGCATCGTCGGAGATGTTGCAGCGGCGCTTATCGCGCGCCAATGACCGGAGGGCGCGGCACCGCGCGCGCTGGCTCACGCTACCTCAAGGGCCGGCTCACGGTCCTCATGATCACAGCGTTTGTGGACATGCTCGGATTGGTGATGGTGCTGCCTCTCCTCCCGTTCTACGCGACAAAGCTCGGCGGCAGCGCGACCATCGTCGGTGGGCTCATCGCAGCGTTCTCCCTCGCACAGCTGGTGAGCGCGCCCCTCTGGGGAAGTTTTTCTGATCGCTACGGACGAAGACCCGCACTTCTCTCCGGACTAATTCTCTCCGCTGTTGCCTACGTCATCTTCGCCTACGCCGGAACGATCTGGATGCTTTTTTTCTCCCGCCTCGTGCAGGGAGCCGGTGGAGGAACGATCGGGGTCGTCCAAGCATATGTCGCCGACGTGAGCGATCCGAAGGACCGCGCGAAAAGCCTCGGCTGGCTCTCTGCGGTAACAAGCCTCGGCGCGGTGATTGGCCCCGCCATCGGATCGGCACTCGTGCAGCTGTGGGGAAGGCACGCGCCCGGCATCGCCGCTGCCGCGTTCTCACTACTCGTCACCCTGTTTGCGTGGGAGTTTCTACGCGAATCGAACGAGCCCGCTACTACGGATGAGCACGCCGCTGTTGAACACGTCGAAGGCTCCGTAATGTGGAGTGTCATTGCCCACCCACGTGACCCCGCACCCCGATTGATTTGGATTTATACCATAGCGATCGGCGCCTTTTACGGCATGGCACCGACGCTTCCGCTCGTCCTTCAGAAATACCTGCCTATCACCGAAGCGAACGTCGGATACTTCGTGATGTATCTCGGCGGAATGGGATTCGTAGTGCGTAGCTTCATCCTCGGCCGTATGATCGAATGGCTCGGCGAAGCCAACCTCGCGCGCCTTGGGCTCCTCGTACTTGGGCTCGGTCTCGCCCTCGTAGCGTCCATCAGATCCTATACGATGGTGATAGTTTCGTTCACGCTCATGCCGGTGGGAACCGCATTCCTTTTTCCCAGCGTGACTGCGATGCTTTCGCGCGTTGTTCCCAAGGCGCGTCGTGGTCTATACATGGGAGTGCAACAGACCTTTGGAGGCGTCTCCAAAGTGGCTTTTCCCATTGCGACCGGAATTGCGATGGACCGGCTTGGGATGGGAGCGCCTTTCATCGTCGCCGGACTTCTTGTCGCGGCGACTTTGTTGTTCACTTCATCGATCGACGAGCACGCACTTCCGCCGGTGCGGTCTGCGAAACCCGCGCGCTAACGTAGCGGTCGAGTTGTTTTGGATGTCGCACCCTCCCGCCGACATGCGACGATTCGGCGATGGCGACACCCGCGGAAAGAAAAGCTCTCCTGTTTTTCGGAATCGTGATTGCGCTCGGAACCGGCGTGCGCGCTGCTCACATTCACACCGCAGCGCGCGGGTCACCCGACGCTTCAGCCCGCGCCGCGCTAGAGGTTCAGCTCGCGGCCGCTGACTCCGCCCGGCACGCGAAGCTCAGTAAAAAAAAGGGCCGCAAACCACCAATCCATCAAAAACTGCCCTCTGCGAGGGTCGATTTGGATGTCGCCGGCGAGCCCGAGATCGAAGCCCTCAGAGGCATTGGACCGTCGCTCGCACGGCGTATCGTGGCCGACCGTGATTCGTTCGGGGCGTTCGGTTCACTCGAGGGGCTGAAGAGGGTCCGTGGCATCGGCAGCGGACTGGTCGCAAAGCTAGACAGCACAGTAACTTTCTCCCTCCTACCGCGTCCTATGAACACAGTAGTATCGCCCACCCGGCTCCGACCCAAAAAGCACGTGAGGGACACGCTCCGTTGACAGCTCCAGCCGCCACCACCGACCGTATCGGGGAAATGCTCGTCCGCGAGGGGCTGATCACGCACGATCAGCTAAAGCGGGCAGTCTATGAGCAGGAGCAAAGCGGTACGGGCGTCGGCTACAATCTGGTGAAGCTCGGCTATGTCAAGGAAACCGACATAACGCGCATGATGGCCAAACAGTATCGGATGCCGGCCGTAGATCTTTCGCGCTTCGAGGTCGACCCGCGCATCGCGAAGCTGATCCCTGGCGATCTCGCCATAAAGCAGCAGGTCCTCCCACTCAAGCGCGAAGGCCGCACTCTCACCGTCGCCATCTCCGATCCGACGAGGCTTGGTGTCCTGGACGATCTGAAGTTCATCACGCGTTACGACATCTTCCCGGTCATCGCCGGCGAGTACACGCTTCGCAACACCATTGAGAATTTCTACGAGTCCGCCGATTCGCAGATGGCGAATCTCCTCGAGCACATCGCCGAGGATGACGATGTAGAGATTCTCGAGGCGGAAGAAGAGATGAGCGCGACGGCCGCTGCCGTCGCTGTCG
Organism: Gemmatimonadaceae bacterium; assembly: GCA_013816855.1. GTDB lineage: Bacteria > Gemmatimonadota > Gemmatimonadetes > Gemmatimonadales > Gemmatimonadaceae > UBA4720. The sequence continues at coordinate 22,377 of JACDDT010000009.1, forward strand.
ATGACGCTCCGGTCGTAAAGCTCATCAACGCGATTCTCACCGATGCCGTCCGAAAGGGCGCTTCTGATGTCCACTTCGAATGCTTCGAGCACGAGCTGCGCGTTCGTTATCGCATCGACGGCGCTCTTCAGGAGATCATGCGGCCGCCGTACAAGATGCGCGCGGCTCTTATCTCACGCTTCAAGATCATGGCGAGCCTCAACATCGCCGAGCGCCGTGTTCCGCAGGACGGGCGCATTCGTCTGAAGATCGGAAACAAGGTCATCGACTACCGCGTTTCGACTTTGCCGACGCTCTTCGGCGAGAAGATCGTGCTCCGTATTCTGGACAAGGGAAATCTCACCCTCGACCTCGAGAAATTCGGCATCGAGCCGCGCCCCGAGCGTGAGCTGATGGAAGCGATCTCTAATCCATACGGCATGGTTCTCGTCACCGGGCCGACAGGATCGGGAAAGACGACGACCCTGTATTCCGCGCTGTCGAAGGTGAACAACATCGACGTGAACATCATGACCGCCGAGGATCCCGTCGAGTACAACCTCTTCGGGATAAATCAGGTCGCGGTTCGGGCCGAAATCGGGATGACGTTCGCAGCGGCTCTCCGCGCGTTTCTGCGCCAGGATCCGAACATCATCATGGTCGGCGAAATGCGCGACCTCGAGACGGCCGGCATCGCGCTCAAGGCCGCGCTCACCGGCCACCTCGTGCTTTCGACGCTACACACGAACTCCGCTCCGGAGACGGTGACGCGTCTTCTCGACATGGGCATCGAGGCCTTCAACGTTGCGTCCGCTCTCAATCTCATTCTTGCCCAGCGGCTGGTGAGAAAGATTTGTCAGAACTGTATCGAGCGGTACACACCTGACGAGGAGGAGCTCGCCGGAGCGAAGGTGACGCGCGACACGACTTTGCGCGATTTGCGCTTGAGCGACGAGACACTCGCGGACGCAAAGGCGCGCGCGGTCCCCGCGGCGCAGCCGTTCGTCTCGAAGGTGAATCTCGATACGCGCGTTGGGGATCTCGCCACATTCCGCGGAAAGGGATGCGAGCAATGTCTGGGGAGCGGACTAAAGGGAAGACAGGGGCTCTACGAAGTCATGTACATGACGCCGAAGCTTCGCCGGCTTATCATGCAGAGCTCACCGGTGAGCGAGCTTCAGGAAGCGGCAATCGGAGAAGGCATGCTCACTCTCCGTATGGACGGATGGCTGAAGGTTGTCAAAGGATTGACCACCATCGATCAGATGGTTCGCGAGACAAGCGTGTGAACGAACAACCAGCGGCGGAATACGAATGACTGGACCGATGATCGACATTTCGATGGGCAGCTCCTCGCAGCCGGCGCAGCAGCAGCCGGGCGGCACCATCAACCTGCGCAGTCTCCTCGAGGAGATGGTGACGAAGGACGCCTCCGATTTGCACATCGTCGCGGGGGAGCGGCCCAAGCTTCGAATCGACGGAGACATCACCAGCGCCGCCCTCGATCACGTGATGACCCCGAAGGACACGCTTCAACTCGCGTATTCCGTGCTCACCGAGAACCAGAAGAAGCGTTTCGAGATCGAGGACGAGCTCGATTTCTCGTTCGGTATCCAGAATCTCGCGCGCTTCCGTGGCAATTGCTTCAAGCAGCGCGGATGCGTGTCCATGGTCATCCGGCAGATTCCGTTCGACATCAAGACCTTCGAACAGCTCGGTCTCCCGCAAGCGATTGCGAAGATGGCGGAGAAGCCGCGGGGCCTAGTGCTTGTCACCGGTCCGACCGGCTCCGGAAAATCAACGACGCTTGCCGCGATGATCGACAAGATCAATCGCGAGCGCAAAGGCCACATCATCACCGTTGAAGATCCGATCGAGTTCATCCACCGCCATCAGGGCTGTATCATCAACCAGCGCGAGGTCGGCACTGACACGCACTCTTTCGCTGCCGCTCTCAAGTACGCGCTGCGCGAAGACCCCGACGTAATTCTCGTCGGCGAGATGCGTGACCTTGAAACGATCGCTGCCGCTCTCACGATCGCCGAGACCGGTCACCTCTGTTTCGCAACGCTGCACACCAACTCCGCCGCGGAGGCGATTAACCGCATCATCGACGTCTTCCCGTCGCACCAGCAGTCACAGGTGCGTGCGCAGCTTGCGTTCGTGCTCGAGGGTATTGTCACCCAAACGCTCGTCCCGAAAGCACGCGGGCGGGGACGCGCCATGGCTGCCGAGCTTCTTATCGTGACGCCCGCCATTCGCGCGCTCATCCGCGACGACAAGGTGCACCAGATCTATTCGTCCATGCAGGCGGGAAAGAAGTTCGGAATGCAGACGCTCAACGACGCGCTGTACAACTTGTATATGAGCCGCGAGGTCACTTCTGACGAATGCCTTCGCGTGAGCAGCGATCCATCGGAGTTTTTACGGATGATCGGGCAGGCCGACGGCACCGATCAGGGCGGCGCGGCGCCACCGACGCGCGGGCCACTCACGGGCGGCCTCGGCATCAAGAGGTAATCGACGATGGCAACGTTCACTTATACCGCGCGCGCTCTCAATGGAGATCTGCGCACAGCCACTATCGACGCGCAGTCACGCGATGAAGTGATCGGCCAGCTGCGGAAGCAGCGGCTCAGCGTCGTTAAGATCGATGAGGACGCCAAGAAGAAGGCCGGCCGCGGCTCCGTGCCGATGCGCGACGTCGTCATCTTCACCCGGCAATTCTCTACTATGATCAATGCCGGCCTGCCCCTCGTGCAGGCGTTGACCATTCTCGCAGACCAGACGGACAACAAGGCGCTTTCCGAGATCACGAGGAAAGTCGTGTTCGACGTCGAGTCGGGTCATACCGTCGCCGACGCTTTGGCGAAGCACCCGAAGGCGTTCACCTCTCTCTACGTGAACATGGTTTCCGCTGGTGAGGCTGGCGGTATTCTCGACACGATTCTGATGCGGCTCGCCACCTTCCTCGAGAAGAACGACAAGCTCGTCCGGAAAGTGAAAGGCGCGATGATCTATCCGTCTGTCATTATGGCGGTCGCCGGCATCGCAGTGATAACGCTGCTTCTCTTCGTGATTCCCGTATTCTCCTCGATGTTCGCGTCCGCCGGCCAGGCACTCCCGCTGCCGACGCGCGTCGTCATTGGCGCCTCGAACTTTCTCAAGCACTACTGGTACATCCTCCTCGCCGCCGGCATAGGCATCTGGTATGCCTTCAAGAAGTACTACGCGTCTAATGACGGAAAGCTCGTCATCGACCGGATCATGCTCCATTTCCCGATTCTCGGCGACGTGCTGCGGAAATCCGCCGTCTCTCGATTCACGCGCACACTCGGCACTCTCATCAGCTCCGGTGTAAGCATCCTCGAGGGCCTCGAGATAACTGCCAAAACCGCGGGAAACCGCGTTATTCAGGACGCCATCATGCTTTCGCGCGCGTCCATCGCAGGGGGCGACACGATCGCCGCACCGCTTCAGAAATCGAAAGTATTTCCGCCTATGGTCATTTCGATGATCTCGGTGGGCGAGCAGACCGGTGGGCTGGACGAGATGCTAACCAAAATCGCCGAGTTTTACGACGACGAGGTGGACGCGGCAGTGAGCAATCTCTTGTCGCTTCTCGAGCCGGTGATGATCGTATTCCTCGGAGTCATCGTCGGCGGAATGGTCGTCGCTATGTATCTGCCGATCTTCAACATGATCGACGCCGTTCAGTAAAAACCATTCCGCTGTGAGACGGAAGCGTCCTACTTCTTTCCCACCGGCGGTGCCGAATCGGGCGGGTCGAAGTGGTCGAATGGAATCGTTGACGTTGCGAACGCGCTCATTACCGCACGGCCATCGCCTGCGACGCGCCGAATCGCGACCAGATGATCCGAGAACCATTGTCCGCGTTGTGTGTTCAGATTGTCGTAGCGCACTCCTCGGCCGCTCGAGGATGAGTGAATGAAGCGGCCGCTTCCGGCGTAAATCGCAACGTGGCTGATACGACCGGCCTGGGTGAACAACATCAGATCACCAATCGTCATCGCATCGCGATTGATTGACGCGCCCGATCCCGCCATTTGTCGTGCGGTGCGCGGCAGATCCACACCTTGGTGCGCATAGACGTATTGCACAAATCCGGAGCAATCGAAACCGCTTGGGGTGCTTCCTCCATAGACATACGGCACGCCGATGTACTGCTCGGCGTCAGGCACCACACGTCTCGCCGCTGTCGACGCATTCACCGTACTCGCCGGCCAGCTAGTGCGAGTTCCCCCTCGCGTCGATGATGTTGCCGGGCGCGGCGGAGCGGATCGGGAGCGCGAGCCGTAAATGGCCGAATGTCTGCGCGAGCCTAGACTGAACGAGAGTCCTATCCGGTACTCTGCACCTGGCGCGAAATCCCCCTGCGCGACGAAGTCGTTGCCGAGCTGACTGCGATAGCGGATCTCACCATTGACTCCGACTGAGCTCGACACCGGGATGTTGACACCGCCGCCGTAACTCCACGTCTTCATCGCCGAATTCATCGATGACGATGCGCTCGCGCTTTGTGCGCCGATCCCGGCGAACGCATAGGGCTCTGCAATTCCGCCGAGAACTCCTGCAAGTCCCCCGAAATTATCACCGAGCACGATGTCACCGTCGCCGGTCCATCTGCGCGTTGCGGAAGAGGTTGCTGCTCCCGGTGAAGGAGTTCCCGAGAGTGCGAATCCGAAAGAGCCGCGCACTCCGATCGCACCGGTACCAAGCGTCAAACCAAAGCCGGCGAGTCCGCTGTTGCCGACCATTGAGTTGTCGATCGACGTGAAGGCCTGCGCAGAGCTCGAAGCTTGCGACATCAGGCGGAGAGGCAGCAGGATCGATACAAGCATTACTGTCGAACGAAGCAATTTCATGGGGTCGTCCAGAATTGTTGAAGACCCCTTCAAGCGCAGGTGCGGGACCGCGGTCTACTTTTTCGCTAAAAGCTTTCCCTGCTGTCACTTAAGAGTGGGATCGGAGTCGAGCGCAAACCGCGATTGTCACCGGGAGTGGACATGCTTTGGGGGCAATCTGAACGCTATTTGGTTCGCGTGATGAAATCTTCCCGCTTCGGCGGGCGAAAGATCAAATCGAGCGCGAGCCAGACCGTCTTCGTGAATGGGTAGCAGATGATTGGAACGATGACAGCAAGCATCGCCCCTCCATACTGAAGCGCATTCCATGGCGGGTTCGGCCACGTAACGATCATCACCACGAGAAACGCAGCGGTAAGAATTACTTCGACGCCGATGAGATTAAGCGTGTACGCTCCGAGGAAATAATCGCCCTCACCGCGTTCGAGCAGCATGCCGCATTTGGGACAGCGCTCCTTCAGCTTGAAATAACTCTCGAATGCATCGGGCCAGCCGCAGTTCGGACAGCGTCGCCTGATCGCGCGCCATAAAAGAACAGCCGGCTTCTTTCTAGATGTGTCTGGCTCCGCGCGCGGCTCGTCGCTTCGAGGAGCGACCCCTTCCGTCACCCGTGTCCGCGCACGGGGTGTGGCTCATATGGCGCTTCGAGGGCAGCGATGTTCTCCGCGGATAGCTTGACGTCTAGTGCGCGCACTGCGGTTTCGAGATGCTCGATTTTCGATGCGCCGATGATAGGCGCCGCGACAGCGGGTCGGGAGAGAAGCCAGGCGAGTGAAACTTCCGCGGGGCTCACTCCAACCTCACTTGCTACTGAGCGCGCTGCGGCTATGACTGCGTCATCACCTTTCTGATCGTAGAGCTCCACTGCGTAATTGTCCGTATCGGCGCGCACCGTTCCCGCTGCCGGGGACGGCGTTGTCCGCGCGAGCCGTCCTCGCGCGAGGGGCGACCACGGAATGACGCCCACGCCCTCATTCACGCACAGCGGAATCATCTCCCGCTCTTCTTCCCGGTAGAGGAGGTTGTAATGATTCTGCATTGACGCGAAGCGAGCCCACCCGTTCCGCTCCGATACGCTCAGCGCCCGCGCCATCTCCCAGGCATAACCCGAGCTCGCGCCGATGTATCGAACTTTTCCCTGCGATACGAGGTGATCGAGCGCCGCGAGCGTCTCCTCTATAGGCACACTGCCTTTGAAACGGTGGATCTGGTAAAGGTCGATCGTATCTACGCCGAGCCGTTTCAGGCTCGCTTCGCACCCTTGAACGATATGTTTCCGTGACAGACCGCCCATGTTCGGTCCATCGCTCATCGGGAAATGAACTTTTGTCGCGAGGACGATTTCTTCCATCTTCGCCATCTCGCGCAGCAGCTTTCCTGTTACGACTTCGCTCACGCCGAGCGAGTACATGTCGGCGGTGTCGAAAAAATTGATTCCGAGCCCGAGGGCGCGCTTGAAGAAGGGGCGCGCCTCTGCTTCGCCGAGAGTCCACGGCCGCCAGTTCGGATCCCCGTAGGTCATGCAGCCAAGACAAATGCGCGAGACGGTCAGGCCACTTTGGCCGAGCTGCGTGAATTGCATTCTTGGAACCCGGGGGCGGTTATGGGGGATATTGCCTGGGTATAATATTACTGAAGCAAATGCGATTCACGGTGACCATGCAGCTTCGTCTCCGTAGAAGGATGAAACGCCCTCTGCGGTTTTCCCGCGGCCTTGTAAGAGCGCTGCCGCTCGTTGCGCTCGTTATAGTCGCGCGGCCCGCGCACGCGCAGACCGTCGGCGAGGCGGTCGTCAATCTTTTCAGGTCATCAAAGCTCTATGTGGACCCGTCCTCACGCGCGAAGCAGCAGGCGAACGCCTGGCGTCGCTCGCGGCCGGCGGATGCGGCATTGATGGACAAGATTGCAAACCAACCCCTCACAAGATGGATTGGAAGCTGGAACGTCAACATCGGCAAAGACGTTTCAGACGCGGTATCTCGTATCACGGGGGCGTAGGCCCTTCCCGTTTTTGTAGCGTACAACATCCCGCATCGCGATTGTGGCAGTTATTCACGGGGTGGAGCGGGTAATGCGAACGCGTACAAGCAGTGGATCCGCGGCTTCGCGGGGGGATTGGGAAACAAGAGAGCGGTCGTGATTCTTGAGCCGGACGCGCTCGCCGGCATGACCTGTCTCAAGGCAGGCGACCAGCAGGAGCGCGTCGATCTCATTCACGACGCGGTGCGCGTGATGAAGGCAAAGGGAGCGGCGGTTTACATCGATGCCGGGAATGCGCGGTGGGTGCCTGCCGCGGAAATGGCGGCGCGCCACACGCGCGCCGGAATCGCCGAAGCCGACGGTTTCTCCTTGAACATCTCGAACTTTCTCGGCAACACGATCAACATCGCCTACGGTTCCGACGTGTCTCGGCGGGTCGGAGGAAAGCACTTTATCGTCGACACCATCAGAAACGGAAGAAACGTCAGCACTGCGGGAACCTGGTGCAATCCACCCGGACAACTCGTCGGCACCGCTCCCACGACGAATACAGGTAGCTCACTCGTGGATGCTTTTCTCTGGATCAAGACTCCGGGCGAATCCGACGGCACCTGCGGCGGATGTCCACCCGCGGGGAACTGGTGGGCTGATTACGCGCTGGTCTAGCAGGAGGAAGCGTCAACCGTTAGCGCTAAAGAAGCGGATCGAGTTTAAAGCGCCCGGTTTTAGAGTTCAGCGGCGCCCATAGGTCGCCTAGCTCGGCGATGCGCGCAGGTACGTTTGCAATCGTGAAATCGCCAATCTCAACGCCGCCTTCGATCTCTTCCCACGTCACTGGCGTCGACACCGTCGGTCTTTTCTGCGGGCGCACTGAATACACTGACGCGAGTGTTTTCCCCCAGGCGTTCTGGTTGTAGTCCACAAGCACCCGGCCCTTCGGTCTTTTTGCGATTCTGTATTCCGCGGTCACGAGCTTCGGATGCTTCTCCTCGAGATTTCTCGCAAGCGCCTTCGCAAACGTCCACACCAGCTTCTGTAGCGGTTTTCGAACGATAGGAACGTAAATATGGATCCCGCTCGCACCGGTCGTTTTCGCGAAGGTTTTCATCCCGAGCTTCCCGAGCGCTTCACCCACAATCAAAGCCACGTCGCGAACCCGGCTGAAAGGAGTGCCTTCGACGGGATCCAGATCGAAATGCAGATAGTCCGGGCGATCGATGTCGTCGCAGCGTGAGTACCACTGGTTCATGTCCACGCAACCGAGGTTCACGAGCCAGAGGAGCGAGGCGGAGTTCTGCGCGATGGGGAAATCGATGACGCTCCCCGAGCCGTGCTCGACGCTGCAGGTGCGAATCCACTTTGGTCGCGGCGACGGAGCGCGCTTCATGAAGAAGCATTTCCCTTTCACGCCGTTCGGATAACGTTTCATCACCATCGCCCGGTCGCGCAGGTGTGGAATGAGGACTGGCGCGACGTCGGCGTAATACTGAAGCAAATCGCGCTTCGTCACGCCGAGCTCCGGCCAAAATGCCTTCTGCAAGCTGGTGAGTGTGACGGAGTGCCCGCTTACGCGAAGAGTACACTGCGACTCGTCCGCCGGTATTTCAATTCTGGAAGTGGGGGTCGGCATGCGCTGGCGAAAGATGCAATAAAACAGGCTTGAGCCCGCCTCCAGAAATAGATCACGCGTTTCGTTGCTAAGAGGGATGCTAGGCAATAGCATCCCTCTTTGTAGCTCCAACGATTACCGGACGCGATGGATTTTTCGAGTCTACCACACCAGCTGGCGTTGAATCCGTTACTCGCCGTCGCGGTGCTCTACTTCGGCGGTGTATTGACAAGTCTTACACCCTGCGTCTATCCGATGATTCCGATCACCGCCGCCATCGTCGCCGGGCAGAGCGTCGGCGGGACGTCGCGGCGGAGGATTGCCGCTCTCGTCGCTGCTTATGTGGTCGGCCTCTCGGTGGTTTACAGCGCACTCGGTGTATTTGCAGGGCTCAGCGGAACGATGTTTGGCTCGGTAAGCACAAATCCGTGGCTTTACTTTCTGATGGCGAATCTGCTCATCGTCGCAGCGCTTGCGATGCTCGATGCGATTCCCATTCGTCTTCCCGCGTTTCTCAGTACCTCCGCCACAGCCGGTACCGGTGGAAGCATTCCCGGCACGTTCACGATGGGCGCCGTCTCTGGGCTTGTTGCGGCACCCTGTTCGGCTCCCGTCATGGCGGTGGTTCTTACTTGGGTGGCGACCACCAAGAGCGGAACGCTCGGTTTTATCTATCTTCTCGCGTTTTCTCTCGGCATGTGCACTCTGCTCATGGTCATCGGAATCTTTTCGGGTGTGCTCGCACGCCTTCCGCGCGCTGGTGTATGGATGCTTTGGATCAAACGCGGCTTCGCGGTGATCATGATCGGCGTTGCGGAGTATTATCTAATGCAGATGGGCCAGCTTCTCATTTAATCCCGGTCAAAATCAATGCGCGCTTCAGTTACGGCTCCGATGTTTCTCTTCGTGTTCGCGTTGTCCGCGCCGCGCATCCACGCTCAGGACATGGGGATCGACGTCGGCAAATCGCCGCCTTCGGCTATCGTGCAAAGGCTCGACGGGAAGAAGGTCGATCTTTCCAACTACATTGGAAAAGCACCTGTGCTTATCGAGTTCTGGGCGACCTGGTGCCCAAACTGCCGGGAGCTGATGCCAGCTCTTCTCGCTGCGGAAAAGAAATACTCCGGACGAGTGAAGTTTCTGGCGGTTGCCGTGAACATCAACCAATCGCCGGAGAGGGTGCGAAAGTACCTCGCAGCCCATCCGCTCCCCCACGAAACTTTATGGGACGCAGATGGGAACGCTGCTGGGGCGTTCGATGCGCCGGCTACGTCTTACGTCGTGGTGTTGAACAAAAAGGGGATCGTGGCGTATACCGGGCTCGGCGGACGACAGAATCTCGACGCAGCCATTGCGAAAGCGTTGAAATAAGAAGAGGCGGCGCATTAGCGCCGCCTCTTCATCCCAAAGAGCGGATCTTACTTCGTAGAGTCTGGAGGAGGCGGAGCCAGGCTATCCACTATCGCAGCCAAATCCTTGTACGACTGCGCCGACAGAACCTTGAACGGCTTCGTCACGTATCGAATCCGTCCGTCGGGACCAACGACGAAGAGCGAGCGGTTATCCTGTTTTCTGTCCGCCGCGAATGCGTCGTAGAGCTTCCCGACTTTCCCGCCGGAATCGCTCGCGAATAGGATGGGAAAATCTTCGTCATGCGCCCACGACGCCTGCGCGGTGTCAGCGTCGACGCTGATGCCGATGACTACGACCTTACGGCCGTTGTTGAAGAGCGTGGCATACTGATCACGGTACGCCTCCATTTGGATGGTTCAGCCCTTCGTCCGCGCCTGATAAAAAAAGGCGAGCACTACAGTGCTTCCGCGGTAATCGGAGAGCCGCACAGGGTTCTTCAGCCGGCCGTAGCGCGTTGCGCCGCGAAGTGAAAAATCTGGCGCCGCCATGCCGACTTGCGGGCCACTCGCGATGGGCAGCGGTGTTGGTTTGGTCGGGGTCAGCTGTGCCAGCGCGCTCGACGCGACCGTCCCCATCACGCCAATCCCAACGGCCACTGCAAGTAATCGTCTCATCAACCCTCCAGAACGGGCGGGAATCATCGCCTTCTATATGGAGTGTACACATCCGACGGCCTGAGAGCCAGGCGCCGGCTGAAACGCGAGCGGGTTCAAACCGTAGATACTATGCGGCTGTCCAAGCCATGACACCCAATGGAGCAAACCAATGAGACGCAAAATGCGGAAGGCGGCCTTCGCCGCACCCTTCCTGTTCGGACCGGTAATGGCGAGAGCACAATCCGGCAATGACTTCTCGGCGCCGCGTAACGCTGTTGTCGACGCTTCGGGCGCGCGGAGCGTTCGCGTCGAAGCGGGGGCGGGAATACTGCGCGTCGAGGGGAAAGCTGGAATCACGCAGGTCCAGATAAAAGGAATGGCGTGGGCTTCATCGAGAGAAATCCTCAACGACATCAAGCTCGTCGTGGAGCGTCGGGGGAGTGAGATTTTCATCAAGACAGACCTGCCAGAGAGCAATTTCATTTGGGGGAGAGGCGATTGGTCTGCGGCCCTCGATCTTACAGTCGAAGTTCCCCAAGGTCTCGATGCTTCGGTTTATGACGGCAGTGGCGCGACCGAAATCAGGAATGTCGGAACGCTAGAGGCCACTGACGGATCGGGAGATCTCCAGGTCGATGGTGCGAAGTCCGTTCGAATAACGGATGGATCCGGCAGCCTCGTCATCAAAAACATTTCCGGCGACGTCAAGGTGCGAGACGGCTCGGGAGACATCGAGGCGCGCAATGTCGCTGGTTCGTTTACCGTTGAGAGTGACGGTTCCGGCGGCATCTTCGCGAGCGACATCAAGGGCTCTGTCGTCGTCGAGCACGACGGCTCGGGTGAGATCAACGCTTCCCGGGTTGGGCGCGATCTCGTCGTCGAATCTAAAGGCAGCGGCGAAGTCACCTACAACGGCGTAACCGGCCGGGTGGATGTTCCAGAACGCCGGCGCAGCCGGTCCCGCAATAATTATTGAGCAAGACAGACGCAGTAAAGCGTACGAAGCACAAATCTTGAAGTAGGGCTACGCGTGAAAATTCTCCCACGTAAAGCCCATGGGGTCGCCGACTACGCGATAGTTGTCGCTTCCTCTGCCTTCCGCTGGCGCTTGGCTTCACCGGCGTGCCGCGGGCTCTCGCGTATGCCTTCGCCTTCCTACATCTGCTCGTCACCGCCTTGAGCTCTTTTCCGCCGGGCGCGCTCCCAATTACTTCGTTCCGGTTCCACAAAGTCGTGGAGCTCATCGGCGGATTCTTTCTGGTGGGTTTGCCGTGGATGCTCGGATTCGCCGATCGTGTTGCCGCGCGAAACAGCTTCATGATCATGGGAGCGGTCCTCCTGCTACTGGCAGCCTTTACCGATTTCGAGCGGCGGCGAATGGCAGTGCCACCTCCGCCCGGCGACAGGCGGCGCAAGCACATGCGAAGAAGCGGCTGATCAGTCGGGAATGTGAAGAACGCCCGTGCTCACCAATACGGTAGATCCTCCCACGCGGATCGCCTTCACCTGTCCGCCGGCCAAATCCACTTCGAGCTCCAACCGGCTCGGCCTTCCCATCTCGACACCCTGATCCACGCTCCACTTGAGCGTGCCAGCGCGCTGCTCTGAACGGAAGCCGAGGAACCCGGCGAGCGCGGCGCAGGCGCTGCCCGTCGCCGGGTCTTCGGCAATACCCACCCCTGGTGCAAACATGCGGGCTCGAATATGCCCGCCTTCGAAGATGCCGGGCCATTTGTCAGCGCTGAAAACGAACATCTCCGAAGCCCAGTATGACGCCAGCGTCTCCTCCCACTTTTTATTGTCCACCTTGATCCGCCGCAGCACATCCGGGGTGCGCACGGGGATAAAGAGGAAAGGAGTCCCGCAGGACACCGCCTCCGGCTCCATCAAATCGTCGGCGACCATGTCCGACGGCTCGAGCGATAGAATGTCGGCGAGCGCTTTCTTGGATGGCGGCGGATCTCCCACCTCTGGCAGCTTCGCCGCGGTCAGCTGAGCGAAGTAGGGAACGCCGTCTTTCGATCTTATCAAAACGGGAACCGGACCGACGCCTTCTTCGAGAACGATTCGCGTTTCGTCGCCCGTGATTGGAATCAAACCGGCTGCAGCGAGTACGTGCGACGTTCCGACGGTCGGATGCCCTGCGAATTGAAGCTCTTTTCCCGGGGTGAAAATCCTGACACGCCTGGTGTTCTTCGGGTCCGCAGGCGGAAAGACGAACGTCGTCTCCGAATAATTGAATTCCCGCGTGATCGCCGCCATCTGGTCATCAGAAAGGCCGCGCGCATCGGGCAGCACGGCGAGAGGATTCCCGCCGTGAAGCTTGTCGGTGAAGACATCGCAGGTGAAAAATTTGTAGTCCATTTCTGGTGACCGATGAAAGGATGGCTGCTCAGCGTTTCTTAAGCAGCTTCAGCGCGAATGATTTTTCTCCGCGCACCTGGTCGAGTGTGCACTGCTTCGGTGCCTTGTCCGGACGCCACCGGAGAAAGCGGGTGCCGTGACGGAACCGTCCGCCTGTGTAGTGATCGTACTGCACTTCGACGACGAGCTTGTTAGCGAGTGGTTTCCATTCTGCGGAGCGCTCCGTGCTCCATCTGCTCGGGCCGCCGGGCGCCTGACCGGTAAAGCCGGGGGGCTTGATCAGAGCCTCGAGTTTTGGTGTGAGCTCCTTCTTCTGCTGGGCGGTGAATCCTGAGCAAAAGCCCACGTGATGCAATAGTCCCGTGCGATCGTACAGGCCGAGGAGAATGGAGCCGATGACGCTTCCCTTACTCGCGTACCGAAATCCGCCGATGACGCAGTCCACAGTGCGCAGCTGTTTGATCTTTACCATCCCTGCGCGCTCACCCGTCATGTAGGAGGAGTCGACTTCTTTCGCGATCACGCCGTCGAGCGCACCTCCGACATTGCCGAACCAGCGCTTCACTACTTTGAGCTCGCGCGTTGCGGGGGAAAGAAGAATGCTGTCCGATGTTGCGAGCTGCTTCGCGGCGAATTTTTCGAGAGCAGCTCTCCGCATTTCCAGCGGCTTTGAGGCGAGGAGCTGGCCGCGATCATCGACAAGCAGGTCGAAGGCGATGAACGACGCAGGTGTCTCGGCAGAGAGCTTTCTGATTCTGCTCGCCGCGGGATGGATTCGCTGAAGCAGCGCATCGAATGACAGCGCGGTGCCTTCGGGAATCACGATCTCGCCATCGAGCACGAAACGCGCCGGCTTTAGCTGGAGAAATGCTTCGACGAGCTCCGGAAAATATCTCGCGAGCGGTTGTCCGGCTTTTGATTGAAGCTGCACCTCCGCTCCGTCGCGAAAAACGATGCAGCGAAAGCCGTCCCACTTCGGCTCATACTGCCATTGGTCGCCCTGAGGAATATCCTCGACGCTTTTGGCTTCCATCGGCATATACGGCGCACGAATGGGAAGGGTCATCGACTCACCCGAGCTTGCCGGTTACGCGGCGCCCGTGGAAAGCTCTGCGGAGATCAGCCCTTATGCCGAAAAGTGATTCGGCCGCGAGTTAGATCGTAGGGCGAGACTTCGAGGGTGACTTTGTCGCCAGCAAGCACGCGAATTCGAAAGCGTCGCATCTTACCCGCGATCGTGGCGTGCACATCGTGTCCGTTGTTCACCTGCACGCGAAAGGTCGCGTCAGGTAGCACTTCAGTGACAGTTCCTTCGAGCTCGATTGCTTCTTCTTTTGGCATAATCCTCCTTCAGGTAAGCTAGTCCCGCAGCGGGGGACGGTCAACGCGGCTTACTGCAAATGCCGCAGTATGTCATACACGAAATGAACGCCCCATCCGATGTTCGCTACGGCGAGCCGCTCGTCGTTTCCGTGCATTCCCGATTGCAGCTCCGCGCTCGGAACTTTGAATGGGTCGATGCCGTAGGCGATTATCCCCGCCCGCTGATAGGTAGGTCTGTCGGTGGCGGCCGTGTACATCGGGGTGGTGACGAACACTTTCGGATCGCGATCTTTTACCGCACGCTCGACCGCCGACACGAACGCACTCGTCGGCGGGCTTGCGAGCGAGGGCTTCACAATCGAGAGTCCGGTGAAGTGCACGGACGTATCCGCGGCGACACTCTTCAGCTCGGCGAGAAATGCTGTAGTGTCTTGATCGGGAAGCAGGCGAATGTCCAGATCGGCGGACGCTTCAGCCGGAATCACATTCGTCTTATTCGAGCCGTTGACGACAGTGAGCGAAATGGTGTTCCGGAGCACTGCGTTCCAGTAGACGTCGCTAACGATCCATTCGCGCGCTTTTGGATTCTTGAGAGCAGATGAGATGTTCATCAGCCAGCTGCGCTTTGGCTCGGGATAAAACCGGGCGATGTCATGGAAGTATTTCGTAGTCACCGGTGTCAAACGCAGCGGAGTTTCCCAATGCGCAATTCTATCGAGCGCCGCGATCAGCTTAGGCACCGGGTTTCGTTTCGTTGGTCTCGATCCGTGCGAAGGAACGCCTTTGACGACGAGGTGTTGCCAAATGGCGCGCTTTTCGGCGGCGCCGACGGCGACGTAACGAAGCTGGCCGTTCTCGTAAGAATTGTCACCGCCCTCGGTGGTCGCAAACTCAACGTCTTTGAGCAGATCCTGATGCTTCTCGACGAAAATGAGCGCTCCGCGCGAGCCAAGCTCCTCGTCGGCGTTCGCGATATAGACGATGTCTCGATTGAGAGCGACGCCCGATCGCTTGATTGCGATCATCGCCATCAGCTGTGCAATGCCACTGCCCTTCATGTCGAGAGTGCCTCGACCGTACAGGTAGCCGTCTTTCACAATTCCGCCGAACGGATCGACTGACCAGTACTGCGGCGCGACGGGAACAACGTCCATGTGATGGATGAGGGCGACGGCGCGCTTCGTCCCATTCCCCTTGAGGCGCGCGTAAAGGTTCGCTCTGCCGGCGCCGAGCTCGGCGGTGTCGAGGATCATCGCTTCGATCCCTTCCCGGTCAAGGATCCCTTTGAGAAAGCGCGCCGCCGCGAGCTCGTTTCCAGGCGGGTTCGTGGTGTTGATGCGGATGTAGTCAGTGAGCACCTGCTGGGTTTCCGAAGCCAGCGCGTTCCAATCGACCGGCCGAGTGCTTTGCGCGTGGAGAGGAGCAGAGAAAGCGAGGCAACAGACTGCAAGAATCGATGTGCGCATCATCCGAATTCCGGCTGAAGAGTGGCGTGCGTCATGCGACGGGGGACGAGACTATATAATAGGTTATGCGCTATTCATTGGTGATGTTCGGGGCGATCCTCGCCGCCGGTGTGGTCGGCTGCAAGGGAAAGGATTCCGCTTCCGCCGATGCGGGATTTCTCGCGAACGCTTCCGTCGAGGCGAAAGACGCGCTCGCCTCGCCCGTCGATTTTCAGCTCACCGAAGACAACTTCGCGAAGTGGGAGATCGCCGAGCGTAATCTCGATGGAGTGCCTCCGGGCGAGTTTTCGAGCGCGCCCGCGCAGGCCGGGTCTGCCGTCGATCGCGCTGTCGCGCGTCTCGAATCCAGTCCGCGCGCTCGACGGGCAATCGAAGGAGCAGGGCTGAGCGTACGGGATTTTGTGCTAGAGACTGTTGCGCTTGCGCAGGCGGTTCAGGCTGCACAGCTCGGCCGCTCTACGGTGGCGTCGGGAGTGGGGGCAGAGAATTTTGCGTTCGTCGAGCGCTACCGCGATCGCATCAGACGATCCGGACTTGAAGCGGACATATCCCGTCAGAGCGGCGATGCCGAGGTTACTGATCCGAACACCCGCGCCGAGCTCGAGTCTGCGAATGCGGACCGCATAGCAGATTCGGTCGCCAATGCCGACACGGCCGGGGGTGAGATACGAATGCGTAAATCTGGCGGCGACTCGGCAGCGGATTCTCTTAGAGATTGACTACCAGCGCGCGTTAGGTAAGGCACCCAGCGCGGCAGCTATTATGGCGGTCGTCGTCATTCATCGTTCCGAGGACGGTCCCGCCCTCGTTGCGCACCGATCCAAACATTGCGACCCAGCCCGGCAACACCAAGGGACAACCGCTTAATGGAATCGCCGCGACAGAATTAAAAGGCCAGCTGGTTAAGGGAGCAACGCCCAGATCTGGAGGCTAGCTGGATAAAGGGGCGCCGCGTCAGCTCCGATCGACCGGCCGGTTACCGGAGCGGCGCCCAAATCGAAAGGCTAGCTGGATTAAGCAGCGTCGCGTCAGTTCGATAAACCGGGTTACCGAAGCGGCGCGGTCGCGCTATCGGCGACAAGGCGCATTTTTGCGGGCACGGGAAGAGCGGCAATGCGTGCCTTGAGATCGTGAAACGCGGCGTCGTCGCGGACGAGCCGGTCTTTGCCGGCGGGCATTTCATCGATGAGCTGGCGTGCTCGCGCGATCCGCTGCTCCTCCATCGGATGCGACGCAAACCAACCTTCGACTTTCGTCGGCTGATATTGCCGCTGTTTCAAGAGCGCTTCGAAGAGCGCGGGTATTCCTTCCGGATCGTACCCCGCTTGTACGACGTTCACGACGGCCTCTGAATCTGCCTGCAGCTCGTCGGCACGACTGTGTTTGGCGAACATGGCTCCGCCGCCAACGTTGACGGCTACCTGCGCGAGACCACTGTTACACAGGCTGGTTAGAGTGCACACGATGGCGATTCCCGCGTTCGCCTTCTCCTTGCTTTGAATCTGTTTGACGGAATGCCGCTCGATGACATGTCCGATCTCGTGGCCAAGCGTTCCGGTGAGCTCGTCGACGCGGTCTGCGCTTTCGATCAGGCCGCGATTCACGTATACATAGCCGCCGGGAAGTGCGAACGCATTGACCTGCTGCGTATTAACGACGTAAAAATGCCAATCGAGATCCGCGCGACTTGTCTTTTTCGCGATAGACTCGCCGAGTGCCTGGATATAACCGCTGATCGCGGCGTCTTGAATGATCGGAAGTTGCGCATTGATTTCCTCCGCGTTCTGCTTCCCGATCGCGACTTCCTGGTCTTGAGAGACCGAGCATGCGGCGACCGCAAAAAGAGAGACGCAGAGGATCGTTTTCATACGCGAGGGAGGGGCAAGACATGTTCCATGTAATGATGCGCCGCTGCAATTTGATGACATGACACCGAAAGATGAATCCGCCATTGCTCTGCACCACTACCATTCCGTGTAAGGGTGGCCACTGGAGTTCGATGACATGACACCCAAAGATGAATCCGCTGTGGCGCTGCACCACATGACCGTCAACCGCACCGCACGCTATGCGGTTCTCGGGCAGCAGGGGCCCGGCGTGCGTGATGTTTGGATCGTGTGCCACGGCCACGCGCAGCTCGCAAAGAATTTCATCGAGCGCTTTCGCGTCATCGAAGCGCCTGACCGGCTCATCGTCGCGCCCGAGGCCCTCAATCACTACTACCTGGACGGCGGTTTTCACGGCGCGTCGAGCAGAGTTGGCGCGACCTGGATGACGACGGAAGACCGTGAGGCGGAGATAGCGGACTACGTCGCATACCTCGATGAGCTTCACGACGAAATCTTTCGTTTGGTTCCGCGAGCGCTGTGCAGGCTGGCGGTGTTAGGCTTTTCGCAAGGCGTCGCGACGGCGGCGCGATGGGTCGCGGCTGGGAAGGCGAGTCCCGACCGGGTAGTACTTTGGGCGGGCTCACTTCCGGCGGAGCTGAGCGAGTCCGGGGCGAGGCGGTTAACGGGTGGTGGAGGCCCCCTAACGATTGTGGTGGGGGACGCGGACCAGTTTATCACCCCCAAGATCTTCGATACCCAAATCGCGATTTTGGATTCGCTTGGCGTTATCCCATCGGTAACGAGATATAAAGGAGGACATGAGATCGACGGGCCAACGTTAGAGTCCATCGCAAGGGATGAATAAACGCTTGCTGGGGAGCGATCGATTTGCCGCGCCACATGTTCACAAACCCATCCTTGACCTAAAGCCAACAGTTGTTCAGACTTGAGGCCGCTTAGATGCGCGTCACGCCCAAAGCGCAGTCCGTAACGGGCTCGTTACGTAGGCGAGTGATATTGCCCGTGTTCATCGCCGCGGTTTTCGGGGAGCAACGGCCGCTTGAGCCTCAAGGGGCTTTCACTGAGTTCAGGGGAGCAGTCAAATGAAGAAAGGAATTATTTCGATTCGTAGGAAGGGTTTCACGCTCATCGAAGTCCTGGTGACCGTCGTCGTCATCGGGGTGTTGGCCGCTGTCGTTATTCCGGCTGTTACGGCGCAGGTGGGGGCGGGCGATTCCTCGCGCGTAACTAGCGACTTGAACAATCTCCGCACAGCGATTGAGAATTTCGACATTGCGGTACGTCAGTTTCCAGGGGATGTGGATGACCTCGTCAACCTCCCAGGCATCAGTGCTTCCTCCGGTCCGCAATTGGATGCAGACTTAAACAGAACGACGTACGTTGGGGCCAACGGTTGGAAGGGACCTTATATGGAGACGTCGCTTCCGTCGACTGTGACTTCAAGCACGAACGCAAATGCCACTGGGGTGGCTTTCAACACCGGATACTCGGCATATATCGACAACCGGATCGTCCCTTGCGCGATCGGAGCTGCTAGTGTCTGCGATTCAACTGGGTCGACCGATTACGCGACCGTTCAAGTGCGGAATCTTACGGCCGCCCAGGCTAACACACTCAATGACCTTCTAGACGGTACGGAGCCGACCGCGTCGTCTACGTCGGGCAAGTTCAGATCGGTACAGTCCGGGACTGTCTACAACGGCTACTACTACGCTTCTCCCTTCAAATAAGAATTCGAAAGCGCAAGAGAGCTTGGCAGGGGTGGCCACCGGTATTTCCGGTGGCCATTTCTTTTGGGATACCGGACAACAAATCGTGACGATTGCATTCGTTGCTAAATGGCGTTCGGGTTTCCCCTCATGATCTTATCGGAGCTCAGACGATTGCGAGAAGTCATGCTCAAAGACATCGGCAGGGTTGGCCTTTTTCTTACGGCCGCAACGCCGTTGATATTGATACCGGGTTTTTTCTTTCCATTCGTCACGACTAGAAATCTTTTCTTTCGGTTTTGTGTTGAGATCGCCGCCTTTTCCATTCTCGCAGGCGGGGTACGGCGTCTGCGAGACGTTGCATTTAAAGACGACCCCATCCTGAAATGGTTCGTCGCCTACGTCTTAGTGCTACTCGTCGCCGCATTTTTTGGCGCATCGCGCTGGCACAGTTTCTTTGGCGACTTCGAGAGAATGGGCGGGGTTCTCGCCTGGCTTCACCTCTTTGTTTTCTATTTCATGCTTCGTGTTGTTATGAGAGAGGGTGATTGGCCAATCCTATTTCGCTTGTTCGTCGTTGCAGCCGATGGGGTCGTGGTTTGGGGGGGCTCCGAATTTCTTCCTCAAAGCTTCCGAAATCCATCGTTTCAAATGGGGCTCTCCCACGGTTCGACGATCGGTAATCAGGGCTTGCTCGCCCCGTATCTGCTGATCGTGCTAGGGCTGGCCGTGTGGCTTGCGCGAACTGAGAAAAGCCCATTTTGGCGTTCATTTGCAGCGCTCTCGGGATGCATTCTACTCTTCGGTATTGGTGGTGCGCGAAACCGCAGCTCCGAGCTGGGATTGCTCGTTGGGTCCTTTGTCGGAAGCGTGACCCTCATCGGGATGTCAAAAAATCGCCGAATCAGTGCGAAAAAATATGGCCTTGGGCTTACCGCTGCAGCGGGATTGATAGGCCTCCTCGCATACGGCATCTCTACACACGCGCCGCAGCTCGCAGAAACAGTCGGCGGAAGGTGGAAGGGTTTCACATCGTCACCAATCGATTATTCCCGCACAATCGAATGGAACATCGCGCTCAAGGGCTTCCGCGATCGTCCGATACTCGGTTATGGGCCCGAAAACCACCAGGTGGTGTCGAGCCGACATTACGATCCGCGTATTTACGACGTGCTCGGCGACGGGATATTTGATCGAACGCATAACGCTTGGCTGGAGCTGCTCGCGACTAGTGGGATGGCCGGCTTTTTCACGATGATCGGAATCTGGGCCGCCGCCGTTGTTACGCTGCGACGGGGCGTTGGCGAGGAGCTATTCTCTGCTGGCGAGGCGGCAATATTAGCGGCCACGCTCGCGGGCTACGCTGTATATCTCACGTTTTGGTTCTTCGATATCAATTGCGTAGTCGTTTGGGTCGCATTGCTCGCATTCATTACTTCTCGGAGAGCGCCGGCGCTCGAGATTGCCGCAGATCGCTCCCTTGGCCAGCGTCATGGACTTAGCTGGGCTCTCGGCGCGCTTGTGATTCTTGTCGCCTACCTGCAGGGAGTTCTTCCGCTGCAAGCAGCGCGAACCCTCAGCAATGCTCTGTCGCCGGGGGTGTTTGAGTATCGCCTTATGGAATTTCAGAAGGTCATGAACTCCGCGTCGCCGCAGACGCTTCACACCTTTCCGCTTTACTATCAATTTCTCCGTAACTCGGCACCGCTAATTTCTAGAGAAACGAATCCTCTGGTGCGGAAGGAGTTTGACCTAGCAATGCAGCGTGGCGCGCTCGAGGCTGAGCGAAGCATCGCACGTAATCGAGAAGATGATCGGTCGTATGTTGATGCGGGACGGTTCTTCGTCCTTGCTGGAGTGTACTATGGTGACCGTCGATACCTGGAGCGAGCGATGCTCCACCTCACGCATGCGGTGCGAATTAGTCCGAGGCGGCCCGACGGGCGCATTTTGCTTTCAGGCCTGTTGATCAGCTTGCATGACACTGCAAAGGCTCTTGCGCAGATCGATTCGGCGATGAGACTCGCTCCCGGATATTCGGCGACGTATCAGTACGCAGCGCGGCTCGAGTTACGACATAATAATCCCGATTCAGCGGCTAGCCTCCTCTTGGTCGCGATGTCTCACAGACCGATACCGCTGGATGCAGCGGCCCTCGGGGTGGTGGATACGCTTCAAGCTCGCGGCAGCTATGCGCGGGCCGCTCAATTAACGCGCCGCTTGCTTGAGCACGCATACGGCGAGATGGCGGGGTGGAGAAAGTTGCGGCCACCGCCGCAACTTTCTCCGATTGAACTGAACTTCGCGAACCGATTGCCTATTCTCTACTTAAGCGCGGGCGATGGTGTAAATGCTGTTCGGGCAGCAAATGCCTTTCTCGCGTTCGAGCCGAACGCCGGAAGTTTAGCGGCGACATTCACATCCGATGTCGCTCGCGGTGGCGCCGAGAAGTGGAGAAATCAATGGGTGCTTTACCCGCTCCCTACAGTTAGCGGATCAGCAATGACGTCTAGCAAGTAGCGGAAATCATCATTCGAAATCCGAGATCCGCATTTTTCAGACCGCTGACTTAAAGCAAATTCGGACTGCTTGGCGCTATTTTCGCCGAGGCGGCGCACTCGTTTGAAGCCGCACTTCAATGTCGTCAAAAACCACCGCGCCACCCGTTGCCTGGGACCCCAGCCACAATTGTGCGCGCGAGTTCCCTCCAGCTGTTCTGACCCGAAGGGTCGATTTCGACCGAAGTCTTCCGTCGACATAAAAAGCAACCGCGTCGTCCCCCGATACCGAGATCGTGAAGCGGTGTGTCTTGCCTCCGCCGATATTACTCACCGGCTCGGTAAAAACCTCGCGCCCCACTCCGTAACTAATCCGTCCTGCTTCGGCGAGCCATGAGACCGTCGCGAGCCGGAGAAAATGGGGCGCGACTGGGTCGACGACTTCCGCCGGATCGGCGGCGACCAAAGCCACTACGAACGACCTTGGCGCGGCTGGCTGAAGAAAAGGTGCGGCCACCCAAATGTCCGCACTCAAGCCGGTACGCATTGGAAACACTCTTCTGCTCAGAACACCGCTCTCCCATTCGCGATCGCTTTTAGCGACGAGTCCGGCCGATCCGTCCGATCCGACTCGATTCGCGACGAACGGCGCAGGATCGCCGAGTGCCCTCCAGGTTTCGTTCCGGAACCCGCCGTCAAAGTTGTCTTTAAGTAGTGCGATCGTATCTTCGCCGATCGGTACGAACGCAGTGTCAACTCTCCAGTTCCCGGCACTCACCATTACCCTCGCCAACCCGCGCCCTAAGGCGCGGACTCGCACACCCTCGAACGATGAACGCGCCGGGTCGCCCTCGATGCGGAGAAGCTCGGGGTCGAGTACGCTCAATCGTGCGTTCCTGATCGGGATCGGATTGCCGTGCGGGTCGAGTCCACGAACGAGGAGGACAGCAGAGGCGCCCGCTTTCTCAATCGGGAGAACGTCCACCAGGACCTGATCGACGTACGGAATTGTGCGACCTCGCCAACGGACCAGTTCGACACGCTCAAGCGCTGAAGCGACGTTGCGGCCAGTTCCGCCACGTGCCGGCATCACGTAAACTGCGGGGTTTCCATCGCGTGTCGATTCGTACGCGAGCCAGCGCGCATCAGGCGAAAAGGCAGCGTGGTCCGCGTGCGCGCCTTCCCATGTAAGCTGGCGTAATTCCCGAGTCGCGATGTTTTCCGAATACAGCTCAGCGCGGCCTCCGCGTTCGCTCGTAAACGCAATCGTACTTCCATCCGGTGACCACGCAACGCTATAGTCTTCGGACGGGTCGTTTGTGAGATTGACGGCGTTCGCGCCGTCGGCGTCGCTGACAAAAATATCTTGCTGATGTTGCGGGCCGACGCGCGACGACCAAGCGACGTGGCTCCCGTCTGGCGACCAGACGGCTTCTACTACCGAGTGTAGGCGCGCAGTGTCCAGCGCGATCCGTGGCTGGCCGCGAAATACCGAATAAGCAAAGAGCTCGGCCGCGTAGGCTCCGCCGGGCCGCGTCTCCCCATGCGTCGCGAGCAGCCAATGGCCGTCTGGAGACCAGCCATTCGAAAAATCATCGCCTGCGCCGGTGCGGAGCTGGATAGTGTCGCGCTTGTCCATCGATATCACGAACAGTTCGGAGCCGTTCTTCGTGATCCGCTCGACGGCAACGTGGTGTCCATCGGGCGACGGCAGCGGATTCGCCCACGGCAGCCGAAGTGAATCAATCCAGCTCCGAGTAAGACCGTGTCGGGTCGCGCCTTCGAGATTCTCAAGCGGGGAGCCTAGCTGTCCCGTTGTAAAACCGATGACCGTATCGCGCGGATTTAGCTCGCGGGCGACAACCAACGTGTCAGCTAGGGAGGTTCCTGGAATTTTCGAGTTCTTAAGGCGCGTCATACCCTGAAACGCGAAGAAACATACGCCGGCAAGGGCGAAGGCGAGCGCGAGTCGGATCTTCCAATGACTTCGGTTCTTGTTTCCGGCAGATGCGCTTCGCGTTGGAGACGGCGCACTTTCAGGAGTCGATTCGTTAATATCAGTTTTCGGCGCCTGCGCAGGCTCAGATGTCACTGAATTGCCGGGGGAAAGCCGTAAATGTGCCGTCCCGATAGACCCCAGCAGGCGTTCTACTTCGGCGCGGGCCTCTCGCGACGCGGCTGTGGATAGCGCTGTCTCGAAATGATGCCGGGCTTCGTCGAGGGCGCCGACGCTCATGGCTTCAAGCGCGGCCGCTCGCGAAAATGGGAAGGCTTCCTTTTGACGGCCCGCAAGAGTGAACAACCGCGCAAGCTCGGCGCTCGTGCCCGAACCGTCACGCTCGAGCGCCTCGGCCGCCCAACCGGCGAGAAGCGCTCGGCCGGCCGGGCCGGTACCTTCCAGCGCGATTTCCCCGGAGAAATCATGGGCGGGTGTGACACCGTCCGCTCGCTGGAGAAGCAGACCCTCCCCCTCGAGTGAAAGCGCGGCATCCAGCGCACTTTTTTCCGGAAGATGCGACGCTGCGGCGAGAAGCCGGATTGATATGGGTCGGTCAAAGAGCGCGACTGTAACGAACAGGCGCTGTTCGGCTTGACCGGTTCGTTGAAGCCGCGCCCAAAGCACATCGCGGATCCTCACCAGATTTCTCTCAGTTTTCTCGCCAGCCCGCAGCCGCTCACACGCTTCGATTATGCGAAAGGGAATTGCGCCGCTGGTTTCCATTATTTCATGGCGATCGCTTTCGCTGGAATCGGCAAGCTGGTAGATAAGATCTTTTGCCGAAGCCTCGTCGAGCGGACCGACCTCGATTCGGGCAGCGTTTCCGCCGGTATCTGCGGAACCCGAGCGCGACACCGACTCGAGGAGTGTTTTGCTAAGCGCAGAGAAGCGTTTAGTGCTCCGGCCGGCGATGGCAAAGAGAATTGGCGCACTGCGCAGCCGCTCGACGAGGTACGCGACCAAGCTGAGGGTGGCCGGCGAGCAGTTGTGGAAATCGTCGAGAGCGAGACAGACGGGCTGCTCGTAGGCGACGGAGTCGAAGAGAGCCGCGATGCCCTCGTAAAAGCGAAGCCGCCCTGCGTCATCAGAGATATCCGTGATCGGAGGCAATGCGAATTGATCGCGAAGTTGTGGAAGAAGCCGCGCAGCTTCAGCAAGGAGATGCTGGCCGGTGCCCGATAAACCAGGCGCGTCGAGGACGCCACGAAGCGCTTCCGCTATGGATGCATATGGGATTGCCGCATCCGGTGAGCGTTCTCTTCCTTGAAGAAGAAGGCAAGGTCCGACGTCCAGCGTGCGAACGGAGAACTCTTCGATAAGGCGGGTCTTGCCCGCGCCAGCTTCTCCTGCGACGATAACCAACGATCCCGCACCGCGTTCGAGCGCGCGAATTCGGGTCAAGAGAATCGACAATTCGGGCTCGCGGCCCACAAAGCGAATTTGCTGGCGGGTCGGCCCGGTTCCCCGTGGCTCTTCACGCGCCCTCCGCAGACGAGCCACGAATTCGCGGACGGCTGCGGGTGCTGTAGTGCCGAAGTCCAATTGATAGCGCTGCTCGAAGCTTTCCATTATCTGGAGGGCCTCGGCACGACGGCCGGCGCCGAGTAGGGTGGAGGCGTAGAGCGTCGCTGCATCGGCATCGCCTGCATCATTTGCGGATAGTTCTGCGGTCCGGCGCAACGCACCGGAAACGTCACCGGAATCGATGTGGTTTTGAATTACAGTTCGCAGGGCATCCCGATATTTTGCTTTGTACTGTTTGGAAGTGGTATCCCGCCACTCGTGGAATGCAGATTCGCCAACGTCCAGTCCAGCCAGAAAGTCCCCAGTGTATTCCTCGGAGGCCTGGTCGTAGTTCCCAGTAGCGAGGCAGCGTTGGAAGCGCGCCACGTCGGTAGCGGCCGCGATCTCGGGAGCGATGGCGAGAATATCGCGGTCATGCGGAAGGGCATTCTCGCCCAAGGCTGACCGAAGGCGATGAAGCGCCTGGCGAAATGCATTGCGCGCTCTTGCTTCAGGTACATCTCCCCACAGCAGACCGAGGACTTCTTCTCTAGGCGCTTTGGCTTGGACAATGAGATAGCTGAGCAACGCGAGAGGCTTTCCCGAGCTTAATCCGGCGACGCCTCGGCCAGCTTCGTCTAACACCGTCGGCTTGCCAAACAAATGTATCGAGTACCTAGGTGGCATCTGCGGTTAATATAACGACGTTGTGACGCCCCAGCGGGTACCGTGCGTCCTGAGTAACAGATGACGGAACAGGTGTAACCGCACCGTTACGAAGGGCAGCTACCTTCGTCTCAGATCATAACCGTTCAAAGGCACCAACCCAGAGGACAAATGTTCAGGTTTTCTTCGAATCGCCGTTCATTGAACAAGATCAAGAGTTCTCATCGGGGCTTTACGCTCGCGGAAGTGCTCGTTACGCTGGCAATTATCGCGGTGATGGCCGCTGTGCTTTTGCCCGCTCTGAACCAGCAACTCTCAAAGGGAGATGCGGGCAGGACCTCTTCCGATTTGACCAATATCCAATCGGCCGCGCAGGCTTTCGTCTCCGACGTGCACAGGTACCCAGCGACATTAACCCAGCTTAGCACCGCTGTTGGTACCAACGGACTTAACGCCGACGGGACCACGACGGCGATCCCGGCAGGGCTTCTTCTCAAGTGGAAAGGACCCTACCTGACGCGAGACGTTGCGACAACCGGCGGTGGCGCAACGATCTCCACGAGCTTTTCGGTTGTGAGCTCGACGAACGCTTATCTCACGATCAGCGTAACGAATGTCGACAGAAATGATTTTGCAAATCTCGAAGCAACTCTCGACGAGGGAACCGCCAGCTCCACTTCTTCGACTTTAGGAGTCATTCGTTACAGCAGCGCATCATCCATACTCACGTTCCTTGCATTGCCCATCCAATAACACAACGACACGCACATGAAAATTCAGACTCGACCCCTCAAGAAGGGATTCACGCTTGCAGAAGTCCTCGTCACGATTGCGATCATCGCAATCATGGCGGCCGTTTTACTGCCGGCGTTGAACAACCAGCTTTCAAAGGGTGATACGTCGCGAACTTCCTCCGACTTGACGAACATTCAATCGGGAATACAGGCATTCGTCTCGGATATGCGCCGCTACCCGGCGACGACTACGCAGTTGATCAACCCACTCCCAACAGGCGCAAGCTCAACTGACATTAGTCTCGTCGCTTACAGCGCGTCTGACTCCGCCGCATGGAAGGGTCCGTACATGTCACGCGACGTACTCTCGAATACCGGCGGAAGAGCGGCGATCGCGACGTCATTCGGGACTGTAACGCAGTCCAGCACAAAGTTTCTTTCAGTGAACCTCAGCCCGGTTACGCAGACGCAGTACGAAAACCTCGAGTTTGCGCTTGACGAAGGAACCACGTCGACCACATCGACAACGCTGGGGCAGATACGCTACAGCTCCAGCAACAAGGTTCTGACATTCCTCGCAATGCCGATTCAGTAACACTCGCGACAAAAAAAGCTGGGCCGAAAAGGCCCAGCTTTTTTACGCCCGTGAATGACTACAGTTAAAATGATCGTCCAACCACGAGCCAGTCGGCGAGCCTCTGCGTGACATTAAATCGGGAGCGAATCGTGGCCGCGCTCGCGAGATTCACATTCACCGGCAGATCGTAAAACACCGGGCGCGCCCACGGCAAATCTGCGTCCGGGCTTCCTACTACCAATCCCGCCTGCTCGATCACGGCGTTTAGCGCATCGATGGCTCGGACGTTTTGGAAGTGCACACTTACCCTCCCCGTGACTGCGGGGCCCATAACGAGGTTCACTCCAGCAGCGCTCGCTAGCAGAGGCAGCAGATCGCGGAGGTTCGCGTTCGTCGACGTCAGTGTAATACGCGCGGCGTTGTCGCGAGGCCGGCTCGATGTCGAGTCCGTCACCAAAATCTGCACCGGTACAGGCGGAAGATCGGCGATAACGAGTGGGGCGGGCACTGGCGCCGGAGCGGGGGCAGGTTCGCTTCGGGGCGCGGCACATGCCGCGGCAAAAATTGCAGCGAGCGCGTATTTGGTGCCGATCCCGGATTTCGTACTGCTCATTCTTTCACCTTTCATGACCCCGCCTTAAGTGCGGCTAAATGTTGCGTGACTTGCCTTTCCAGTGCAGGGAACCTGCCATTAGATGTATTTAAGAATAGGCCATAGTGCTGGATAGCACTACCGCGATCTCCCTGCGCCTCTAGAGTACGTGCGAGCGCATACTGCGCCTCCGGCATCGTTGGATTGCTTCTCACGGCTTCCTCGAGGAGTCTGCGGGCATCGGAGTAAAGGCCGGAGGCGTGATACTGCAAGGCGAGATTGACTTTTACTCCGACGTTAGACGGATCGATGGCGATAGCCTGCTGGAGCGCCGCGATCGCTTCCTTCCTCCGTCCCCGGGCGTCAAGCAGGACGCCAAGGTTGCTCCAGGCTGTCGCAAGCCGCGGATTCAGGTTAACTGCGTGGCGATACGCGTCCTCAGCCCGATCGAGCTCGCCGGTGCTCTTATAGAGCATGCCAATATTGTTGTAGAGATCGGCGTTTTGCGGATCTCCATCGAGTGCGCGCGAATACAGCTCCTTCGCGCGATTCGTGTCGCCGCGCTTCTGTGCGGCCAACGCCTGTTGGAATAGCGGACGAGTATCTACACCATCGCGCTGTTCCATCGTAATCTGCAGGGGATTCGACGGCCGTGTCACAGGAGCCAAAGGAGGTGCGGAAACCGTTGCGGTATTACCAGTGGTATCGAAGCCCGTTTTCAGCGCGGTCGACGGCGCCGAGCCTATGGCGGTCGGCGGCGCCGAGCCTACGGCGTTCGGAAGCTGTGTCGGCGCGGAGGTGGTCGTGGCCACCGAGGTTGTCGCGGGCGGTGGGCTGGCCGCAGGTTCCTGAATCGCTGAAGCGGACTCTGTAAGAGGCACAGGTGTGGCCGAGCTCACCGTCGGTGCAACTGGCGTTTCGACAGGTGGAGGAGTCGACTGCGGAATGGCCGTGGTAGTAACGGGCGGTTTCGCCGACGACAACAGCAGGGTGACGAGTGCTGCGACTACACCGACAGCTCCCAATGCAACCAGCACCAACAGGACTGGCCGCGGTACGCCGTCACGACTGCGCGACCCCGCGCGCACGGCGAAGAAACCGCCGACCCCTGTCGCCGCTTGGGATGGAACGCGCTTGCTCTTCTCTTGTTGCGCAGCTTTCAGCGCATCGGCGATCAGACTCAAGGGCTGAGCCTCGGCAGCATGAATTGCCCTGTGCGATAAACGAGCAAAGCGCCCGCTCCTGCCAATAGCGCAGCCGCCGCTGAGAGAGCAACGGCCACGCGACGTCCCAACCCTCCCGATACGATCCGCGCATCCGCTTCGTCACCTCTAAGCGACGCAATCGCTTGCTTCACTTGATGCACGCCAAGGCTGCGAGTGCGATCGACGTATCCAGCTAGGAGCGTCTGATCGCAGATGGCATTCACTCGGCGCGGGATTCCCTGCGAACCTCGGTAAATGCGGGCGATGGCGCGATCGGTGATCTCAACCCGTCCGCGCGCGCCGGCCACATCGAGCCGGTGATAGATATACCGTTTTGTCTCGTCAAGATTCAGGTGCGTCAGGCTGGAGCGCACCGACACACGCTGATCCAGCTGCGCCATTCCGGGCATCTTAATGCGGAACAGGAGCTCCGGCTGTCCAACGAGAACAATTTGGATGAGCTTTTCATCGGATGTCTCGAGATTAGATAGAACCCGGATCTGCTCGAGAAACTCCGTGGACATATGCTGCGCTTCGTCGAACACCGCGACGCACGTGCGCCCTCCGGAAAGCTGTTCAAGAAGAAAATTGTTCAGTGAGTTCAACAAGTCGTTCCGTGAGGCGCCGAGTGGGAAGCCGACTCCAAATTCGGTGAGCAGTGCCTGCAGCATCTCGACGCCGTTCAGAAACGGGTTGAAGACCAAAGCCGAGCGATGTTTTTCCGGCTCGAGCTTGTCGAGGAGGTCGCGGCAAAGCGTCGTCTTGCCGGTGCCCGGCCAGCCGGTGAGCAGCATGAATCCTTCTTTTCTCTCGATACCGTAAAAGAGCTCGTCTGCGGCTTCACGATACCGCGCAGAGTAGAAAACATAGCGCGGGTTCGGGGTGAGAGAGAACGGGCGCTCGGTCAGCCCGTAGAAGTCTTCATACATACGGCGTTAGTAGCCTATCGCGGGCTGGCCCGCCACGATCGTCGCAGTGATGAAGATGACGAGCTCTGATTTGCTGGTGCTCGTAGTCTTTCCCCGAAACAATCCCCCGACAACTGGCAGACTCTGCAGTCCCGGTACCCCGCTGGAGGTGTGCGTGATCGCGTTCTGCATCAGACCCCCGATCACCACTGTTTCGCCGGCGCGCGCCCTGATCATTGTATCCGTTTCGCGATTCTCCACCACCGGGGCTGTTATGATGCCGCCGTTTTCAGTTTTGAACTCCGCCACGCGCACTACAGACGTGACGTGGGGCCGGATGTTCATGGTGATGATATTGTCTGCGGCGATCTGCGGCAGCACGTCTAAGACGATTCCCACTGATATGGTCTGGGGCGTTACGTTCTGCGTGCTTCCGACAACGCCATTCGCATTAGTGATCGGCGTGGAGTTAACGATGAAAAACACTTCATCGGTCGTGACGTTGAATGTCGCGCGCATGTTGTTCATCGCCGCGACGCGTGGGCTCGATAGGACGCTAACATCGCCCTGCGACTGAAGGGCGTGGAGAACGACGTTGATTTTACTCAAGCCGCCGCCAAGGCTGAGCGTTACCGTCGGCGTGCCGGTTTGGTTGCTTGTTTGAAAGCCGAGGCCGTTGGTCCCCGACGCAATCCGGCTCCAATCGATTCCGAACTGGAAATCGTTGTTGAGTCTTACTTCGACGATTTTCGCTTCGATGAGAACCTGTCTTTGCACGGAGCTCTCGAATGCCTGCATGAATGTCGCGACTTCCGCCAGCTTGCCAGGATTCGCCGTCACAAGTACGGTGCCTGCGACGGGGTTGATGATGAGGCGTTGGCCGTAACCGTCGACTCTGCTAAACGCGGTAGCTCCGCTCCCCCCACCACCGCCCTGCCCGGTCGATTGCGGCGCAGCGGAACTCGCATTGGTGACGCCTCCTGTCGAGGTAACTGCCGTCGTATCTCCAGGCACCCGATTCGGCGTGTCGAAAATGAGCGCAACCAGCGACGTTCTGAGGTCAGACCAGAGGTCGGTCACGGAGACGCTGCTGATTTGGTCGGAGCCTCCGCCTCCCCCACTGCCTCCAACCCGGCGCGAAACCGACGTACTGGTCGAAGCGAAGCGCGACATGGCGACGTAATCCAGCGAGAAGATCTTCGTCTGAACCTTCGCCGCACCAACGCGAAGCACGCCGTTATCGATGCTGTAGGTGTAGCCTTGCGGGAGCACGATCGCATCCAAGGCCTGTTCGAGCGTGACATCCTGCAGGCGCGTCTGAACAGACCCGTGCACGTTCGCATCGATTTGAAAATTCAAACCAAAGCTTTCCGCGAGCCCGCGAAGCACGATCGGAAGGTCGTTGTTTCCTGCGTCGAGAAGTTGGATCCTCTTCACTGGAATTCCGCCATCGCTCAGCTGCGAGATGCTAAGCACAGGCATGGTCGCAACACTGTCTCCGCGCGGACGAACACGCGTGGAATCGAGGCTCACGGTCGTGTGAAAGCGCCCATCGGCGACAGGTATTGTCTGCGGCTCGTGCTTGGCCGCAGACGCGCATGCGACAAGTGAGAATGCGGCTGCGGTTGCAATAATCGTTCGAATCGTCATCTCAATCCCGCGGTTATGGCTCGACATCAATTTGCTCCGCCTTGTACTGAAATCTCATGGCGAGCTCCATTCGACTCCATGAGAACCACGTGATCCGGCTCAATTGCTAT
>JACDDT010000010.1 GCA_013816855.1 Gemmatimonadaceae bacterium
AGCCCGCGCTTATGGATCAATCAGTTCTAGCAGGCCTGGGCAACATTTACGCGGCCGAAGCGCTGTGGCTCGCCGAGCTCAGTCCGAAGGCACCGGCGTCAAAAGTGTCGATGGCCAAGCTCGAAAAACTCGTCGATGCCATCAAATTCGTCGTTAGCCCGAAGAGCAAACTCGCCTCGCGATATACTGAGAAGGGCGCCGCAAAACACCGCCTCGCAGTGTATGATCGCGAGGGCCAACCGTGTCGCCGCTGCGCCAAAAAAGTCGCCCGCATCACGCAAGCGGGGCGGTCGACTTACTACTGCCCCGGGTGTCAGCGGGTTTAACAGCAACGTAAGAACGACCGGCCGGCGGCTGTGGGCAAGCCGGCCTGGGGCTTGGGGCCTAAGCCCAACGTTCCGTCGTAAAGCCCGAAGCCAAACGCCGCTCCGCCGATAGCCCCAGGCCGGTCGTTCTTAAGTTGTTGTTGTAGTTGCAGTTCCCAGTTCAGTCCATCGCCTCGAGCAACGCCCCCTTGAGGTACCCCGTCTCCGGAATGGACAGAATCTCCGGATGATCGAGCGGCTGCCCGAGAAACTCCCGAAACGCAATCGTCCGTCCGCTCTCCGCTGCCGCCTCTTGTAGCATTTCCAGAAAAAGCGGCTTCGTCAGATGAAAGCTGCAGCTGGCCGTGTACAGCCTCCCGCCGCGGGCAAGCAGCTTCATTCCGAGAAGATTCACATCTTTGTACCCGCGCAGCGCGCCCGCGAGATGAGTCTTCGATTTTGCGAATGCCGGTGGATCCAGCACGATCGTGTCGAACCTCTCTCCCGTCCGCTCAAGCTCTCGAAGATGATCGAACGCGTCGGCTTCGACGTACCTGATGTTCTCGAAGCCATTCAGCTTCGCGTTCTCGGCGGCCCGCACCAACGCCTGCCCGGAGCTGTCGACCGCCAGTACTTCGTCCGCCTTCGCGGCGAGATGCAGCGCAAACGATCCGTGGTAACTGAAACAATCGAGCGCTCGTCCCCGCGCCAACTCACCGACCCTCCGCCGATTTTCCCGCTGATCGAGAAATGCGCCCGTCTTCTGCCCGCTCCACGGCGCGACAATGAACTTCACTCCGTACTCTTCAACGACGATCTCGCGCGGCACGTCCCCGTGCAGGAGCTCGGTGTTCCGCTCCAGCCCTTCCTTCGACCGGAGCGGAACGTCGTTGCGCGCGAGAATTCCCTCCGCCTTCGTCACGTCAAGCAATGCCGCTACGATCTCGTTCCGGAATGCTTCGAGCCCAGCGCTCATCATCTGCACGACCAGCCAGCGATCGTAGCGGTCGCAAATGAGGGAAGGGCATCCATCGCCTTCGCCGTGAATTAGACGATAAGCATTTACGTTCGCGTGCATCCCGCTTCGCCTCGCAGCGGCGCGCTCGATTTGCGTCCGCCACCATGCGCCGTCGATCGCGACTTCCGGATCACGCTCGATCATACGCAGCGAAATCTCCGACGCGGGACTCCACAGCGCCCAGCCGAGCTTCCGGTTTCGGTTGTCCTCGACCATTACCGCGCCGGCGGGGGAGCCGGGCCGCTCGGTAACATCGCTGCGGTAAATCCACGGATGGCCACCGGCCCAGCGGCGGGCTCCCTTGTTGGTTACGCGCGCGGTATCTGCCATTTGGTGAATCTAACCGCACTCCGTATGCTTCTTGCTTAACGGGGGCGCATGTCGGGAAAAATTGAAGCGGGATTGAGTGCTATTGCCGGGGCGACATTTCTGCGTCAGCGGCGTCTGCGGACGCGCGCTGAGAGACTGAGTGCAGCGACGCTGGAGACTTTACTGAATGCGATCGACGCGAACGATGCCGAAACGGGCGCTCATGTGCGAAGGGTTGCTACTTACGCCCAGATACTCGGTGAGGCAGCGGGATTCGACCAGCACACGCTGCGGAGCATCCAGCGGGTCGCGTTGTTCCACGATATCGGGAAGCTGCACGAGGCACTCTTCGACATTTTTCACGAAGAAACGAAGCTCACTCCGGAAGAGAGGCGGGCCGTGCGCACACATCCGGAACGCGGCGAGGCGGTGCTTGAGCCGCTCACCGCGTTTTATCCCGATCTAGGAATCGGAGTCCGCTCACACCACGAAAAATGGGACGGTACCGGGTATCCGCGAAAACTGAAGGGAAAAAGGATTCCGATCACCGCCCGTGTCGTCGCCATCGCCGATTCGTTCGATGCTATCACACACAGGCGGCGATACAGCTCCGCGCGCAGTCTCAGCGAGGCGGCGAAGGCTATTGCCGAAGGACATGGAACGCAGTTCGATCCGGAGCTGGCCGATCTATTCCTGAGTCCGCTCGTTTGCACCGATATCGAGCGTGCCATGCGCGAAGCGCATTCGCCGAAGAGGAAAACGAAGGTGAACCGGAGGAAGCGCGATAAACATCCCGCGCCGGACATCGAATTCAGATGGCGGAGACGAACGAAGACGAAGCCCGCTCGGAATCGCTGACAGAAAAAATCGCGCTCATCACCGCGATGCCGGCCGCGCCAGCGGCAATGAGTTGAGCCGCAATCTGCGGTGTTATTCCACCCACGCCGACTGCCGGAAGCGGCACACGTGAGGCCAGTCGCTTGAACTCGCCGATTCCAATCGCGTCGCCGGCGTCAGCTTTTGAAGTCGTAGCCGAAACAGGTCCGATGCCGACGTAATCGGCGAGGCGTGCGTTCTCGAATTCCGCATCGAGCCCGAACGACGCGCCTATGATGAACGACGGGGGAACAACCCGGCGCAGCGCTCTCACCTGAACATCCTCCGGACCGACGTGAACGCCGGCGGCGCCCGCAGCGAGAGCTAAATCCGCGCGGTCGTTAACGATGATTGGAACGCCAAGCGTCTCGACCATTCGCTTGGCCACTTCGACGATCTCTCGGGGGGTTGCTTCCTTGAGACGAACCTGGATTGAGGTCGCCCCTCCGCGCACAGCGGCGCCAGCGCGCGCGATCAGGCCGTCGGTCCCATCGCGAAGGTTGTCGGTGATCGCCATCAACCGGAGGAACGCGAGATCCTTCGCCATCTCCGGCGGCGACTCTACGCCCGCTTTCGCGTCGACGTGGTTCTCTTTTTCCGCGTAGCTTTTATTACGGGTGCTTTTTTCGTCGGCCTAGAAGTTGTCTTCGCTTTCGATCCAGAAGTGGTCGCCGCCCTTGCGGTCGCTACGGCCGCTTTCTTCGTCGTGTCAGGCGTCGGCGCGGAAGTCAACGCCGGCGGCCGAGCGTTTTTCTTCGCGTTGTCGTGCTCCCGGAGCGTCGTGCGAAACTCATGATGGCCGTCCGCAGATGCGACGAAATATTTGTATGGAACAGATGCTGGATTAGCGGCCGCCGCGAGACTCGCCGCACCGGGTGAAGCGATGGGCCCCGGCGGGAGCCCGGCGTGCCTGTACGTATTGTACGGCGACTCCACTTCTAGATCCCTGTACAGCACCCGCGTGACGTGTTTCCCGAGTGCGTACTGCACGGTGGGGTCCGCCTGAAGAAGCTGCCCGTCGCGAAGGCGGTTGTAATAAACCGCCGCGATCACGGGGCGCTCTTCGGCCAGCTTCGCTTCCTTCTCGACGATTGACGCCATCGTCACGAGATCGTGGCGATTGATCTTGAGCTCGGAGAGGCGCGCATCCCACGAAGGCTGCCACTGGCGCTCGAACTCGCGCACCATCTCGCTCACTGCGAGCCGCGCAGTCGTTCCTGCCGGGAACGCGTAGGTGCTGGGAAAGACATAGCCCTCGAGCGTCGGAGTCGGAATGTCGAGGCGGGAGAGCATCGCAGTGTCCCGCACCGCAGCGTTTACGGAATCTTCAGGCACGCTCAGCGTCTTCGCTAGCAGCGGCACAATTTGCTGGAGAGAAAATCCCTCGGGGATCGTGATGGAATTGACGAGCCCTTTCCCGCCGTTGAGTGCGCTGAGAATGTCTTTCCAGGGCGTGTCCTTCTTCAGCAGATACGTGCCCGGCTTGATGTCACGGTCGGAGCTCGTAAAGCGCGCGTATGCACGGAACAACTTCGGCCACGACACGAGACCCGCGTGCGCCAGGGAGTCCGTCGCGGATTTGAAGGTGGCTCCGCGCGGAACTATTACACGCAGGGGAGCGCCGTGCGGCGTTCCGCACGCCGTCACGATGATCGCCGCGCACGCAAGCGTTGCTCGCTTAATCCGGCTCATCGAGTGCGCGCTGGAGAAGAATCGCTGCCGCGAGAGAATCCACGTCTCCCTTTCGGCCGCGGGGTTTGCCGCCCATCTCGCGAATTGTCGCCAAGGCATCTGAAGTTGTGAAGCTCTCATCGAGATATCTCACTGGTAGACCCGTTCGCTTTGCAAGCTCGGCGCCCACCGCGCGTACGCTTTCGGTCCATCCGGTGTCCGTGTCGTTTTCGTCGCGGGGGAGCCCAACCAGAAATCCTTTAGCCTCGAGCTCGGCTGCGCGTTTGAGTATCTCCACGATCGGTGGACGTTTCCCCTCCCTCCGCTTTATGAACCCTGCTGGTGACGCAATCATCCCCATCGGGTCGGCGAGAGCGAGGCCGACTCTCTTTTCGCCGTAGTCCACGCCGAGGAACCGGCCAAGTGCCGCGTTGGTCATCCGCCCTGCGCCATCTGCAGAAAGAACTCCTTGTTGTTCTTCGATTTCGTCATCTGGCGGAGGAGGAACTCGATCGCTTCCGGCTCCGGCATGTCCGCCAGAAAATTGCGCAGAAGAAAGACACGGTTTATTTCGGCCTGCGTGAGAAGCAGCTCTTCTTTGCGCGTTCCGGAGCGAAGCACGTCGATGGCGGGATACACTCGACGGTCGGCGATCTTTCTGTCGAGGACCAGCTCCATGTTGCCAGTTCCCTTGAACTCCTCGAAGATGACGTCGTCCATTCGGGAGCCGGTCTCGGTGAGCGCGGTGGCTATGATGGTTAGCGACCCCCCGTTTTCGATCTTTCTCGCCGCTCCGAAGAAGCGCTTCGGCTTGTGAAGCGCTGCGGCGTCCACGCCGCCGGAAAGGATCTTCCCCGATTGCGGAGCCACCGTGTTGTGGGCGCGCGCGAATCGTGTGAGTGAGTCGAGGAGAATCACGACGTCGCGTCCGCTCTCCACGAGACGCTTCGCTTTCTCGAGCACCATATCCGCGACCTGCACGTGGCGCGCTGCGCCTTCATCGAAGGTCGAGCTCACCACTTCGGCCTTCGTGTTCGCGATCATCTCCGTCACTTCCTCTGGCCGCTCATCGATGAGCAGCATGATGATCACGACCTCCGGGTGATTCTCCGAGATCGCGTTCGCGATCTTCTGGAGCAGAATCGTTTTGCCCGCGCGAGGCGGAGAGACGATGATGCCGCGTTGGCCCTTTCCGATCGGCGCCATGATATCCACGACGCGGAGGCTCAAATCTCCGTCGGCGGTTTCGAGTCGCAGCCGCTCGTCCGGATAGCGCGGACGAAGATTGTCGAACGGCATTCGGTCCTTCGCCTTGTCAGGATCGACCTCGTTGATGCTCTCGACCTTGAGCAGCGCCAGATAACGCTCCCACGGCTTCGGAGGCCGCACTTGCCCGCGTACCTGATCGCCCGTGCGCATTCCGAATCTCTTTATCTGCGACGGCGACGCGTAGATGTCATCGGGGCCGGGCAGATAGCTCCAGTCCTGGCTTCGCAGAAAACCGTAGCCCTCCGGCAGAATCTCCAGCACGCCGTCGCCGTGGAGCGCGACCTCGCTGTCGAGAAGATTCTGCTCGATCTGGAAAATGAGATCCTGCTTGCGGAGGGCGGCGGCTCCGTCAATGCGAAGGCCGTCCGCCATCTCCTGGAGCTCAGTCACCGATTTTCTTTTTAGTTCGGCGATGTCCACGATTTCGGTTGTGACAGGATTCGTGCGGAGGGTTGAAGCGGAAGAATGAAGCGTGCGAAGCTGAAGGGGATTCAGCGGGGATTGTGTAGTGGGGCAGGAATGCCGGCTGAGGGGGAATTACCGCCGACGACCGAAGCTAGCGCGCCGCGGAAATAGGGTCAAGTCAGAATGCGATATAGCGCAGTGGGTGCGATTTGATGTCCTTCATTAGGGAGTCGAGCGAGGCGCGCGACTGGTCGATCAGCTTGATGAGGGTGCTGTCGCTATGTGCCTTGCCGATGGTTCCGACCGGATTCGACGCCATTCCGCGAAGTGAATCGACCTGTGCCATCATACCCTTGATCGTCGGGACCAACGTCGAGTCCTTGCGGAAGCGTCCGATGTTTCCACGGCCCGACGACGCAAGCGACATTACCGAATCGACACCTGCCATTACG
This sequence comes from Gemmatimonadaceae bacterium, assembly GCA_013816855.1. Taxonomy (GTDB): domain Bacteria; phylum Gemmatimonadota; class Gemmatimonadetes; order Gemmatimonadales; family Gemmatimonadaceae; genus UBA4720. The sequence goes on from JACDDT010000010.1 coordinate 6,306, forward strand.
TGCGATACTCGCGCGCCGAAATTTCCGCGCATTATCCGCCCGACGCTGCCGTTTCCCCTGGTCGCTTTGTTGAGCAGAGAGGACATTCTCCCACTGGCGGTCGTCATCGCGGGCATTCCTTGCGATAGCATCGCACCGACAGTTCCGCGGCGGTCGGAGAATTTCGAGGTGAGGCCCTTCACTTCGACCGCGAGACTCGACGCAGCAGCCCCGGCGTTATTCATCGACTCACTTACGTCGAGCACCTTGAGCGCCAGCTCGGCGTGAATCGTGTCGCCGTCGCGAAGCCCGGGAGCTGACGCCGATCCCGCCGTGATGAAGACGACAGGAACGCCGATCATACTGGAGCCGGGCCCGATGTGCGCCCGCGAGTCACGCCGAATCGGTGCGAGGCGGTCGGAGAGAATTTCCGCATCGATGATGAGGCGCTCGGACGTGTCGGCCGATGAGGGGCGAAAACTTACGTCGCGCACGAGCCCGATCTTTTGTCCCGCGAGCCAGACTTCGGTGCCCTTCAACACACCCGTCGCGTCGCCCGTTACAACGTAAAGCGTCGCCTTGTCGCCGTGGAGCGCTCCGACACGCGCAAACAACATGATGAACGCGACGAGGAGCACGAGCGCACCAGCGCTAATCAGCCCGACTCGGAGCTCTCTCCAGTGAATTTTGCGAGCCATCGATTGACGAGCCTTTCCCGGGTTAACGCGATACTGTCACTCGAATATAATCCCGCCGCAGTAGCGCGTAGCCCCCGGCAGACGGAGATTTCATCCAGATGAGAATAGGTGTTCCGAAAGAGATCGTGTCCGGCGAGCGCAGGGTCGCGCTCGTGCCTGAAGTGGTTCCCGCTCTGTTGCGCGGCGGAAACACGATCACTGTCCAAAAAGAGGCGGGGTTGAGCGCCGGATTCACCGACGAGGCCTACCGCTCGGCGGGCGCAGTCATCGCCGACAGTGCGACCGGTGTCTATGGCGCAGCCGACATGATTCTCAAAGTCCAACGGCCGACGCCGGACGAAGCGGACAAGATTGCGGAAGGCGCCGTAGTGGTTGGCCTTCTTCAGCCGTCCGGCGATCGCGCGCTCTTTGAGAGGTTGGCTGCGCGCCGGGTGATCGCCTGCAGCATGGAACTCGTCCCGCGCACCACGCGCGCGCAAATGATGGACGCGCTTTCCTCCCAAAGCACAGTTGCCGGATACAAAGCAGTCCTGCTGGCGGCGAATGCATTGCCGAGGTTCTTTCCGATGTTGATGACAGCAGCAGGCACCGTCCGTCCCGCGAAAGTTCTCGTCATCGGCGCGGGCGTCGCCGGTCTTCAGGTAATCGCCACTGCTCGCCGCATCGGCGCCGTAGTCGAAGCGTTCGACACGCGGCCCGTCGTCAAGGAACAAGTGAAAAGTCTCGGCGCGTCGTTCGTCGAGCTCGACGTCGGCGACGACGAGGCGCAGGACGCGGGTGGGTACGCGAAGGAGCTCACTGATGAGCACATTCGAAAAGAGAAAGAGCTCATCCACAAGCATGCGGTTCAAGCTGACGTAATCATCACTACTGCGCTCGTACCGGGGAGGCGTGCTCCGCGGCTGGTCACCGCCGAAACGGTGCGCGCGATGAAGCCGGGCTCCGTGATCGTTGACCTTGCCGGCGAGCAGGGCGGAAATGTGGAGCTCAGCGTCGCCGGTCAAACGGTGGTGGACTCCGGCGTCACCATCATGTCGCCGCTTCACATCTCGAGCGAGCTCCCGTATCACGCCAGCCAGATGTACGCCAGGAACGTCGCTGCTTTCGTAGCACTGCTCGCTCCGGAAGGAAAGCTGAATCTCAACATGAGCGACGACATCATCGCCGCCGTGTGCGTTACGGCAGAAGGCAACGTCCGCTACAATCCGCCCGGAGCGCGCTGATGAGCAACGAGCTGGTACTTGGGATTTACGTGTTCATCATGGCGATCTTCGTTGGCTACGAGGTGATATCTCGCGTGCCATCGGTCCTCCACACACCGCTTATGTCGGGAACGAATGCGATTCACGGAATCGTAGTTCTTGGCGCCTTCCTCGTCGCCGGCGCGGCGGATACCACGCTGCTTCGCGTGCTCGGGTTCATTGCGGTCGTCTTCGGCGCCGCGAATGTATTCGGCGGCTTCGTGGTGACGGACCGGATGCTCGAGATGTTCAAGAAGAAAGCGCCAACCGAAAATAAGAATGCTTGATTTTCACGAATCGGCAATCGCGGTAGCGTACATAGTCGCCGCAGTCCTCTTCATTTTCGGACTGAAGCAGCTCAGCTCTCCCGCCACGGCGCGCGCGGGCAATCGCCTCGCCGCACTCGGAATGTTCGTCGCGCTGGGAGCGACGCTGCTCGACCGGCAGATCATCTCGTTCTGGCTCATCGCTGGGGGAACGCTGCTCGGAGCCGCGATCGGAATTTATTTCGCGCGCACCGTGCAGATGACGGCCATGCCGCAGATGGTCGCCCTCTTCAATGGCATGGGCGGAGGAACCGCTGCGCTCGTCAGCGTTGCGGAATATCTGCGGCTATCGCGCGACGGAATATTGATCGGCATGGGTGAATCGACGTCCATCGTCCTCGGCACCGCCATCGGAGCCATCTCGTTTACAGGAAGCCTCATCGCCTTCGGTAAGCTGCAGGAAATTCTATCCGGCAAGCCGCTTCAATTTCCTCTGCAGCGCCTGCTCAACGCTCTCATCCTTCTTTCCGTTCTCGTTCTCGGCGGATTGATCGTTTCGGGAAGAGCGTCGACGAATGCGCTGTGGCTGCTTTTTGCCACCGCGCTGGTACTCGGTGCGATGTTCGTGCTTCCAATCGGCGGCGGCGACATGCCGGTTGTCATCTCAATCCTGAACTCGCTTACCGGTCTCGCGGCAGCGCTCACCGGATTCGTTCTGCACAACCAGATGCTCGTCGTCGCGGGCGTGCTCGTCGGCGCATCCGGAACGCTGCTCACGCTGCTGATGAGCCGCGCTATGAACCGCTCAGTCGGCAATGTTCTCTTTGGAGCATTTGGGGCAGCCGGTGGCGGCGCCGCATCCACTGCATCCACCGAGCAGCACACCATCCGTCAGACGACAGTGGAAGACACAGCTATCGCGCTCGCGTATGCACGAAGCGTCGTGATCGTGCCCGGTTACGGGCTCGCCGTCGCTGAGGCGCAGCACACGGTGAGAGAGCTCGCCACTGACCTGGAGAAAAGGGGAGTGGATGTGAAGTACGCCATCCATCCGGTGGCGGGGAGAATGCCCGGCCACATGAACGTGCTTTTGGCGGAAGCCAACGTCCCTTACGACCAGCTCCTCGAGATGGAGCAGGTGAACGGCGAGTTTCCGCAGACCGATGTGGTACTCGTCGTCGGCGCCAATGACGTCGTGAACCCCGCGGCGCGCGACGATCCGACGAGCTCTATATATGGCATGCCCATTCTCGATGTCGACCGTGCGCGGAACATCATCGTTCTAAAACGCTCGATGGGCCACGGATTCGCCGGCATCGACAACGCGCTCTTCTACCACGAGAAGACACGGATGCTGTTTGGGGACGCGCGTCAGTCGCTGACACAGGTCGGGCAGGCGCTCAAGAACGCGTAGCGCGAAGGGCGGGAATGCGCGCGGCGGGATTCGAACCCACGACCTTCGGCTCCGGAGGCCGACGCTCTATCCAACTGAGCTACGCGCGCTGATGTACGCCGGATACTAACCCGCGCGGGTAAGACGGTCAACGACGAGCCGTAGAATCAGCGCTCGTTCGCGGATAACTTGCGTCGATGACACCCGTAACAAAAAAAATCACGGTCATTCCCGGCGACGGCATCGGCCCCGAAGTCGTCGACGCCGCTCTGAAAATCATCTCCGCGACGGGCATCCCGCTCGAATTCGAGCGTCATGACGCCGGCGCATCGGTTTTCGAGCGCGGCATCGCCTCCGGTGTGCCGAAAGAAACCATCGATTCCATCGAGCGCACGCGAGTCGTCCTTAAAGGACCGTTGGCGACGCCCCTCGGCCACGGAAACAAGAGTGCGAACGTCACGCTTCGCACACTGTTTGAGACCTTTGGAAATATTCGCCCGGTTCGCGAGCTGCCCGGGGTAAAAACTCCGTACAGCGGACGCAATCTCGACATCGTCGTCGTGCGCGAGAACATCGAGGATCTCTACGCCGGCATAGAGTATATGCAGACACCCGGCGTCGCCGAGAGCCTCAAGATCGTGTCTCGCGAAGGCTGTGAGAAAATCGTGCGGCTCGCGTTTGCTTTCGCTGTCGCCGAAGGGAGGAAGCGAGTCCATTGCGCAACGAAGTCGAACATTATGAAGCTGACGGAAGGCCTGCTTCAGCACACGTTCGAGGATGTCGCGAAGGAGTTCCCGGCGATCGAATCGAAACACATTCTCATCGACAACTGCGCTCACCAGCTGGTGATGCGGCCGGAACAGTTCGATGTCATCGTAACCACGAATATGAACGGCGACATCCTCAGTGATCTCACCTCGGGACTTACCGGAGGGCTCGGCTTCGCGCCCGCCGCAAATATCGGCAACGATGTCGCCATTTTCGAAGCCGTTCACGGATCCGCGCCGGACATCGCCGGCCAGAACAAGGCGAATCCTACCGCGCTCGTACTGAGCGCGGCGATGATGCTGAGGCACATTGGCGAAGGTAGCGCCGCGAATGACGTCGAGCAGGCCATCCTTGTTACTCTCGAGAACGGTATTCGCATGGGCGACATGCAGGGTGAGGGTTCCCCGGCATCGACTACCCAGTTTACTGAAACGGTCATCTCGAATCTCGGCAAGCGGTCGAAGATGAGCGCGTCGCGCGAGTACAAGACGCTCGCCCCGCGCAACCGCGACCGAAAGGTCAGCACCGTGGCCGCCGAAAAAAGGCGGGTGCTTGGCGTGGATGTATACGTGGAAAGCGTGGATCGGCCCGCTGCTCTCGCGCAGAGCCTCCAAGTGATCACTGCGGGACTTCCGGTCAAGCTCGAACTCATAGCTAACCGTGGCTCGTCGGTGTTTCCGAACACCGAGCGCAGGGTCTCCCTAGTCGATCACTATCGCTGCAGATTCGTCTGCGACGGCGGCGGCGACCTCAAGGATTCGGAAGTGCTGACGCTTCTTGGTCGCATCGGCGAGTTCCATCCATGGATGCACGTGGAGAAGCTGCAGCAGTTCGACGGAACGGACGCTTTTACCCGCACGCAGATCTAGCACGCTCAAAAAAACGTTTTAGGGGAGATGACAGTGACCGAGACTCACGGGTTGAACCGACGGACGTTCATGGGCTATTTCGCCGGACTTGGCCTTACGAGCTCGCTTTTCCCGGGTGTTCTATGGGCGAAAGTAGCGGCCGGCGAGGAAATCACACTCGCTTCAATCGCAAGCGCAGAAGAAATTGCCGGCGTCCATTTCGATGCTTCCGAGCGTGAGATGATGCTCGATGGCTTGAAACAGCAGGAGCAGCGGATCGAGCTACTGCACAAAACGTCTCTGCCGAATTCCGTTGCGCCATCGGTAGTGTTCGACCCGCGACCCGTCGGGTTCGTTACTCCTCGCGATCCCAAGCGGGCGATGGTTCGCTCGAAGCCCGGCACCAACGTCAGCATCGGCGGAAATCTAGAGCAGCTCGCATTTCTGCCCGTCACCCAGCTCTCGCGTCTTATCGAGACGAGGCGGGTCACTTCGCTTCAGCTTACGCAGATGTATCTCGCGCGGTTAAAGCGCTATGACCCGATTCTGAAGTGCGTCATCACGCTTACCGAGGAGCGCGCGATTCGAAAGGCGAAGGAAGCCGACGCCGAGATCGCGCGCGGACGCTATCGCGGTCCGCTCCACGGAATTCCGTGGGGCGCCAAGGATTTGCTTTCTGCGAAGGGCTACAAGACGACCTGGGGCGCGGGACCATACCGCAATCAGATCATTGATGAAGATGCCACCGTCGTTCAGCGTCTCGATGCGGCTGGAGCAGTGCTCGTAGCAAAACTTTCGCTCGGCGAGCTCGCGCAGGGTGATATTTGGTTCGGCAACGGGCCCACCGATGCGGGGAAGGACGAGCCGACGCGCACCGGCGTGCGCACCCGCAATCCGTGGAAACTAGATCAGGGATCGAGCGGATCGTCTGCCGGACCCGCTTCGGCGACGGCGGCGGGTCTCGTCGGGTTCGCGATAGGTAGCGAGACCCTCGGCTCCATTTCTTCACCAGCCACGCGCTGCGGCGTCACTGGATTGCGGCCGACATTCGGGAGAATTCCACGCACCGGCGCGATGGCGCTCTCATGGACGATGGACAAGCTGGGTCCGCTCTGTCGCAGCGCTGAAGACTGCGCCTTGGTTCTTGATGCCATTCACGGACCCGATGGCCTCGATAGGAGCGTCATACCGGCGAGCTTCAACTGGAACGCCGATCTCGATCCGAAAAAACTTCGCGTCGGTTACATCAGGAGCGCGTTCGACCTGCCGGTCAACGATCTCAAGGACCCGAAGCGCGTCATCCACGCTACGAAAAAGTTCGACGACGCCGCGCTCGCGGTCTTCAACCGTTTGGGCATCCGCCTTACTCCGGTCGACGTGCCCGACCTCCCGTACAGCGCAATCAGCCTGATGCTTACGGTCGAGGCAGGCGCCGCTTTCGACGAGCTCACACGCACCAACCGTGACAGCGAGCTGGTGCAGCAGGGAAAATTCGATTGGGCGAACACCTTCCGCACGATCCGCTTCGTGCCCGGCGTCGATTACGTCAACGCGAGCCGTCTTCGCAGCGTGGCAATTCAGCATTGGGCCGATCTCATGAAAAACTTCGATGTGATCGTCACGCCCACCGGTGCGCCCAATCAGCTCGTCGCGACGAATCTCACTGGACATCCCGCCGTCATTCTGCCCAATGGCTTCCGTGACGATGGCACACCCGTCTCACTCACCTTCCTCGGCGGACTGTTCGAGGAAGCGAAGCTGCTCGCCGTCGCGAATGCCTATCAACGCGCGACCGGATTCCATCTCCTTCATCCCTCTCTGCCCGCTTAGCGCGTACTTCGCTCGAGATATAAAAAACCCAGCGCGTATGCACCGGGTTATTTTAAAACTATTCGAATTGCGTTCCTAAATCTCTCTCACGTTACGGCGTGATTCCAAGCGAGAGACTGAGATAGGCTGATGTCCCGCCGCCGCCACTGTTGAACTTCGGGCCGGCTGAAACGGTGAACCCGAGGTGCTGCGAAAGCTTCGTCTCGAAGACCGGCCCGAACGAAAACGAATGCGTGCTCGTGCTGTTCCTGTTGGAACCCTGCCCGACGACTTGAAGCCCGAGGCGTGATGGATGAACTGCGGAATACCCTAAAGGAGATTGCTCGGCTGAACTAGTCGAGCTATTACGTGTGAAATGTACAGACAAACGTTTGTCGACGCAGTGGCTGTTCGCTAGAACCCCTCCGCGGCACGCACATTTTTCATATGAAACAAGTTTCTCATTACCGCTGGGACGACATGCCCAAGGAAAGGGTGTCGCCCACGCTCGAGCGCAGGCTGATCACCGGCGACCGCATGATGCTCGCGCACGTCTACCTCGCAAAAGGCAGCGTCGTGCCGAAACACTCGCACGAGAACGAGCAGATCACGTACATCCTCGAAGGCGCGCTCAAATTCTGGATCGGTGAAGACGGCACCCAAGAAATCGTCGTCTCCGCGGGAGAGGTGCTGCACATTCCTCCTAATGTTCCGCACAAGGCCGAAGCGCTCTCCGACACTCTCGACGTCGACATCTTCAGCCCACCGCGCGCCGACTGGCTCGCGAAAACCGACGACTACCTGAGGCGATAGCAATGGATCTCGGGATCGAAGGCAAGGTCGCCCTCGTCGCGGCTAGCAGCAAAGGGATCGGGCTAGCTATTGCCGAGGAGCTCGCTGCGAACGGCGCGAGACTGGTGATGTGCGCGCGCGGCGAGAAGGATCTTCGTGCCGCAGCCGCGGAAATCCGCGCGAAGAGCAAAGTGGAAGTGGTCGACGTCGTTGCCGATGTTTCCAAGCCGGCGGACATCGTGCGCCTGGCGGAAGTGGCCCAAAAGAAATTTGGAAGAGTGGACATGCTTGTCGTCAACTCGGGCGGCCCTCCCCCGGGCAGCTTCGAGACACTCACGCCGGCCATGTGGGCAGAGGCGGCTCAGCTTCTTCTGCACAGCACCGTGGAGCTTGTGCGCGCGGTGCTGCCGGGAATGAAAGAAAGACGTTGGGGCCGCATTCTCAACGTGACGTCTATTGCCGCGAAGCAGCCGGTGGATGGACTCATGCTATCGAACAGCTTGCGCGCAGCGGTTCACGGCTTCGCGCGCACGCTCGCGAACGAAGTGGCGCCGTTCGGCATCACCGCGAACAACATTCTGCCGGGATATACGCGCACCGACCGCGTCGTCTCGCTGGCAAAACACGCGAGCGAAACGAAGGGCATCACGCTCGAGGATAGCTACAAGGCGTGGGAAGAACAGGTGCCGATGGGCAGGCTAGCCGAGCCGCGCGAGATCGCGGCAGTTGCCGCGTTCATACTTTCGGAGCGGGCGAGCTATCTCACCGCGAGCTCGATTGCGGTCGACGGGGGATGGATCAGGTCGCTGATGTAATCCGAGCCGAAACGGAGCGACGAATGGCGAGCGCGTCGTACGCAGTCGCAACATCGTGCCTCCACTCCGGGAGGATGCACGTGATGATAAAGCAGTCGGCGTGTGAGATGAATCCCGCGACCAGCGCGAGCACGAGAAAATCATCGCGGCCACTGAGCAATACCGTGATCAGCGCGATGGGCAGCGTCACTCCCCACACCTTCGCGCTCATCGCGTGGTAGCTCGCCGGTTTTCCGAACTTTCGCAATTCCACGAGGTGTTCCAGCAACTGTGTTGCGATCAACGCGACGATGAGGGCCCGATGCGCGGAAATTACGGGCAGTCGGAAATAGAAGAGCGCGTATAGCGCGGCGAGATAAAAAACCGTGTCGGCGAAGCTGTCGAAGCCGCGGATCATCGCATTGCTCACACGCAGCCAGCGCGCGACATAGCCGTCGATGACGTCGCTGAAGAAGCCTGCACCAACGACCCACGCGGCCGCCGCTGCCGTCAATCCGAAGTGCGGGCCCAACGTGAGCAGCGGAAAGAGGCCGATGCGAAACGCGGTGATCGCCACCGGGGGCAGCTCGTTTGGTGCGACGGGAAGGCTGAGGCCGAGAAATCCGCCGGGGTTCGTACTTTTCTTATTCACCTCACGTTGCAAGACTCGACCAAAGCTCGATTGCTCTGTCCAGCTTTGTTTTCGCGGTGTCGAGCTCCTTTCCGAGTGCGGCTGAGCGCGCGATCCCCGCGGGGGACATGTAGAGCTCGGGATCGGCGAGCTGGGTGGTGATCGCTTTCACTTTTTCTTCGAGCGACGCCACGTCTTTCTCGGCGGCTTCGGCGGCGCGGCGTTTGTCCCGTTCTCCGCCTTTCGATTCGTCCGACGCAAGTTTCTTCTTCCGTGTCGCTTGTTTCTCGTGAACGCGACGAAGCGATTCCTCTTCAGCGGCCGCGACACCCGCAGCGTGCGCGCGCTCGCGGCTTTGCTCCTCCCACTCTTCGAACGAGCCGCCAAAATCCGTGACGTGGTGATTGTGGAGCACCCACACTCTAGTCGTGAGCGCCTGGAGCAACGCTCTATCGTGGCTCACGAGCAGGATCGTGCCCTCATAGACCTCAAGCGCCTCCTCGAGGGCTTCGATCGATTCGATGTCGAGGTGGTTCGTCGGCTCGTCGAAGATGAGAAAGTTCGCCTTCGACAGGACGAGCATGGCTAGCGCGACGCGCGCGCGCTCACCGCCGGAAAGACTTTCCGGACGACGCTGACTCTCGTCGCCGGAGAATCCGAACTTCCCGAGATGGCCCTGCACCATCCGCCGCTCCCAACGCGGGCGGAGATCGCTGATGATCTCGTACAGCGTTCGAGTCATCGGAATCTGGGTCATGTCTTGGCGGTAATACTCGAAGCTGATCGAGTTCCCGACGCGAAGCTCGCCTGCCTCGACGTCACGAACCCCCGCGAGCGCGCGGAGAAGGGTTGACTTGCCGGCCCCGTTCGGCCCGATGAACCCGACTACGTCCCCGCGCTGAACGACCGCCGAAAAGTTTTCTATTAGCGACCGTCCTTCAACTCCGATTGAAACGGCTTTAGCGACGGCCACCTGATCGCCGCCGCGCTCCCCGATTTCGAGGCGAAGCGCCATTACCGCTTCGTCGCCTATGGGCGCGCTCAGCCGAGGCATGCGTGCCAGTTTCTTCCGCCGTCCCTTGGCCTGTTTGGAGTTTTGTCCAGCGAGGTGGCGGCGGATGTAATCCTGTTCGGCGTCGATGATCTTCCGGTTCTTGTCGAAGGCCCGCCCCTGGGCGAGCCGTCGCTCGTTTCGCTGCTGGACGAACGACTCGTACCCGCCCTTGTACTCTGTCGCGCTCCCGCCCTCGAAGTGCAGTACGTGATCGACGACGCTCGCGAGAAATGCGCGGTCGTGGCTGATGAGGAGGATCGTCTTCGACGAGCCCTTGAGATATTCCTCGAGCCAGCGCGTCGTCTCGAGGTCAAGGTGATTCGTCGGCTCGTCGAGCATGAGGACGTCGGCCGAGCTCACTAGCTGACGGGCCAATCCCAATCTTCCGCGCTCCCCTCCGCTCAAATGCGCAACCGGGCGAGTGCGTGACACGACAGGATCGAAACCGAGGCCTTCGAGCACGGCATCGACGCGCGGCGCGAATGTGTAGCCCCCTTCGCGCTCGAACCGCTCGAAGTCCTTGTCGTACTTCGCGAGCATCTGCGGGGTCGGTGAGTCACCGGCATTCCCGAGTGCAGTGGCTTGCTCTTCGAGCGATTTCTCTAGGGCGAGCAGCTCTGCGAATTCTCCTGCGCCTGCTTCCCAGACCGTTTTCGCACCCCCGAAATCACGATGCTGCTCGAGCACGGTGGTTTTCAGACCCGGCTGCTTGCTGATGACGCCTTCGGTCGGCTTGAGCTCGCCGAGGATGAGCTTGAAAAGGGAAGTCTTCCCTGTCCCGTTGCGGCCAAGGATTCCCCAGCGGTCACCGGCACCGATGGTAAACGTGATGCCGTTGAAGATGCGGTTCGCGCCGAATTCTACGCCGACGTTCGAGAGTGATATCTGGGTCAAGTGATTACGGAATTCGGAGGATTCAAGCGGATAAGGTTAAGCGATTCGAGAGCGAAGGCCTTTTATGCGCCTCTCGCACGTGGCCACCAGCCGGAACGCATGCCTAGAGTAGTACGCGCAACCCTGCCTCGTTACCCTAGAAGCGCGCCAAGAGGTGCAGTCGAGTTAGTAACAAAAACAGCCTGGGCGATTGCTCGCTCAGGCTGTTAGTCAGTCGGGGCGGCTGGATTTGAACCAGCGACCTCCTGCTCCCGAATCAGGGCAACTAGTAATCAAACTACGACAACTTGTCGGGTTAGCCAGGAGAATCGGCGTCGGCGTCGTAGTTCTCCGACATCAATAATGTTAAGTGTCGAGAGAAACTGACACAGAAAGTGACACAACTGAATGATCTCACGCTTATCGGTTGGCACCTGCGGGAGGTGTGAAATCCGCGACACGGCGCGTGTCGGCATAATGCCGCGGGAAACTAGCCCAGAACATGACCTGCGTCCGTCGACTGTGGCTTTGGCGGTGAGAGCGCCGGCCCCTTCGCGTTCGAACTGGTCTTTGTCATCCGGCATCGAAGGAAAACGTGTAACTTCGATCTCATGAGGCGCCGATGGGTGGGCGCCCACGGGCAGTAATATGGGGGCTCTCCTTGTCGATGCGACATCCAAATACTTGAATGCGCCTACGCTCACGACTTTCCACCCGACTCTGCTGCGTACTGCTTTCTCTCTGCGCGTCACGAGCCGCGTATGGACAACCGCGACCGGAGTGCCCGGCGCGCGTGCTCGCCGGCCAGGCGACGGCTCGTGGGTGGAGTGCATCTCGCAAAGGCGACGCGGTAGGGGCCGAGGCCGAGTTCAAGCGCGCGCTGTCGCTCTGCCCCGGCGAGGCGGGAGCGCTAACCGGAGCAGGCTACGCCGCGATGCGGCGCGGGCGCCTTACCGAGGCACGGGGTTTCTTCCAGCGTGCGGTCACAGCGGATCCGACTTCGTATGATGCAGTAGCGGGAGCGGGCATGGCTGATTTCAGGGCCGGTGACCTGCCGACGGCGCGGCGCCGCTTCGAGCGCGCGCTTCAAATTGTGCCGCGGGATTCCGTGGCGTTGTCTTACCTCGCCAGGATACCCGAGCAAGAAGTCGTTGCACCCCGTCGAGATCACGTGCGGCCGCCAACCACGATGGTCGTCGCACGGACCGGCAAGCGAGTTATCGAGATTTCCGATGCCGCTGGCCGCTGGTCGCCGACTTGGATCAAGGCAGTGAATCTGGGCGCAGCGGTCCCCGGAAAATATCCTTCCGAGTTTCCCCCGAATGACAGCACCTATGAGAGATGGATCGCTCTACTGGCCGGGATGGGCGCGAACGCTGTTCGAGTGTACACGATTCATCCTCCGCACTTCTACGCTGCCCTGAGAACCTGGAATATCGGGCACCCCGCGCGTCCGATCTGGCTGATTCACGGGGTGTGGACGGAGCTCCCGCCGGGTGCGCATCAGGAAAAGTACGACGATGCCCGGTGGCTCGAACTATTTCGTGGTGAGATGCGACGTGTGGTGTCCGTGCTCCACGGCGACGCGGCGATTCGTCGATCGCCCGGCCACGCGAGCGGGGTCTATCGTGCTGACGTGTCGCCGTGGACGATGGCCTACATCATCGGGCGCGAGTGGGAGCCATACTCCGTCGTCGCGTACAACGCGTCGCGGCCCAATCGAACAAGCTTCCGGGGCAAATACCTCACGCTGCAGGGCGGCAACGCCGTCGAGGCGTGGCTGGCAGAGCAGTGCGATTACCTGGTGAGCCACGAGATGCAGGAATACAACGCCCAGCGTCCTGTCGCGTACACCAACTGGCCGACGCTCGATCCCCTCGTTCATCTGACCGAGACGACCAAGGCACAGGAGCTGGCCTTGCTCCGCGCGCGTGGCGAGACGATCGTCGAAATATCAAAAGAGTACGACAACGACGCGGTCGGCCTCGATGCGCTCAAGATGCGCGCGACGGCTGCGTTCCCCGCGGGCGTCTTCGCTTCCTACCATGCCTACCCCTACTATCCCGATTTTCTCCGCGTCGATCCGGGATATTCGAAGGCCCGCTCTCCGGAAGGCCCCAGCAATTACTTCGGTTACTTGCGTGACCTGGTCGCGCATCACGGCGAAATGCCAGTCGTGATCAGTGAGTATGGAGTGCCGTCATCGCGCGGTATCGGTCACTTCCAACCGCAGGGATGGAACCACGGCGGCCTCTCGGAAGAACAACAGGCCGTAGCAGATGCGCGGCTGACGCGGGATATCTACGCGTCCGGCGCGGCGGGAGCTGGACTCTTCTCGCTCATCGACGAGTGGTTCAAGAAGAACTGGATCGTCATCGAATTCGAGGTGCCGGAGGACCGAAAGAGACTTTGGCTCAGCCCGCTCGATGCAGAAGAGAACTACGGCGTGATAGCCATGCGCGCCGGAGCCAAACAAGCGGCAATTACGATTGACGGCGATTTAAGTGACTGGCGCGGGCGTCCAGTGTTGTATGGACCCGCCTCCCGCCGACCCGGTGTTGCCGAGCCGCTCGAGCTCAAATCACTTCGTGTCGCGGAGGACGCGGCGTTTGTCTACCTGCGGTTGGATGTCGGCCACATCGACTGGTCGCGCGCGCACTATCAGATTGGCATCGATACCTATAAACGGAACCTGGGCGATACCCGACTTCCCCACACCGGAACGCGGTCTCCAGCAGGCCTCGAGTTTGTGCTCGACATAGGCGGACCAGGCGCGACGCAATTGCTGGTCGATCACCCATACAATCTCTATCGGCCGGTACCGATCCCGGGAAGCAACCCGCCGGCGATACAACACGTCTCCAATCTGCCCTTCCGCACCGTGGCAAACGACGCCGGAAGGTGGGACTCCCTGATCGTCGTTCCGAACCGACGGCGTATCGGGCGCGACGGGCGGATCTATCCGGCAATCAGCTACAACCGGAATCGGCTCGTGTATTCGCGCCAGTCGGACAACTCCCTGACCGACTGGTTCGCCGATTCGTTGACCGGAGTCATCGAAGTGAGGCTCCCGTGGGGAATGCTGCAGGTCACGGATCCCTCCAGCCGAAGCGTCCTGTTTGGGAACACCGTTACGAGGGAACCAACAAGCGCCGTGACGGACGGCTTCCGGTTCTTGGTGGAGAGTTACGATCCTTCCAATCCGCGGGGAGGCGTGGACCACCTGCCGCGCGGGACGCTCGGCTCGGGACTCAGCGATCCTCCGACGTGGACCTGGCCAACCTGGGAGAGTCCGCAGTGGCATGCCGAAGTGAAACCGCTATTCAACGCGATGCGCCGCGCGTTCGCCGGCATACCGGACCATCCGGCTCCTCGTTAGCGCGTGCCTCTATGCGGCCCAGGGCGCAGCTAGAAGCCCATCCGCGCGCGCAACGCGAACGAGTAGCTGCTGTACTCGCTGCCGCCCGTCTGGCCCGGCGCGGCCACGTTGGCGTAGCCACCGGACAATCTGATCTCCCGCGCGGGATCGAACCTGTACCCAGCGGACAGTGCGAAACGCTCGGCGAGACGTGACCCCGCGTTGAATCCGAAGAACTTGATGCGTTGCCTTCCGATTCCAACATCGGCGTCCGCGTTCCATCCCAGCTCCTGCCCCACGCGGCCGCGCCCACTCGCTTCGGTGAGCACGTATTTGCGAGGGGCAAAGTAACCGTCGCTGGACGTCGTGTCGTAGCCGAACTGACGGGCGCCAACAGCGAGGCTCCAGCGGCGGCTCGGCGCCCACCGCAGTGTCGAGGCAAAGGCATTCCGGCTGTTGTCACGGACACCGCGCGTCAGCCGGGCGTGGCTCGCCTCCCCTGCCAGAGCGAATCGTTTAGGCAGCGCAAACTCCGCTTCGCCCGAGTACTCGGAGCTGACGATGCCATTTGCGATCAGGAGCGCAGTCTCATCGAATGGCGCTCGCGATGCGCCGGCGCCGACGGTGAGTACACGACCGAGGCTTCCCGACGCGTGCAGTGCCGCGTTACTGATTGTCCGCGGCCTCGCGGGCGAAACGACGAGCGTTGCCCAATGCCGCGAAACACCCGCGTCCGCCCGCAGTTGCCACGTGCCCGGATGCCAGAGCGAGAAGACATCGAGGGCATCCGCACGCGCGTCGATTCCCGCGACGCTCGCGCGCCGGTTCGTATACCTGCTGCCCAGGGTCGTGTTCCACCCCGCGAGCTTTGCATACTCGAGAAAAGAAGTCGTGGTCTTATTGTGGTCGCTATCGTTCGTGCCAATACTCGCGATCGTCACACTCGGTCTCAGCTCAGCATCCACCCACCGGAGAAGGGCGCGCGCATCACCGTAGTCCGGATTCGCGTTTAACGCGCGGCCAAGCATCGTCTTCGCCTCGGACTGCCGGCCCTGCCAGCTGAGCACCTGCGCGAGCCCGGTGAGCGCTTCCGCGTCGGTCGGATGGAAGTCGACAATTTGGCGCCATGCGCGCGTGCTTCGGCGCAGTTCCCCTCTCCAGGCCGCTATACGGGCCAAGCCTTTCTGCGCGCCGATGTCGCCGGTGCCCGCAAGCGATGTGTAGATCCTTTCCGATTCGTCCAGTTGACCATTCCAGGAAAGTGCGCGCGCGTACTCGAGCGATGCTTCGCGGTCGGTTGGATGATCGGTGATCCACCGTTTGTACTCCGTCAGAGCCTGGTCCAGGCGGCCCGACCAGGCGAGCGTTTCCGCGCGTCCCATCACTGCTTCGCGAACTACCTTGCCCCGCGTGATCACTGAATCGTAGATGGCCAACGCGGGGGAATACTTTCCGCTCCACGCGAGAACGCGAGCCAACGCCACGCTTCCGTCGGCATCCCGTGGCTCGAGCGCGACATAGCGACGGAAGAGTCTTACGCTCTCGTCCAGCCGGTTGTCCCAGGATCGAAGTGTCGCCAGTCGAAAGAGTGCGACAGAGGTAGATGCATCGTTGGCGATCGCGGTCTCGTATAAAACGGTGGCAAGCGGATAGGAGCCCGCTCGCCAGGCGCTGTCAGCGCGCGCAAGTACTGCCTCCTGGGTCGCGACGACGGTTGCGTGGCCGACAGGCGTAGCCGCGACGCCACTCGCGACCGATTCCCTCTTCGCGGTCGCGCATCCCGCCAAGACTACGAGAATCCCCGCTGCCGCGCACTTCATGTAACATCCAATTGCCGCAGAGCGGTCCACAAGGAAGAACATGTCTCTCCATTATCTTGGTCGTGCACGGAAGCATTACGGCCTGGTATTGTAATCTCCAACATAAATGATAATAACTGGCTTCCGCCTGCCCCACTGGCGCTGACACTCTCGCGCCCGATGCTCGGCATTGTTGATAGCAGTTCAATGGAGTAGAAATTGAGTTATTGCAGAGCCCGCGGCATCGAAGCGTTCGGAGAGGAAGACGGCGGATCCCCTTTAGCGTAACCCGAGGGGTGAAATAATCGGGCTTCCCACACACGTAGCACGAAAGCAAAACGGCCCGTCACCGAAAAGCGTAACGAGCCGTCGTTGCTAAGTCGGGGCGACTGGATTTGAACCAGCGACCTCCTGCTCCCGAAGCAGGGCAGCGACCAATCAAACTAAGACAACTTGTCGGGTTAGCTAGGAGAACGGGCGTCGGCGCCGAAGTTCTCCGACATCAATGACGGTAAAAGTCGGGAGAAACTGACACAGAAACTGACACAGCTAAAATCACCATACTGTTGAATAAGAGTTCAACGCGAAGCTGGCGTGTCTCGGCACCGCCCACGTTCATAATAATCGAGCCTTGCTATTCGGATACGTGTGGTGTACGGTCGTTGCTCGCTGGAACGTCCACCCAAACGAGCCCTGCAAAACGCTGCGCTCCATCCAACTCCGGACGGCGTCCAATTTTTCGGAGAGTTTCCATGTCGTTGTCACGTTCCCTCACTTTTCTTCTCTCGGCGGTAAGCCTAAGCATGCTTGCGGTCGGCTGTGCGGAAAACAGAGTCGTTGATCCCGCTCCACGCGCAACATCGACGGTTCCTGCGGTTCGGGCTGGGGAAGAAACAACCGACTCGTTGGCGAAGGGATTGGCCCTTGCGCTCGGAGACGTGCTCACTCGACATCGTGTGCGAGATGCCCTTCGCGATAGCCCCTTCCGCTCACACGCCCTCGACTTGGGAAGTTATCTACACGGCATTGATGGTGCTGTAGTAGCAGCGAAGGCAGCAGCAGCTCTCGGAATCAGCGTAGATGCTTTTCTCAATATGGCCGGCTCCATACCGAATCTTGAGCTTATCATGCCTCGCCCGCTCGACAGAACCTCATGGGACGGTGACGCTGAGATCGACGTTACCGCGGTCGGGATAACTCTTCGGCAGCGCTACGAGGCGGGACGAGTTTCGGAACGAGGATATGATATTAGGGGGAATGCGACATCGGTCAGGACGCTCCACTACTCGCCACGCGCTTACATGATCATTCGCCCTGTAGAGCGTGATTTCCCTCCTGACCCTGAGCGCTTGAGGCTTGCTGCGCCTGCGCGCAACCGCACTACGGTCTCAACGCCGGCTGAAGAGCGTGCGGCAATGAGACAGAGTGGAAAAGAAAGGGTTGAAAGAGAGAAAGCCGCATCGCCGAACGGCTCAGGCTTGGCGATAAGCTTTTTTATTGCATGCGGTGACCCGGGAGCGGACCCAAGCTGTGATCCGCCCCCGTACGTGCCTCCGCCTGCCGCCGTCGGTGGTGGCGGGGCGACGTTGTCCTCCGAAATGACGAAAGACTATTGTTATGGGAACACATCCCCACTGGACGCCGCGACCGACCGCGATAATGACCGCATACGCGATGACTGTGAAGCGGAGCTCGCTTCGAGATTGGCACCGCTGCTGAATATTGGTAACGACGAGTCGTATCCGGAACGGCAGCCCTATTGGGCCGCATCGAGACACCCTGACCGTCCTGACAATATCCAGATTATTTACGCTCTCTCATATCTCTACGACGGCGGTTGCCAGTTTTGCTGGGTTTCGAAAGACTCGCGCCAACACCAAGGTGACTCGGAGTTCATCGTGCTCGAAATAACGAACGCAGGTGGGGCTACGTGGGGCCTTCTATACGCAACCCTTTCGGCGCATTTCGGAGCCGAAGAGGGCGTGGCGCCCCAGTACCAGAGCGGTGCCGACTCGTATTACTGGGGCGACTTGGATTACCCCCAAGGCCCATTCCCGCGGATCTGGTCTTCGCTGGATAAGCACGCGAATTATCGCAATAGAGCGGCTTGCGAATCAGGAGCATTTGCGCGGCAGGACAGTTGTCACGGAGACTATATCGGGACCCAGATTCCGGCTCCGGCGTCGCGAAACCTCGGGAACTACTACCACGTTCCCGCAGGCAGTGAGATTGTCGCGACGCAACTGATTCCGTGTACGAGCTGGGAAGGGCCGGATTGGATGTACTACGCTGCCCGCACGGGACAGGAATGTTTCTGGAGTGACAACGTATTCTCGGGTTGGGATCCAACGAAGCCCGACGACGCAACTCCGTATAAACGTATCTTCAAAATATTCGGGTTCTGAGTGCCTCCCTCTCGGTGCGCGGGCCAGTCACGATTTTCCAAAGCGCAGAGGAAATGCATCTCGGCGCTCGTGTTCGGCCTGCTGGCCCCCTCTTCCTGTACAAATACCGTGGCGAATAGGGAGGATCAAGACCGAATCAGCGGGTTCTACGTTCTGACGCAGGTCGACGGCCTGGCGATCCCCATTCCTGTTGCGCCGCAGCAAGGGTGCAATCGGACTGTGCGGAAGGGGGTCTTTTCAATTAGTAAAGCGGGGTCAGACGTTCTACCGATGTATGACTGGACCATCTCGATCGACCCAGGATGTCAGCCAATTCCGGCCGGTGTGGGTTACGGCGCCGATGACGTGGGGACGTGGAGTTTTAATTCTTCCACAAACCTTTCGTTCAAATCGATGAAGGGTCGCGGCGCCTACAGCGCTACTCTGGAGGAAACGTCCGGAAATCCTCCTGCGATATCTTTTGCATATCTCGGAAATACCTATCGGTTCGTACGCCTCATGCGTTTTGACGATCCGCAAGGAGTGGTGTTCGTGAAAGTGGTAGACCAGAACGGACAACTAGTCCCGGGCGTGGTGTTGATATACACATTTGCAAACGGACTACAGGATGGCGGGACAACACCAGCATCGGGGGAAATCGGCACACGCGGTGTTGTCGGAGAGTGCAAAATCAGCATTACGCCCCCTGCTGGCTATGAGGTGCCCGCTTCACAGCCAAATCCTGTCTTAGTCAACGTTGTGCAGGGTCCGGCGATCCGGATACAAGTCTCCTTGAGGAAACTCTAGCAAAGCCAAGGGCCTCTGTCCGAGACTCACGCACGCGAGCTGATCCGCACAGCGGTTAGTGGCTACAGGTTTGGTGGGGTAAAGTTCGTGGCGAAGCCGAGAGCGAAGCGGCGTTAGAGAATGATTTCTTCCCATTGCCGTCGCATGCGACTAATCACGGCCCCGCCTAAGGCGCCGAGCCCGCAACCCAAAACAAATCGCGTCTTGCTGCCAGGCGAATCGGTTTCGTGGACTTGCGATCCCAACAGAGCGAGTGTGCCGCCCAATACAAGACATGCAAGGCCTGCCGGCTTACCGATGGAGGCACTGCGCTGGCGCTCAACTCGAGTCACCGTTCGCCGATCAACGGCCAGCGTCGAAGCCGCGTTAGCAACTCGAAGTGTTAGCGAATCGGGCGTCACAGCGGTTAGGCGGCCAATGAGTCGCCGTTCACCCGAGATGTCGCGCACCGTCACCCTGACTGGGTAGTTAGGCAGCGGCGTCTGTGCCGGTAACCGCGGCGTAAGCGCCAAAGACCAGAGTATTAGTGCCGTTAGGAAACAATGTCGCATTGGAATTCTCCGGTGTGTAGGCGCCGCGCGAATGGTTATTGCCCGACGGGATATACTGCGGAAAGAACGGAGAAGACGCAAAGACCGCAGTGGCCCGCGCACAATCAAGTCGGGTCCCCGCCCCCCCTGCATGCCTCCACGAGTTAGCATATACTGCCAACTCACTTGGAGGGATTCACATGACATACTACAGAGCCGACGGAATCGAGGCGCACGGAACGGAAGATGGCGGGTTCCTTCTATTAGTAACCCGACGGGGCCAAATATTCGAGCTTCCTATCGGGCCTGACGATTTCGTCACCCAGATTCAAGCGTCTCGCATCCTGCGGCCGACAGTTTCGCGCGTTGCCGTTTACAAATGGGTGCAAGCCGGAAAGCTCAAGGAAGACATCGTTGACGGAGTTTCAATGATCCGCGTATCCCGTCTTCGGAGATTCGCCGCCAAGTATGGCTATGGCCTCGCTCCGGTTTCGGCGCGCTAGGTCTACGCCACGCCGCGAGATTGCCGAGGAATATCCAGTTATGCCTAGAGATACCTACGTACGCATCGGCCAGGCAGCGCAACTCGCCGGAGTTTCGATTGATACCCTGCGGCGCTGGGAGGCGCAGGGGAAACTGACCGCCGTGCGATCACTCGGTGGCCAGCGAACCTATCTCGTGGCCAGCGGAGTAGCATCCCTAGCCGTATGGCGTCGGCCACTTGTTGCGCCGCTACCTGAAGTTTCTTGTACGCTGCCTCGCGCTCGCGCTGGGCTTCCGCTTGGCGTTCGGCTTGGTGTCTATCGAGGATGGCTTGCGCCTCCGCCTCTATCCACGGAATCGACACGCCTACTGTTGCATTGTCGGCGAGGAAGCGTTCGACCTCCGCACGAACTGCCGGTGGCTCCCAACCCAACGTTGACCGAATGGACTGCAAGGATTTCTCGAGCGCACTGTACTGTCGGCTGCGCTCCGCCTCTTGCTCGGCTCTCGCGCGAATCTCTTCGTCCCGACGGTCCTCTTCGGCGCACTGCGCGTCGAATCGCCGCTGTTCCGCTTCATTGTGGCGTCGGATTTCATCTCGCTGCTCGATGCGAAGTTTTGTCACGGTCAGATCAGCGGCCGCGTTTGCTTCGCGCTCCTTCCACGGAGGGACCGGAGTAGGCGCTGGCCGTGGCAACGCGCCGACGACCAGCGGCGGATCAGTGCTCGCGTCCTCGTGATAATCGTCACGAAGGCTTTCGATGTCTACGGCAATTCATTCGCGGACAAACGCACCAATGACCGTGAGGAGTGGGACGCAGACATTGCCGAGGCAGCGCTGCAAGAGGTGCGAGATCATCTGTCCGAAGTAGTGAAGCCCGACTGGACCGAAAAACGAGTGGAGCGCGAAGTAACGGATACGCTGGCGGACTGGGAGTAAACCGTATTCCTGTTCTCGACATTGACACGACCTCCGGCCCGACGGAGGCAGCGGAAAGAATTTCACGGTGACTATCGGGTTAGTCACCCGAACAGTGAGGGGGTGATTTAGATGCCGACCAAAACGAAAGCAGAGCTTGAAACAGAGAACTACATGCTCTTCGGGCAGCTTGAATCGATTCACGAGCAAATCAGTGAAATTCTTTACGCCACGTGCGACGACAAAACAAAGTTGACGCGGAAGAAGATGACGATGATGAGGACGACGATTAACTGACTGACTGAATTCGATTCTGAGCGTTGGTGTGACTACTTTCGAACTCGTAAGCCGCTGGACGGCGCGCCGCAATGAGCTGCGCCGCCTCAGCGCGCTAGTCGATGGAGCCACGCTGCTCGATGAGGTCCTTGTCGATCTGGAGGACGTTGCCGCCGCCGAGCCGTTAGTGTCGTTGACGGCCGCGGCGCAACTTACGGGCTACACGCCCGACCATCTCTCGCGACTTATCCGCAAAGGCTCGCTGATGAACTACGGGAGAAAAGGCAGCCCGCGCGTGAAGGTCAGCCAGTGCCCGAAGAAAGTGAAGCTAGCGACCGGTATTCGCCAAGCATATGATGTTGACGCCGACGCCCGTTCTCTCGGCGCCCGACGGTAAAGGAGGATTGCCACAATGGCGATTCGGAAACCGGGGCGAAACGAGTGGAAGTTAAAAGACGGGAAGTGGCGACGGTCGCTCGGAAATAGGGGCTGCCGCGTCACGCTGTTTGAGAGAACGAAGGGCGGAGGGTTTCACAGGTCAGTCTGGCTTCCCGGCGTCGGCGTTGATCGCCGCGCGCTTGGGACCGCTGACAAAGTCGAAGCAGAAAAGCTCGGCAAGGATTTGCTCGCCGCGCTGCTTCGAGAGGAAGCGATTGTACGAGATGCTGCTTCCCCGCTTGGAGAGCTTTGGGACCGCTACAAGGCCGAATGTCCGGCGTTCTTGGACAATCAGCTACGAACGCGGAAGGAAGATGCGGCGCACATGCAGATTGTGCTCGCATTTTTCGGAAGGGATTCCGACGTTCGGCATTTCACGGAGGCGGATGTCCGCGCCTTTGTCGCCAAGCGGATGGCCGGTGGAATCGAGCTTGGGAATGGACAGAAAACTTCTCCCGTGAGAGCACGGTCCGCCGAAGTCGAGGTCCGGCTTCTCAAAACGCTGCTTCGGTGGGCGACAACTGTTCGTGTTCGCGGCGGTCAGCGACTGCTCGCGTCGAACCCGCTTGAAGGAATTCGAGGTGTGAGGGAGAAGAATCCCAAACGTCCAGTCGCAACGTGGGAACGCTTTCAAGCCGCGCGCGAGGCATTTCAGCGATTTGCTCACATCTACCACAGCAATGGTTGCCATTGGGGCAGGATGGAACTTGCTTTGGTCCTTGCAGAAGCCACTGGCCGACGTATCGGCTCGATAAGACAACTGCGCTGGGATGATTTCGATTTCAGCGCGGGTACGATTCACTGGCGAGCTGACGCCGATAAGAAGCGAGTGGATTGGACGGTGCCCGTGCCGTCAACGCTTCTCGATGAGATCAAACGGTTTCGCGTGAAGTTGGGAGGAGCATTTGGCGGCCTTGTCTTTCCGTCGAAAGCTGACGCTTCGTTCCCTATGGCTCGGGAAGTGTTCCAGAAGGCGCTGCAACAGGCAGAGGAGCACGCAGCATTGGCGAAGCTAGACGGCTCGCTCTGGCACGCCTACAGAAGAAAGTGGGCGAGTGAGAGAAAGCATCTCTCGGTGACCGATGTTGCGGCGGCGGGAGGATGGAAAGGGACCGACACGCTTCTCAGTTGTTATCAGCAAGCGGACCGAGACACGATGCTTGCCGTTATGTCTGAGCCACGGAAGGTCACAGATCGCGCCGCTTCGGTCGCCACAAACTGACACAGAAACTGACACACGATCCTTGGAAGCAAAACGGCCCGCCACGTAAATACGTGACGAGCCGTCAGTTACTCAGTCGGGGCGACTGGATTTGAACCAGCGACCTCCTGCTCCCGAAGCAGGCGCGCTACCGGGCTACGCTACGCCCCGAAAATAAGACGCCCGACATGACGCCGAGCCTGCCAAGCATAATAAACGACTTGGCGACCGCCAGTAAAGCGTTCGATCGCAAATCTGCGAGGCTAACTGATGCGGAGAGGAAGATTCATTGCATTAAATCGTACCGAAGTGAGTATTGGCAACGCCGTCGCCGCCGATTAGCGGCATTTAATTTTGCCCTCCCCAATTGCCGAGGCCCGCATGCTCAAGTTTTCCCGGTCAGTCTACCGTACTCGGAGTCAGGAGCCTTCGCGACTTTCTCGTAGCTTTGGCCTCGCGCTGGCGTTGGCAGCTGCCGCTGCCTTCCCGTCATTAGCGAGCGCGCAGATTGGCGCCGCTCCGGCATCGATTAGCGGACGCGTGACCGACCGGGCTAGCAGTCAAGGTTTGGGCGGTGCGCACGTTTCCATTATTGGCACCACGCAGGGAACGGTCGTAAGACAGGATGGGTCTTATCGGCTTACCCTGCCTGCCGGACGGCATGTGCTTCTCATCAATTACGTGGGGTATGCGCCGGTACGTGATACCATCGAAGTCGCGGCCGGACAATCACTGTTGAAGGATTACTCGCTTGAAACGGGCGGGGTGATGCTCGATGCGGCGGTGGTGACGGGAACGCGGACAAGCGATCGCACCGTGTTCAAGTCGCCCGTTCCGATCGACGTGCTTACGCCGCTCGAGATGCAGCAGACAGGCCACGTGGAGACAAGCCAGATCATTCAGATGCTGGCCCCGTCGTTTAATTTTCCGCGCCCGTCGATTGCCGACGGCACCGATCACATCCGCCCCTCGACGCTACGGGGTCTTGGGCCCGATCAAGTCCTCGTCCTCGTCAACGGCAAGCGGCGGCACACCAGCGCCCTTGTGAATGTCAACGGAACCATCGGTCGCGGATCGACCGGCGCTGATCTGAACGCGATTCCCTCCGGCTCCATCGAGCGGGTCGAGATTCTGCGCGACGGAGCCGCGGCGCAGTACGGTTCCGACGCCATTGCCGGCGTGATCAACATTATCCTAAAGAGCGATCCAAAAACCGAGGCTTCGGTCGAACTCGGCTCGAATTACACGACGTTCGACACGAGGAGCACCGGATCACACCGATTTACCGACGGCGACGTCGCATCGGTAGATGTCGGCACGGGGTTGAATTTCGGCGGCAGCGGCTTCGTCCACCTCACCGGTCAATACAATAATCGCGGATCCACCAACAGGGCGCGAGCCGACAAGCGTACCCAATATTTCCCGGGCGACCGTCGCAACATCGACCCATCGTTCCTCACCGACATCCACTTCAGGCAGGGTGACGCGCACGTGAATGACGTCGCCGGCTTCGTAAACGGGGCGCTGCCGTCGTTCGCCGGCGGAGCGCAGGTGTACGCATTCGGCGGCGGGTCGCGCCGAAAGGGCCAGGGCGCGGGGAATTGGCGGCTACCGAATGGTGACAACACGGTCAGAGCGATTTATCCCAACGGATTTCTACCGCTGATCAACAGCACCATCAACGATCTAGCGGGCACCCTCGGCCTCAAGGGCGACGCGCTCGGATGGAAATACGACTTGAGCGGAAATTACGGCCACAATTCCTTCCGTTTCGACATTACCAACACGAATAACGCGACGCTTGGTGCCGCTAGTCCAACGGAGTTCTACGCCGGAACGTTGAGAATCGGCCAGCTCATCGGCAATTTGGATCTGGTGAGGCAGGTAGCCGTGAGCGCGTTCGCCAAACCGCTCAACGTCGCCATTGGCACGGAGTTCCGTCGCGACTCATACGGCATCGGCGCCGGTGAGCCGAACTCGTATATCGACGGCGGTGTCAAGATTCTCGATGGTCCCAAAATGGGAGGCCAGCCGGCCCCCGGGGCTCAGGTTTTTTCCGGATTCCGACCGACTGACGCCAGCGACAACAGCCGCACTAACTTCGCGGGCTACGCCGATCTAGAGACGAACCCCTTCGAAAAACTGCTTGTCGGGATCGCCGGCCGATCCGAGCGCTACAGTGATTTCGGCTCGACCACGACTGGGAAGGTGAGCACCCGGCTGGAAATTGTGCGGGGAGTCGCGCTAAGAGGAGCGGTGCAGAGCGGTTTTCGGGCGCCGTCGCTCGGGCAGGAATTTTTCGCATCCACCGCAACGAACTTTCTCATCGTGAACGGTGTGGCGACGCCGGTCGAGAGTCGCACCTTCCCGGTTACGAGCGGCCCCGCCAAGGCGCTGGGAGCAGAGCCCCTCAGAGCCGAGAAGTCGGTGAACAGAAGTCTCGGATTGGCGCTCGCGCCGCTGCCAACCGTGTCGCTCACCGCGGACCTGTATAACATCACGATCCGGGACAGGATCGTCCTGTCAGGGAATTTTCAGGGCGCTGCAATCACGACGTTCCTCGCAGGGCAAGGATTCCCGGGCGTCAACGGGGCTCGCTTCTTCACCAACGCGATCGATACGCGCACGAAGGGCCTGGACCTTGTGGGCCGATACGTTCTCGACATGGGCAAGTCGGGTGTGACGCGGTTCACCGCCGGATACAACCGCACCAAGACGAAAGTCACCCGGATTGCGAAGACTCCGGCCCTGCTGGAAACTCAGCAGGCGGTTCTCTTTGATCGAATCGAGCAGGGCCGTATCGAGGTGGGCCAGCCGCATGACAATGTGAATGCGACTATCGATCACACCCTCAACCGGCTGAACGTTACGGCTCACACAAACCGTTTTGGAAAGGTGGGCTTTCGCAACAACGCTACCAACACCGCCTTCGACCAGAAATTCAGGGGGAAATGGATCGCCGATCTGAGCGCGACCTACAAGCTGCTGCCCGAGCTGCGCTTCACACTCGGCGCCGACAACCTGTTCGATAAGTACCCCGACGAGCAGATCGCCGGTAACAGCATCAGCGGGAATCTCCCCTACAACGGAATCTCGCCGTTCGGCTTCAACGGAAGATTCGTGTACGCACGGCTCAGCTGGGGCATGTAAAGCGCGGCCGAGGGGTACGAAAAAGGGACGGCGCTAAGCCGTCCCTTTTTCTTATGCGCCCGGAGGAACTCGAATCCCCAACCTTCTGATCCGTAGTCAGATGCTCTATCCAATTGAGCTACGGGCGCGCATTGCAGCATAACACTTCAGTACTGCAGTGAGCGGTACAAGACTCGAACTTGTGACCTCCACGATGTCAACGTGGCGCTCTAACCAACTGAGCTAACCGCCCTCTTAAGCGGGAAACCGGACTCGAACCGGCGACCCCAACCTTGGCAAGGTTGTGCTCTACCAACTGAGCTATTCCCGCGGGCACTGCTACTGACAAAAAATACTACAAGCTTATCGCGGATCGCGTTTAGCGGACCGCTGTTCGCGGACCGCGGTAGGCTATCCGGGTGTCGTATTCTGTTTCTGTTGCGGTTTTCCCCTTCCTGCTGCCATGGAGGTGAGGGGAATCGAACCCCTGACCTCTTGAATGCCATTCAAGCGCTCTCCCAACTGAGCTACACCCCCGGCGCCCTCGGCAAATGTATGTTTGGCGAGGAACCGCGAAGGATATCCAAGGGTAGAATCGAAGTCAAGAAATTGTCCTGGATTTTTCGCCTGCGGCCGATATCTTGCAGCGCTTCTTTAAACCGATTTTTCGATTGCGCCGCCCGCATTTAGCTGCCGCGATTCGAGCCGCCGGTGAACACAATTAATTGACGCAACAGCGCGCCTACAAGGCCGCGCTATGCAATGACTTTTACTCGCAGTCCCCGAGGTGGTTTTCAATGGCTGAAGTAAAGCGCCGTCGCAAGACGGCCATCGCTGGAATCGCGCCGAGCGAGCCCGAGCGGGACATTCTCGATCAGTATCTCTATGAGGTGAGCACCTATCCGCTCCTCAAGGGAAACGAAGAGATCGAAGTTGCCCGCCGCATTCGCGCGGGCGATGCCGATGCGCTCCAGGAGCTCGTGCAGCGCAATCTGCGCTTTGTGATCTCCGTCGCAAAGAAGTACCAGAACCGCGGCATGCCCCTCATCGATCTCATCGGCGAAGGCAACGTCGGTCTGCTCACCGCTGCCCGCAAATTCGATCCCGATCAGGGCGTGAAGTTCATCTCGTACGCGGTGTGGTGGATCCGCCAGGCCATTCTCTCGTCGTTGGCGCGTCAGGGCCGCACTGTGCGCGTTCCGCTCAATCGCACAGCCGATCTCTCGCGGATCATCAAGGCGTCGGAAATTCTCCGCCAGAAGATGCGTCGTGAGCCGACTCCCGAGGAGCTCTCGCAGCTCACCGGTCTGTCGGTGGATGTCGTTCAGTCGCTCGCCGCCCTCAACACGGGCGACGTCCGGCTCGACGCGCCCATGGATCCGGAAGGCGATCGCTCCCTTATCGAGCGCTTCGTCGCGGACGAGATGCCGGACACCGAAGAGGAGGCAATGAACCGCTTCCTTAACGACGAAATCGAAGCGGCTCTTTCGACGCTCCCGCCGCGGGACGCGAAGGTGCTCCGTCTCTATTTCGGTCTCGAAGGTGGACGGGAGCACACGCTGGAGGAAATCGGCTCGCTCCTCGGCGTCACGCGCGAGCGCGTCCGCCAGCTGCGTGACCGCGCTCTCAAGCGCCTGCGGGAAGGCGATGTCGGCCGCGCTCTGGGGAGCTTCGCGGCGTAAGCGTACCAAGTGCTTTGAAAAAGAAGGGGGTGAGCGAAAGCTCGCCCCTTTTGCTTTTTGGTCCTCAAGTCACAATTCTTACATCGTGAACCCTCTTCGAATGCACCCGAAAACGCGCGAATGCGCGGGCCTCGATTGATCAAGCTCGTCGATGTTCACAAATCTTTCGGCGACCTCAAGATTTTAGACGGCTTCACGCTCGACGTCGCGGAAGGCGAGACGATGGTAATCATCGGTTACTCCGGGACGGGAAAATCGGTAGCCATCAAGCACATCGTTGGCTTGCTCGAGCCCGATTGTGGTACCGTATGGGTGGACGGGCTCGAGGTACCGACGCTCTCGCGAGACGAGCTTTATGGGCTGCGCTCGAATATCGGCTACGTCTTCCAATTCGCCGCGCTCTTCGATTCGCTCTCCATCGGCGACAACGTCGCGATGGGACTCAGGAAAGAGGGAAGGCTTTCTCCCCCCGAGATTTCCGCACGCGTCACGGAGGCGCTCGAGTTGGTCGACCTTCCCGGCGTCGAAGAAAAATTTCCGGCGGAGCTTTCAGGCGGAATGCGCAAGCGCGTCGGTATCGCGAGAGCCATCGCGCGGCGACCGAAGTATCTCCTTTATGATGAGCCGACCACCGGGCTGGATCCGGTCACCAGCGCCGTCATCGACGGGCTCATGATCCGCCTGCGCGAAAAGCTCGGGGTTACGAGCATCGTCATCACCCACGACATGAACAGCGCGTACAAAGTGGGCTCGCGCATCGCCATGCTCTACGAGGGGAAGGTGAGGCAGGTCGGAACGGTGGACGAGATTCGTCACGCGAATGACCCAATTGTGTGTCAGTTCATCGAGGGCCGTCCCTCCGTTGATTCAGTAGTGGCCGGCGTCTGAGTGGCGTCCGCGGCCCACTCGGGGTTCGTCCCGACTATCGCTGTTTATGTAACGCATGAGAAGACGCGGCTCCGCATCCGGGAGCTCTTTCCGAGGAAGCGATGGCGTTTGGTTTTCACCGCCAATCCCAACGAGATGTCCGCCGCGTTCCGCGACCACCTCGTGGACGCGGCGCTGGTCGACGTTGCGCAAGCGGACGAGGCCACCTGGCAGGCGGCAGCGCTCGCCGGCGAGTTTCCGAGCGTCCCCTTTTTCGCGGTCATTCACCTCCGCCCGGCTGATATACCTGTGCTGGCGCGCGCGATCGCTGCCGGGTTCGTCGATGCGCTGGTCGAAGGGGTGGATGAGCCAGTCGCGCGGCAGCTGGTACTCTCGCGATGCTTCTCGTCACGGTTCCGCCGGGCGCTTGCCGTCCCGCCCACGTCGCTCGGACTCGCTACTCCGGTCCAGGTCGATGCCTGGCGGATGATCGTCTCCTTTGCCGGAACGTCTGTTACGACCTCCTTACTTGCCGAGGCGTTAGGGCTGAGCCGTGAGCACCTGAGCCGAAAATTCGCGGTGGGCGGCGCGCCAAACCTCAAACGCGTGATCGATCTCGTCCGCCTCCTCGCCGCCGCCGAGCTGGCGAAGAACCCCGGTTACGACGTTCGCGACGTGGCGAAAGTGCTTGGTTTTGCTTCCTCGTCGCATTTGGCCGTCGCAGCCGGGCGGATTTCCGGCACGAGGCCCGCGTCTTTAGCCCGCCTTCGCGCGGTGGATCTGATTGAACGTTTCGCCCAAGGCAGGACGCGCAGCCGCGGGTGATTTTCTGCCAGTTCTTGTGGCAATAACTCGCTTGTGATAAATTTCACAAGCGAAAAAAGCAGCCCCTTTGTGCGTCTAAACGAACCCGATTATGGCTACTGAAACGATACTGCGTCCCGGCGAAATCAAGGACATCCTTCTCCGCGAAATCGAGGCTGCCGACCTCGGCGAGCTAAACGTCGAAGAAGTCGGATCCATTCTGGAAGTAAAGGACGGAATCGCCCGCATCTACGGCCTCGCCAAAGCGATGGCCGGCGAGATGCTCGAGGTGACTTCCTCCGAGACGGGCGAAAAGATCACCGCCCTCGCCCTCAACCTCGAAGAAGACAACATCGGCGCCGTCATCCTCGGCGACTATTTGCAGCTTAAGGAAGGCGATGAGGTTCGCCGCACCGCGCGCGTGCTCGAGGTGCCGGTGGGCCACGAGGTCGTCGGACGCGTTGTGGATCCGCTCGGCCGGCCTCTCGACGACCGCGGTCCGATCAAAACGAAGTTCACTCGAAAGGTCGAGTCGGAAGCGCCCGGAATCATCGTTCGTACGCCCGTTAAAGAGCCGCTCCAAACCGGTATCAAGGCTGTCGACTCCATGATTCCGATCGGTCGTGGTCAGCGCGAGCTGATCATCGGCGACCGCGGCACTGGAAAGACGGCGATCGCTATCGACACCATCATCAATCAGAAGGGAACCGGCGTCATCTGCGTTTACGTCGCCATCGGTCAGAAGAACTCGACCGTCGCCTCCGTCGTTGAAAAGCTGCGCGAAGCGGGCGCGATGGAATACACCATCGTCGTCGTCGCTGGCGCTGCTGATCCGGCGCCTATGCAATACATCGCGCCCTACTCGGGCTGCGCGATGGCCGAGTACTTCATGTACAACGAGGGAATGCCCACGCTGTGCGTCTATGACGATCTATCGAAGCAGGCCGCGGCGTACCGCCAGCTCTCACTGGTCCTTCGCCGTCCTCCGGGACGTGAAGCATTCCCCGGCGACGTTTTTTATCTCCACTCGCGTCTCCTTGAGCGCGCCGCGAAGCTGCGCAATGACGACGAAGTGGTTGACGGAACCACCATTCTCAAGCCGGGCGGCTCTCTCACCGCGCTGCCCATCATCGAGACGCAGGCTGGTGACGTTTCCGCCTACATCCCGACGAACGTGATCTCAATCACGGACGGCCAGATTTTCCTTGAGGCAGATCTCTTTTACTCCGGCGTCCGTCCCGCGATCAACGTCGGTATCTCGGTTTCCCGCGTCGGTGGCGCGGCGCAGATCAAGGCGATGAAGTCGGTTGCCGGTCGTTTGCGTCTCGATCTCGCGCAGTACCGTGAGCTCGAAGCTTTCGCGTCCTTCGCGTCGGATCTCGACGCCGCGACGAAGAAGCAGCTCGAGCGCGGAGCGCGCACGGTCGAGGTTCTGAAGCAGCCGCAGTTCCGCCCGATGCCGGTCGAGCAACAGGTGATGGTCGTGTACGCCGTGACCAACGGCTTCCTCGATGCCATCCCGGTGAACGAGCTCAAGGTTTGGGAGCGCGACTTCCTCGATTACATGCGGACACAGAAGGCGCAGGTTGGCGAGACGATCAAGACTGGAAAGGAGCTCACCAAGGAAGTCGAGGCGGATCTCAAGTCAGCGATCGAAAGCTTCAACAACTCCCGGTCTCAGCAGACCGCCGCGCGCTAACCGCGCCGCATAGGTAACGCATGGCAAAGGGTCGGGAGCTAAAGGGGCGAATCAAATCCGTGGAGAACACGCGGAAGATCACGCGCACCATGGAGATGGTGGCGGCGTCGAAGATGAAGCGCGCGCAGGATCGTGTCGTTGCGGCGCGTCCCTACGCTTCTTCGCTGACGGACATCATTTCCAATCTGTACACACCCGATCTCGCCGAGCGTTTTCCGCTTTTGCGTCAGCCGGCGGAGATAAAGCGCGCGGCGGTGCTCGTTCTCACTTCGAACCGCGGTCTGGCCGGCGCGTTCAACGGAAACCTGATCAAGGAAGCGCGCAACCTCCTCGCGCGTCTCGACGGCGAGAAGGTTGACGTCGAGCTTCACGTGGTCGGCAAGAAGGGTCTCGGGTATTTCCGCTATGTCGGCAGAACGGTCGCAAAGAGCTACATCGACGTGCCTGATCGTGCATCGATCGAAAACGCCGGCGAGCTCATCGATGAGCTGATCGATCGCTTCGCCAACGGCGAGCTCGATGCTGTTCACGTCGTCTACGCCACTTTCAAGTCCGCGCTCTCCACGCCGCCCGTCACCCAGACGATTCTGCCTGTCACTCCCCCGAAGGTTGAGGGAGCGCGCCCGGATTACATCCTGCTTCCGTCCGCTGATGCGATTCTTACGGAGCTGCTTCCGTCGTACGTGCGGAACAGCGTTTACAAGGCGCTCGTCGAGACAACCGCTGGATTCTACAGCGCTCAGCGGAACGCGATGAAGAGCGCGACGGACAATGCAGGCGAGATGCTCAACGTCTTGCGCCGCACTTTCAACCGCGCCCGTCAGGCGCAGATCACGCAGGAGATCGCCGAGATCGTCGGCGGTGCTGCTGCATTACAGGGATAAAAAATGGCAACCGCTGTCGCTAACGAGATCAATATCGGAAAAGTGGTTCAGGTCATCGGGCCCGTGCTCGACGTCGAGTTCGAGCCGGATAAGCTGCCTGAGCTTTACAACGCGCTACGGATCAAGGGAAAAGCCGAGTCGGGCGCGGACATCGACGTGACCGTCGAGGTTCAGCAGCATATCGGCCGCAACCAAGTCCGCGCCGTAGCGATGTCCACTACTGACGCCGTCGTGCGCGGCATGGACGTCATCGACACCGGCTCGCCGATCACGGTGCCAGTCGGAAACGCCGCCCTCGGCCGAATCCTCAACGTCATCGGCAATCCTGTGGATAATGGCGCCCCGATTCCGGACGACGTGGAGCGGTGGCCGATTCACCGTGCCGCGCCGCTGTTCGCCAACCTCGAGCCCAAGACGGAGATCTTCGAGACGGGCATCAAGGTCATCGATCTCATCGCCCCGTTCGTGAAGGGTGGAAAGATCGGACTATTCGGCGGCGCCGGAGTAGGTAAGACGGTCGTTATTCAGGAGCTCATCAACAACGTCGCGAAGGGGCACGGCGGAAAGTCCGTGTTCTGCGGAGTGGGTGAGCGCACGCGCGAAGGAAACGATCTCTATCTCGAGTTCAAGGAAGCGGGCATTCTCGACAACGTCGCGCTCATCTACGGCCAGATGAATGAGCCGCCGGGAGCGAGACTGCGAGTAGGTCTCACCGGTCTCACCGTCGCCGAGTATTTCCGGGATGTCGAGAACCAGGACGTGCTCGTGTTCATCGACAACATCTTCCGCTTCACGCAGGCCGGCTCTGAAGTGTCTGCGCTTCTCGGCAGAATGCCGAGCGCCGTAGGATACCAGCCGACGCTGGCGACGGAGATGGGCGATCTTCAGGAGCGTATCACCTCGACGAAGACCGGATCGATCACATCGGTGCAGGCTATTTACGTTCCCGCCGACGACATCACGGATCCAGCTCCGGCGACCGCGTTCGCCCACCTCGACGCGACCGTCGTGCTCTCACGCGCGATCACGGAGCTCGGCATCTATCCCGCCGTCGATCCGCTTGCGTCGTCGTCGCGAATTCTCGATGCCCAGTTCATCGGCGAGCGCCACTACAACGCCGCTGTCGGCGTGCAGAGAATTCTCCAGCGCTACAAGGAGCTGCAGGACATCATCGCCATTCTCGGAATGGATGAGCTTTCCGAGGAAGACAAGCTCGTCGTAGGACGCGCGCGCCGCATTCAGCGCTTCATGTCGCAGCCGTTCGCGGTCGCCGAGCAGTTCACCGGTACGCCGGGTCAGTACGTAAAGCTCGAGGAGACGATTTCTTCGTTCGAGCGGCTCGTCGCCGGAGAGTTCGATCAGTACCCGGAGCAGGCGTTCTACATGCAGGGCGGAATCGACGGCGTCGTCGAGAAAGCCAAGCAGATGCAGGGATAACGCGTGCTAAAAGTCTCGGTCATCTCGCCGGAATCCGTGCTCTTCGAGGGCGAAGCGGATTCCGTCGTTGCGCCCGCGTATGACGGCGAAGTTGGAATTCTCACCGGGCACGCGCCGATGATGGCGGTGCTCGGGAAGGGCGAGCTTCGACTCGGTGGCTCTACAAACCGGCGCTTCAAGGTGGAGGGCGGTTTCCTTCAAGTGCTCGACAATCAAGTGCGAGTGGTGACTGAGCGCGCAGTCGCTGGTTGAAAGGGAAATCCTCGCAGTTTAGGGGGAGTTTGCGCTTGACTTCATTTGTTTACTAGGATAGCTATGGTGGCGGCCTCTCCGTCCACATTCCCGTCTGTAACCCTATTAGGGGCGAAATTCATGAAAAAATTTGGTGCGATCTGCCTTGCCATTCTATTTGTCGCATGCAACACCGACAAATTCACCGGTGTACCAACCTCCCTTTCCAGCTTCTACGCCGTTCGTCTTACTCCCGAGTCCGCAAGTCTCGGCGTCGGCCAAAGTCAGCAGCTGTCGGTGACGGCTTACGACAACGCGGCGTGTCCGACGATCGACAGCTGCAACGTTCTGACGCCTGGGAATGTCGTGCCGGTTCCGGGCACGGCCACATATTTTTCGCTTGATACTCTCGTCGCCAAGGTCAGCGCCGGAGGCGTTGTAACGGCAGTTGGGGCCGGCACGGCGAATATCATCGCCACTCTGCAGGACATTCCGGCCACCGGAAGCGGACAAATTTCCGTGACGAAAGTGGATACGACGCTCTTCACCATCACGCCGGCTGCACTCACGTTCGGCGGAATGACGCTCACGGCGAACCGTGCTACGGTGGGAGCGGGTACGACTGACACGCTGCTCGTGACATTCACGGACGGGGCTGGCGCCACTATATCGACGCAGCGGGCGGCGACTATCACCGGCACGAACGTCGGGCGCCCGCAGTTCTACTCCGACCACCCGCAGATTGCGACCATCGGCGCGACGGGAATCATTACCGGCGTCGAGCCTGGCACCGCCATCATCACCGCGGTGAAAACGATCGGAGGCGTTACCAAAACGGCGACCTTCGCCATTACCGTGACCGATCCGGTGCTCGCCACTTTCTTCATCCGACAGGCCATATCGTCAACGACTCTCGGCTTCCCGATCATTTTCTTCCCAAGCACGCTTACCGTTTCGGCCACTCAGGGAGTGATTGAAGGGAGAGGGGGAGCGGTTGTGACGTGGTCCGTTGTCTCAGGTACCTTTGACCCGACGACGACACCGAACGACACGGTCTGTTTCAATGTCACCTTTGCCGACCCGACAGCGGCGAAGGCGAGCACCACTGGCGGTCTTACGGGCAACATCGGCACTGGCGCTGCGGGAACGGCAAACGGCCCACTGTGCAGCGGTAGCCAGTCGCGCCTCTTTACCACGCCGGGCACGTACACGTTCACAAATACGACCAACGGCGCCACCGGCACCCTGATCGTCAAGTAACCGAAACAAAAATCACCGTTCGCTCATTCGTCCTGAGAGGGGATATGAATATGATTTGTTCAGTTAGAAGGATCCTCATCGCTGGTTTCCTGGCAATCGTGCCGATGGTTGCGCACGCTCAACAGCCAACGGGAACCGTCACCGGTATAGCGCGCGAGCAGGGCACGGGGCGACCCATTCCCGGTGCGCGGGTTATTGTGACGGGAACGAGTATCGCCACGGCAACCCGGGATGACGGCACATTCATTCTTCGCGGAGTGCCAGCAGGCGCCGCCGAGCTCCGTGTACTTGCCCTCGGTCACGCGGCCCAGAAGCAGACGGTGGCGGTCACTTCGGGAGGCACGTCGCGCACCGAATTCACGCTTGCGTCGGTCGCGGTTCAGCTTGAGCAGGTGGTGACCACTGCCACCGGCCAGACGCGCAGCGTCGAAGTCGGAAATGACATTCCGAAAGTGATCGCCTCGAAAGTCGTCGAGACCAAGCCGATCACCAACATCACCGATCTGTTCAATGCCCGCACCCCCGGTGTCCAGGTGTTGGCCGGAACGATGGCTGGAACAGGTCAGCGCATCCGTATCCGTGGTCAGAACAGTCTTTCGCTAAGCAATGACCCGATCTTCATCATCGATGGCATCCGGATGGAGGCTTCGACTGGATCGTCGAGCATCGGAATTGGTGGTTCGTCTCCGAGCCGCCTGAGCGACATCGACCCCAACCAGATCGAGACTTTCGAAGTGGTCAAGGGTCCCTCCGCCTCAACCCTATATGGAACCGACGCCGCCAACGGCGTAATCGTCATCACCACCAAGCGCGGCAGAGTTGGCCGCGCCAAGGGTAACGTTTACGTTCAGCGTGGCCGCGTCGTGGACAGGAACACGTATCCGACCGCGTATACCGTGTTCGGACATACTCCGACTGGAACGCTCGCGCGCACGAATGGCGGCAACTGCCTCCCCGCGAACATCTCCAACGGCACCTGTCTCGTGGACAGCGTCGCCGCGTTCAATCTGTTCGCGAACAAGGAAACGACTCCTCTTGCCCCGGCCTACGAAGAAGAGTACGGCGCAGACCTCTCCGGTGGTACGGAAGCTCTTCGCTACTATTTGCAGGGCAGCTACAATGGAGAGCAGGGCGTATACAAGGTTCCGCAGTTCGATATTCCCCGACTGCTTGCGAAGAACAAGGGGGGCGTAATTCCGGGTGCGCAGCTTCGCCCGAATGCGCTTACCCGCGCCAGTTTCCGCGCGAACATGAATCTTCAGCTTTCCCAGCTTGCTGACATCGCCGTTTCGTCCGCCTTCATTTCCAGCTCGCAGCGGCTGCCGCAAACCGAAAACAATACCACCGGACTGACGTCGAGCGCATACGGCGGACCCGGGTACAGAACGCAGTGCTGCATTTCCGGCACCACCCTGCCGTTGAACGGCTACAGAGCCTTCACACCAGGCGACATGTTCCAGGAGACGGTCAAACAGGACGTCAACCGCTTCATTGGAAGCATCACTCCGAACTGGCGCCCGCTTTCGTGGATGTCGGTGCGCGGAAATTTCGGAATCGATTATACGAATCGCGTGGACTCCGATATCTGCCGTCAGGGCGAATGCTCTGACTTTGGGACGACCCGCCTCGGATTTAAGATCAACAACCGCACGAACTTCTTCGACTACACCGCCGACGTTAACACTACGGCTCAGTTCCACCTAAACCCGGCGATCGGTTCCAAGACGACGGTCGGTGCGCAGTATTACCGCCAGATTTTTGAGCGGAATGGCGCCACGGGCGAAATTCTCCCCCCGACGGCCACTAGCGTCAGCCAGGGCGGCGTTTTCTTCGCCAACGAAGTTTCGGATTACAAGGTCACCCTCGGCTCTTTTGTCGAGCAGACATTCTCCATCCACGACCGGCTCTTCCTGACCGGTGCCGTCCGCGCTGACAACAACAGTGCATTCGGGACACGGACTTCCATTGTCGCCTATCCGAAGGCGAGTCTTTCCTGGGTCATTTCCGAGGAGCCATTCTTTCCGCACTTCGGCTTCCTTGACCAGCTACGCCTGCGCACAGCGTACGGACAGTCGGGAACTTCGCCTGGCGCGAACGATGCGCTCCTCTTTTACACCGGTCCGCGCGTTAACATCGCGGATGCCGGTGTACCAGCCGTGCTGTTCAGCGCCATCGGTAACCCCGATCTCAAGCCGGAACGCGCGACGGAAGTAGAGGGTGGCCTCGATATCGACCTATTCAACAATCGAGCTTCCATTACGCTTACCGCCTACCACAAGCGGACGAAGGACGCGCTCGTGTCGAGAATCCTGCCGCCCTCGGCGGGAATTTCTGCTTCGCGTTTTGAAAACCTTGGAGCGGTTCAGAACACCGGATTCGAGGCGAGCGTCCGCGCTCAGATCATCCAGACGCGAATGATTGGATTCGACGCCAATCTTGGGTACTCGAACAACAGCAACAAGCTTCTCTCACTCGGCAACGTGCCGCCAATCGTCGGTCAGGATATACGAGAGATTCCGGGATATCCCCTGTTTGGAGTATGGAACCGGAAGATTCTCGGCTACAACGACATCAACCACGACGGCATCCTCACTGGAAACGAAGTCGTGGTCAGCGATTCCGCGGTTTATCTTGGGCGCTCTTCACCGGCTCTTGAGCTGACCTTCGAGCCTGGCCTGGATCTCTGGAACAACATGTTCAGAGCCACCGCGGCATTCGACCATAAAGGCCGCTTTGTCCTCAAAAACTCGAACGAGCGCATCCGCTGCAATCAACGGCTCAATTGCTTTGGCCTTACGCCACAGGCTTCGCTAGCCGAGCAGTCGAGAGTCGCCGCGCTGCGCGAACACCCCTCAAGGACCGAGGGGGGGTTTTGGGAAAATGGCGAGTACACCAAGCTGCGTGAACTCGCCCTCACATTTACTCCGCCGGCGAGCTGGATTCAACACAAGTTCATTCGGGCTGACCGCCTTAGCATCACGGGTGCCATCCGGAACGTGAAGACGTGGACGCAGTTCACCGGAATCGACCCAGAGGCTGCGGCTGGAGCACAAGGTGAAATTCAGGATCCCTTCCAGGCCGTTCCGCCGCCCCGTTACTACACGCTCCGCTTCAACTTCGGATTCTAAACTTGCGCGCATACCATAGGGAATTACTCATGTCGAAATTCACGCTGCAGCCATACGTCAGGCGCGCATGCATAATCGGAATCGTTTCTCTTTTTCTCGGGTGCAGCAAGGATAAGGTGCTGACCATCACTGATCCGGATATCGTTTATCCGGGTAATCTCGGCTCGATCCAATCCGCGGAAGCCCTGCGAATCGGTGCGCTTGGCCGGCTTTCCGACATTACCGGCGGGCTTCAAGGGAGCGGTTCCCTGAACGAAGGCATTTTCCACTTTAGTGGCGCGCTTGCCGATGAATGGCGCTCTACAGATACATTCGTGCAGCGTGACGAGGTCGACTCGCGGGCCATTACCCTCACCAATTCGGCGATGACGCTCGAGGCGCGCGGACTACAGCGCACGCGTTTCCAGGCGCTGCTTGCGATTCCTCAGATCAGGCAGTATTCGCCAACCTCAGTCTCGGATGTCGGGCAAATGTTCTGGGTCAGGGGTTGGGCGGAAATGACCATTGCGGAAAATTTCTGTAACGGCATGCCTATCAGCTTTGTGGACTCCGCGAACAACATTCTTTACGGCGATCCTGAGACCAACGTCCAGATCTACAATCGCGCTCTCAAGTCGTTCGATAGCGCGACCGCAAATACGGCAACCGGTGTCGCGCGCGGCGATACGGTGAAGTGGATGGCGGCCATTGAAAAGGGCCGCGTGCTTCTGGATCTGGGTGATTTTGTCCAGGCGGGCGCGGTCGTCACCGCGGCTGCAGTGCCCGATAACTTCAGGTTCACGATGTCCTACTCCCAGACGATTCTGGATAATCAGATCTGGGCGTTGAACAATAGTGCCGGCCGCTGGATGCCGGCGCAAAACGAAGGTCCGCTCGGATTGAATCCGCAGACAGCCAACGATCCGCGGGTTCCTATCTGCATCGGCGGAAGCGCCACCTGCAAACTCTTTGACCCCGGTCAGACGCGCGCCAATTCCTTCGATCAGCGGTTCGGCTCGGGCAGCTTCCTCGTTCAGCTCAATTGGCCGACCCGGGACGCGGACATTGACATCGTCATGGGGACGGAAGCCAGACTCATCGAGGCGGAGTCCGCTCTGCGTCAAGGCAATACGACGACCTTTCTCGCCAAGCTGAACTTTCTGAGGGCGAACTTTCCAACCTTCAAGCAGACATCGAATCCGTGCAGCGCCACGGTACAAGTGACGGGTTGCCCGACGGTGCCGTTGTTGACGGGCTCGCTTCCGCCGTTGACTCTTCCTACCACGCAGGCTGCTCGTGAAGATCTTCTCTTCCGTGAGCGCGCCTTCTGGTTGTGGAGCACCGCTCACCGGCTTGCAGATATGCGTCGTCTCGTGCGTCCAGTCAGCGAGGGTGGCTTCGCCCGGGATGAGAATACCATTTTCCCGAACGGGCCCTATTACAAGGGTGGCCTCTACGGCACTGACAAGTTCCTCATTGTGCCGGTTGCGGAGCAGAACAACCCGAAGTACCAAGGCTGCCTCGACAGAAAAGCTTAGCCGCTCGTTGCGCCAAATTCAGAAAGGCCCCTGGAGTTTACCGGGGGCCTTTCTTTTGTTAAGCGGTCAACTGCCGCGCTACTCGATTCGCGTCCAGACGAGGATCACC
The DNA here is from genome assembly GCA_013816855.1 of Gemmatimonadaceae bacterium. Lineage (GTDB taxonomy): Bacteria > Gemmatimonadota > Gemmatimonadetes > Gemmatimonadales > Gemmatimonadaceae > UBA4720. The sequence continues at coordinate 46,394 of JACDDT010000010.1, forward strand.
CCACAGGGGCGGGGCTCCCTGTCCATATACTCAGGGGGGATTCCGGCGGTGGAAGCATAGACCTCGAGTCCGGCAATCTGGGATGGATCCACTACTTCGTCCAACTCGACATCCCGCAGCGGAATGCCGTCGATCCAGAGCTTCGGGCGGCATCCGCGCAAACGGATGGCGTTCCCGAAGCGACCTCGTCTTAGCGAAGCACCACCGACTCTCCGGAATACATCACTCGAGAATTGCGGGTGTGCTTTCATGATCTCTTCCCCGGTTATGAACTGACCCGAGGCATGGCGGTGACGACGCTCCTCAAACTCGTGAAGCCGCCTTTTCTCTTCGACGACCACCACATTTGGCAGCGCGCGTACGACTTCCTTCATGGTGGCTTCGATATTTTCCGTGACGCTCGCATTAGTCACGTCGAGTTGAATGGCGCTTGGAGAATAACCAAGCCGCTTTAGCGAGAGCGTAGCGGCACCGGCGCGACTCCAGCCAAATGCAAACATCCCGGCGGCGTCCGTCCGAGTGACCTGTTCCAATTCGCCATTTTGCAGGAGGCGGACCTCGACCTGGGCGATGGGGGCACGCTTTTCATCCAAGACGACCCCGTGCACGCGATATCCGGCCGGGATCAGAGGAATCACCGATTGGGCCGGCAGTGGTACGGCGGGAGCGATCAACAGCCCCCAGATGAGAAGACTCCTTCGGGCATCCATGCGCTGGCTCCGCGAGTTGTCCAAATAGGATGCAACCCCGACTCGGAAGTTGGCAAGCGAATGCGTAGCCGGCAAGCTTGCCAGGAGCATCCGGTGAGAACTTGCTTTGCATGGCTTGCTCCTTGCCCGCCCCAAGGCTGTAACTTCCGGTGACAGCCATGGCAGAAGAATCCAAAACACAGATCCTTGTCGTCGACGACAATAAAGACAACGCCGACATCATCCGCGATTATCTCGAATCGCGAGGATTCCCGATTACCGTCGCCTACAACGGCGACGATGCACTCATCGAATTCGAGCGCATCCGCCCGCAGCTCGTGCTTCTCGACGTGATGATGCCCGGGAAAGACGGGTGGGAAGTCTGTCGTGACATGAAGGGCCATCCTACGTTGGGGAAATCGGTTCGTATCATCATGGTTACAGCGCTCGACGACTGGATGAACAAGCGGCAGGCGATCCAAACCGGCGCGGATGATTTTGTCGAGAAGCCGTTCGAGCTGGCCAGGCTCGGCGCCGCCGTCGATCGTAACATCGCGAAGCTTTCCCCACGCGCGTGAGCCGTCGTTACCCGCCCGTCCCGAACGGCAGCACTACGCGCATGCCGACGGTAGTCTCCGCGATCGATGCCCTGCGCAAACCGATTCAGGCGCGCGGCGAATTTCTGATTTTGTTCTTTAATTTCGATCGCTACGAGAAGATCGAGGAGATCTACGGCTGGGAAAAGCTCGACTCGATTCTCGACACGACCGCTACAGCGATGCGGGAAACACTGCAGCAGGCGAAGCTGGGTAATGCGGAGCTGCTTGTCGTTTTCCCGAATGACGACGACTTCGTACTTCTTCACGTACCCGAAGAGGGAATAGAAGCGACGCCTGACGCCGAGCTCACCGATCTTACTTTAAAGCTGCAGCAAAACATCAGCGCTGCGATCGAAGCTGCGCATGGAGAAGATATCGCGGCGCTTTTCGAAATCTTCGTCGGGCGCTCGCACGTCATTTACAATCCCAAGCTCCGGCTCGAGCGTCAGGTTTATCGCGGTATTCGTGAAGCTTCGAATGCGTCGAAGAGTCTCGAGCACCGCGACCAGGCGAGAAAGGTTGCCGATCTTCGTGAGACCCTTCGCACGGGCGGGCTCTACATCGACTACCACCCGATCGTCACAGCAGACTCGCGCAAGATCTTCGGCTACGAAGCGCTCGCGCGCGGAACGATGCGCAGCATGCGCAGTCCCGAGGTGATGTTCGAAGTCGCGGCGCAGGCGGATCTCATCTGGGACTTGAGCCGGCTTTGTAGGAACCGAGCCATTGAAGGAATGAATGGACTCCTCAAGGATGACCAGCTTCTGTTCATGAACGTCGATCCCGCGGATTTCGCGGATCCGGCCTTCACGGAGATGGATCTAAAAGTCAGCGATCCCACGCGCGTTGTGATCGAGATTACCGAGCGCACGGCGATCAAGGATTACCCGAAATTTCGTGAGCGCCTGAAAGCGTTTCGCGCCCGGGGTTACCGTTTCGCCGTCGACGACGCCGGAAGCGGATATGCGGGACTCGGTTCGATCGCCAATCTCGAGCCGGACTTCATCAAGCTCGACATGTCGTTGATCACCTGCATCGACACGAATTTCATCAAGCAGAACCTCGTCGAGACGATGGTTCGATTCGCGAACGATCAGAAGGCGATGGTTATCGCCGAGGGCGTGGAGCGCGAGGAAGAGTTCGACATGGTGAAAGCGCTGGGTGTGCATCTCATCCAGGGATTCTTCATACACAGGCCCAGCCAGACCGCGCCTCAGCCGAGCGCGCACACCCCCGCCGCTAAATCAGCCGCGGTCTAACAGATCCATCACGAGCGCGAACGAGCGCTCCGCGGCACCGAGTCCTCCTTTAACGAACGCCGTCGCGCGCACACCTGCGGCGTCGCGAGCCTCGGGATTTTGAAACCATTCAAGAAGATGTGCGACGATCGCCGATTTTTCGGTGACTTCCGCCCCGCCACCGGCATCCGCCAGCGGACGCGCGTCCGGACTCGCGGCATTTCGCGGCCCGAAGAGTACGGGTGCCGCGAACGCGGCGGGCTCAAGGACTGAATGCAGTCCGGCGTTGTGAAAACCTCCACCGACGTATGCGGCGTGTGCGTTCGCGTATAGATCACCGAGAATTCCCGTCCGGTCTACGACGATGATGTCCGTGTCCGAGGACGAAGCATCGATTCGCTCGGCGGATAGCCCCGCAGCGCGCGCCCACAGCAACAGGGCGCGTATGTGAGTCTCCGAAATCTCATGAGGCGCGATGATCATGCGTGCTTTCGGAACGAGGTTCTTGACGATGCGCCAGGCCGGCAGCAGCCGGCGCTCGTCTGAAGGCCACGTCGAGCCGGCAACCAGAGTCGGTCGGTCAGAGCGCAGCGAGCGGACTGTCTCGAGCTCGGCGCTGCGCTTCGCTCTCTCCCAAACCTGATCGTAACGGGTATCGCCGGTGACAGTGATCCGGTCAGGCAACACACCGTGCTCCGCAAACCGCTCCGCGTCTGCGGCGGAAATCGCCCCGACAGAATCGAGCGCGCGATACGCGTCGCCCAGGAGCTGCCGTCCTATCAGTCCGCTGCGCTGGGAGGTAGCCGCCAGTGTCGCACTTACCACTCCAAGCTTTACTCCGTTGGCGGCGGCCACCTCGGTGATTACAGGCCAGATATCGAGCTTGCTGTACACGAGCGCCGTCGGCGCAAGCGCGGAGATGGCGCGCTTCGCATCCGCCGTGATATCGAAGGGCAAGTAGTCAGTGAAATCGGCACCGAGTCCGCGCGAAAAATTCTCGGCGCTCGGCGAGTAGTAGGTGTAAGCGATTTGAACGTCTGGTCGGCGCGCACGAACGAGCTGGAGAACGGGCGTCGCCTGAAGGCCTTCGCCTACCGACGGCGCGTGCATCCACAAAAGCTTTTTGCGCTTGTCGCGATGCGTCGCCGCCCACCATTCGTAACGCTCCAGCAAGCCGGTGCGGCCGGAGAGCACGCGACGGAGCTTTGAGTCGCCCGGCGGAACGCGTGCTGCTATGTCGCGGACAGCGGTCCACGCCGCCGCGTAAGGAATTCGCAGGAGCGAATTCACATTACTTGATCAGGGCGTGCTTTTTCCCGCTTTCGCAAGCGCGCTATCGACGGTCTTGCGCATATCGGCAAGCGGAACCGCGCCGACGAGTAGCTGGCTGCCAATCAGAAAAGTCGGAGTCGAGGTAGCACCCGCCGCGAGGGCGCGGTCGTGATCCGCCTTGATCAGTCCGCGCATTTTTCCCGAAGAAACGCAGTCCTTGAAGCGCGTCATGTCAAGCTTGAGCGAGCGTGCGAGAGAGTCAAGAAAAGGAGTAGGCGGGCTCAAAATCTCCCACTTCTGCTGCGTGGAGAAAAGCGCTTCGTGCATCGGCCAGAATTTATCCTGCGCCGCTGCGCACATCGCCGCCTGCGCGGCGGGCCAGGCGTTTTGATGGCTGTTCAGAGGATAGTTGATATAGGCGAACCGAACTTTGCCGGTCTCTACGTACTCGCGGCGGAACGACTCGTATGCTTCATCGTGCCACTGCTTGCAGTAAGGGCATTGGAAGTCGCTGACCACCACGACCCACAGCTTTGCGGACGGGCTGCCCTCGATGCGAGCGAGATCCGCGCGGACGACATCGGGATCCTTGCTCTTTGCAGTATCTGCGGACGGCGTAGCAGTTGCGTTGGTTTGGCTAGCTGCCGAAGTGCTCTCGGCGCCGCGTGTCGAGCTGCTCGCTGGAGCGCACGCAAGTGACATAAAAAGAATCGCGGCGGCGTAGTTGACTCTGATTGGAAGCATGAGCTAAATACTCGCTTACAGCACATCTAAAGCAAGGGCGGAGGAGCGATCCACATCATAGCGCAGCTCGCGATCCCCGGCATGTCCGGTTTTGCCGGATTCTTCCGTGCGGCACTGCTCGCGGTCGTCCAGGCGATTCAGATTCCTGCGCCCACCGGGCTGGTGAACGACTTCGCGCACGCCTTGCAACCAGCGACTGCGACGCGCATCGAAGCGATCGCCGCCGATGTGCGCACCAAGTCGCGGGGAGAGATCACGGTGGTGACGCTTCCCGACATCGGCCAGAACGATCCGGAAGAGATCGCGCTCCGTATCGGCCGCGAGTGGAAGGTCGGCAAGATCGGAAATCCCGGAGATCCCACCCGCAACGCGGGCGCGGTAATTCTTCTCGTTCCGAAAGAAACGAGCAGCGACGGCCGGGGACATTGCTTCATTGCAACGGGCCGCGGTGCCGAAGGTTTTATAACCGACGCGGATGCAGGGGCCATTTGCCGGGAAGCGACCCCCGCGTTTGCCGCTCGTGATTACGACACCGGACTCGAGCTCGTCACGCTGCGCACGGCCCAGAGATTCGCGAATGAGTTTCACATTACTCTCGATACCACCGTAGCGGCCGAGCCCGATTTCCGCGTGCGTGATGAGTATCCGGTTCGCCGCGAACGATTCCCGCCGCAGCTGATCGTGATGGCGATCTTTCTGGTTTTCATGTTTCTCAGCCGGCTCGGGTCGCGCGGCAAGCGTCGGGGCGGCTGTGGCGGCTGCTTGCCGATCATCATTCCCGGCCCGGGATATGGACACGGCGGGTATGGCGGTGGTAGCTGGGGCGGTGGTGGGTTCGGTGGTGGAGGCGGCGGTGGTTTTGGCGGATTCGGCGGCGGCGGCGGATTCGGTGGCGGTGGCGGTGGGTCGAGTTGGTAGCCGAATCATTATTGGAGAAGCGAAATGACGCTCGATGAACTGGTGAGTCAGCTCAAGCTCGCGTACGGGGCGAGTCTGCGCTCCGTCGTATTGTATGGCTCGGCCGTCGCGGGCGAGCACATCGCAAAAAAATCCGATTACAACGTCCTCGTGGTCGTCGACGCGATGACTGTCGAGAACCTGAGGAAGGCCGCTGCTGTTGCGACTGCGTGGTCGGGTGACGGCAATCCGCCGCCGATGACGTTCACCACCGCTGAGTGGAAATCGTCATCGGATATTTTTCCGATGGAATACGCAGACATTCTAGAGCGGCATCGCGTGCTTTTCGGCGAAGTGCCGTTCGAAGGCATCAGCGTCGCGAAGGATGAGCTGCGCCTTCAAGTTGAGCATGAGGCGATGGGGAAGCTGCTTCAGCTCCGGCAGGGCGTCATGGCCGCCGGCGGCGACGCCAAAAATCAGCTCGCGCTTCTTGAGGATAGTCTCAGTACGCTTATGGTGATTTTCCGGGGCGTGGCGAGATTGAACGGAGAAACGGCCCCGCAGGATTACGAGGCTCTCGCAACGTCGGTCGCGGCGCGCGCGGGCTTCGCCGCCGATCCCTTCGTCCGGGTGGTGCGGCACGTGCGTGGCGCAGAGAAACTTCGCCGGGAGGAAGCCGTACCTATCTTGGAGGCTTACCTGGCCGGGATGGAGCGTCTCGTCGCATATCTTGATTCACTGGCCCGATAAATTC
>JACDDT010000168.1 GCA_013816855.1 Gemmatimonadaceae bacterium
GTGGAGCGCCGTGACGATAACGGAATCCTCGAAGGCTGTGCCGACGGGAACCCGGAGTCAGGCTGTGATGATCCAGCGGGTGAAAGTCCCGTCTCGGTAGGCACCAGAGCGCCGAGTAGCAGGCCCGCAGTGAAGGGAGAGATCCCGACCGCTGAAGCCGGGTATCCAAAGCGAGCGAGTCAGCAAGAGCTGATCAGCGAGGAGCGAGTACGCGAGCCGCAACGTTCAGTGAAGCCTGCAGCCTCGAAAGAGAAACAATCCGAGGGCCGAGCCAGTCACTTCATGGGCAAGGCAACATCGACGACGGGAGATCTGGAGCACGTCGGCGACCTCGGCGGGGTAGAGGGAGCAGCGCGCGTACAAGGATCATTACGGAACACGGGAGATCCGTCTGTGCAGCCGATGTCACGGCTGGGTGGAAGCAACAGGCCGAGTGCCAAGGCGACCATCGCGCAGCGGAAGTCCGACGGGGTCATAGTACCGATGAGGGGCGCGACGAAGAACGCGACCGGAGGGAAGGGCCACGAGAGGGGGCATGTCGGAGACGAAGGTAAGCGCAAGGGCATGACTGGCGAAGGCCTGTCCAATCACCCCGACCCGCAGAAGCTGGTCGACAACGTGCAACAACTTCAGAACCGACTGTGGGCAGCGGCCAAGCAGTCACCGGAGCGCCGATTCCATGCGCTGTACGATCGCATCTGGAGGAATGACGTCCTTCAGGAAGCATGGAAGCGGGTGAAAAGGAACCGCGGCTCGGCGGGGCTCGATGCCCAGACGATCGCGGATGTGGAGGAGCAAGGGTTGGAGAGCTTCCTCGAAGCGATCCAAGCGGAGCTACGAGCAGGTGAGTATCGGCCGAGTGCGACCTTGCGCCGATACATTCCGAAGGCCGATGGAAAGCAACGACCACTGGGCATTCCGACGGTCCGAGATCGAGTGGTGCAGATGGCGGCGAAGCTCGTGCTGGATCCGATCTTCGAGGCGGATTTTCTTCCGTGCTCGTACGGCTACCGGCCCGGGCGGAGTGCGTTGATGGCGAAGGAAGCCCTGCGCGAGCTGGGCAAGATGAACCAACACGTGCTCGACGCGGACATCCGCGACTACTTTGGAAGCATTGATCACGACAAGCTGATGAAGCTCGTGGCGATGCGGATCTCGGATCGACGAGTGCTGAAGCTGATCCGACAGTGGCTCGAAGCAGGCGTGATGGACGACGGCGAGATCCGGTCGACGACGACTGGAGTTCCGCAGGGAGGAGTGATTTCACCTCTCCTGTCGAACATCTACCTGCACGTCCTCGACAAGCTGTGGCATCGCCACAGCTCGCAGCTGGGAACGCTGGTGCGCTACGCCGACGATCTCGTCGTAATGTGCAAGTCGACTCAACTGTGCGAGGCGGCAGAACGTGACGTGCGGAAGTACCTCGCACGGCTCGGACTGGAGCTACATCCCGACAAGACGAGGCGAGTCGAGCTCTACGATGGAAAGCAGGGCTTCGACTTTCTCGGCTGCCATTTCCGAAAGCGCCTGAGCGGAGCGATCTGGGAGCGCGAGCGAAAGCGCGTGTACTTCCTGCATCGTCAGCCGTCTCGACGCGCGATGAAGGAAATCCGGCAGAAAGTGCGCGAACAGACGCCACGAGGACGATGCCACGCGGATCTCCGCGAGGTGATTGCCGACCTCAACCCGATCCTTCGTGGATGGGGTGGCTACTTCCGCACCGGGAATGCCGCGCTCAGCTTCAACCAGCTCGACACGTACGTGTACGAGCGACTTCGTAGCCTGCACGTCAAACGTGCAGGACGAAACCTCGACACACGGAAAGCCGAGACCTGGACGCGCGAGTACTTCTGGAACCACGGACTCCATCGCCTGCGCGGCACCGTCAAATATCCGGAGACTGCCCAGTACCGTTGGCCCGAGAGCCCTCCCGCAAGCCGTGTGCGGGAAATCCGCGAGCACGGTTTCCACGGGGGTCGTATGGAAACTCGCGCACCGCGCGAGGGAAAGTAGACCTACCAATGC
>JACDDT010000169.1 GCA_013816855.1 Gemmatimonadaceae bacterium
TGGTGCGTCGTGACGAAGCCGGACGCCTCGTTGTCTCGGACGACGGGAACCCGGCTTCACGCTGTGATGATCCAGCGGGTGCAAGTCCCGTCTCGGTAAGCGGTGACGCGCCGAGTAGCAGAGCCACGACACGGTCCGAGAGGAACGTGGACGAAGCTGGCCGACGAAAGCCCGTGAACCAGCGAGAGCTGCTCAGCGGGGAGCGAGTACGCGGGCCGCAACATGAAGTGAAGTCTGCAGCCTCGACACTATTACAATCCGAAGGCCGAGCCGCTCATGTCACGGCGAAGGCAACACCAGAAGCGCGAGACAGTGAACGCGATGAAGGCTTCGGCGGGGTACGGGAAGCAGCACGCGTACAAGGATCATCACGGAACACGGGAGATCCGTCTGCGTTGCCGTCGTCACGGCAAGGTGGCTCGTATAAGCCCAAGGCGAAATCGAGCGCTGCGCAGCGGAAGTCCGAGGGGACCGATACACCGACGATGATCGTGACGAATAACGCGATCGGAGGGAGGGGTCCCTGGGGTGGTCGTGTCGACGGAGAAGGAACGCGCAAGGGCATGGACGCAACGCGTCCCAACCACCCCGACGGGCGTAGTCCCGGCGAAAACGTGCGACGCCTTCAAGGTCGATTGCGGGACGTGGCCAAGCAGCAACCGGATCGGCGATTCCATGCGCTGTACGACCGTATCTACAGGAGTGACGTCCTGTATGAGGCGTGGAACGCAGTCAGAAGGAACCACGGCTCCGCGGGCGTCGATGCCCAGACAATCGCGGAGATCGAGCAGTACGGGGTCGAGCTGTTCCTCGAAGAGCTTCAGACCGTACTACGCGAGAACGAGTACAGGCCGCAGGCGGTCCTGCGCCGGTACATCCCGAAGGCCGATGGAAAGCAGCGACCACTTGGGATTCCGACGGTGCGCGATCGAATCGTCCAAACGGCAACAAAGCTGATCCTGGAGCCGATCTTCGAGGTCGGTTTCCGAGACTGCTCGTACGGGTTTAGACCCGGCCGCTCGGCGACCGACGCGCTGGAGGCTCTGCGGAACGAAGCGAACCGCGGGGGAAACCACGTCCTCGACGCAGACATCCGCGATTTCTTCGGCAGTCTCGACCACGAGCTGCTGATCTCGCGAGTGGCGCAACGAGTAAGCGATCGACGGGTGCTCAAGCTGGTCAGGCAGTGGCTCGAGGCTGGGGTGATGGAGAATGGAGTCGAGACAGCGAAGCTCAGCGGCGTGCCGCAGGGTGGAGTGATCTCTCCGCTGCTCTCGAACATCTATCTCAGCGCTCTCGACGACGAATGGCACGATCGGTACGCGCAACTTGGCGTGCTGGTGCGCTATGCGGACGACTTCGCCGTGATTTGTAAGACGGCGACTGACTGTCGAGAGGCCGAGCGACGCGTGAAGAAAATTCTCGCCGAGCTTGCGCTGGAGCTACATCCGGAGAAAACGAGACGTGTCGAGCTGAGCTGGGGTAAGCAGGGCTTCGACTTTCTCGGCTGCACGTTGCGAAAGCGATTCTCGGGGCCGGTGTGGATGAAGAGCGGTAAACGCCTCTACTTCCTCCAACGCTGTCCGTCGGTGAAGAGCATGAAGCGAGTGCGGCAACGCGTGAAGGACTTGACCCACCGAGGACGATGTCACGAGGATCCGCGCGACGTGATCGTCACGCTTAATCCCGTGCTTCGCGGTTGGGGACAGTACTTCCGCACCGGAAATGCCGCGGATCACTTCAACGACATCGACCGGCATGTGGCCAGACGGCTCAAGAAGCTGCGAGTGCAGCGCAAAGGCCGTCACCTCAAACCTGGCGAGTCGCGTCGATGGAATCCGCGCTACTTCTACGCCCTCGGGCTGCATCGTCTCGGTGGGTCCATCAAGTATCCGGCGGCGGCGTAATGCCACCTCTCGTCAGACCACCCGTAAGCCGTGTGCGGGAAATCCGCATGCACGGTTTGAAAGGGGGTCTTGCTGTCACCCGTCGAGAGACGGGGAAAGGTTAGATCTACCAATGG
>JACDDT010000170.1 GCA_013816855.1 Gemmatimonadaceae bacterium
CCATTCGCGCGACGATGGCAGCGCGTACGGCGCTCATGAACGGATTCACGACGATTCGCGATCTCGAGACCGAAGGCGCGATGTACGCAGACGTGGATGTGAAGACTGCCATCAACCGCGGAGTCATTCCGGGACCGCGCATGTTCGTTTCCACGCGCGCGATGGCGCCGACAGGGACGTACCCGCTGCTCGGATACTCGTGGGAGATCAAGATGCCGGAGGGCGTGCAGATCGTGGATGGCCCGGAAGACATACGAAAAGCGGTCCGCGAAGAAGCGAAATACGGCGCGGACTGGATCAAGTTCTACGCTGACCGCAAATATTATCCCGGCTCAGACGGCCGGCTTCGCTCGTGGGTGAACTTCACCGACGAAGAGCTGAAGATGCTCGTGACCGAAGCGCATCGTCTCGGGAAGAAAGTCGCCGCGCACGCGATGGCGTGGGATGGAATCGACGCCGCCCTCCGTGCCGGCGTCAACACCATCGAGCACGGCGACGGTCTCACCGAAGATCTCATGGATAGAATGGTGGCGCAGAAAGTCTATTGGGTGCCCACCATCTACGTCGGCGCCTATGTCGCACCAGGCCGCGGGGGTAACTGGCCGGCGATGGTCGAGCTCGAGCGAAAAGCGTTCGCCAAAGCGCTCGCAAAGCACGTCCTGATTGCATTCGGCACCGACGTCGGCGGCTTCGCGTGGAGTGAAAATGCGGCGAAGGAATTCGACTACATGGTTCGCTATGGAATGTCACCGATGGCCGCGATCAAGTCCGCAACTTCGGTTGCAGCGGAACTACTCGGCGAAGAGCGCAATCAAGGTGCGATCACTCCCGGAATGGTGGCCGACATCGTCGCGACACCCGGAGACCCGCTCCGCGACGTCACTGCGCTTCAACACGTCAGCTTCGTGATGAAGGGTGGAGTGATCTACAAGCAGTAGCAGCGAGAACATAGAACGACAACGGAAAACTACAAGAAAAAAAGCGAACCGCCGTTCGCTTACAGCGGTTCGCTCCTCACTTGTCTTGGGCAGGTAACCAAGGACTGAACTTACGGATCGATCGGATCGATTTCCTGGCTCTCCTCCTCGTCGTCCGGACTGCCCAAAGGATTATCGATTATTTCTCCGACACGCTCCACGCGAACAACCTGACGGAGCTGCTGTCCGTTGGCGGTGATGGTCACGAGATAGTCCCCTGGGTCAACATTAATTCCGGCGCGTCCCGATCCCCCGCCTCCACCTCCGCCACCGCCACCGCTTCCGGGAGCTGCGGCACCAAGAGTCGGAGACTCGGAAGGCCTGAGGTTGAGGTCGCCCTTGGCCAACCCTCCGCCGCCGCGACGGCCAGCTCCAGATGTGGTATCGCCACCCGCGCGGCGCACCGAATCTTCCCGAATGCGACGCTGATTTGCGGCGATGACACTGTCACGCCGCGCGGCAGGTCCGAGCGGCTTGGCGCGCGTTCTCAGATCCCAATACACGCGGTGCAATCCGGGGCCACCGGGGCCGGTGAGCGTGCGGACCGTATCTCCGCGAATGTTCGTGATGAGAATTCGCGTCGTGTCACGCGTCGTGCCTGACGTCAGCCTGTACACGAGCTCGGCGCCGTAAGGTGTGTTCGCCGCGCGGAAAATCTTGTCGCCGTCGAAGCGTTGCGAGGTCGCGACGGAATACTGATAAGCTGACTTGGGCGTGAAGAAATGAGTCCCGGCTGCCATCACGCCGCCGTTCATCTGCTCGAGCGGAGAGATGTCGACGGTCCAAATCGAGCGGCCGTGCGTTCCCGCGATGAGCTCGCGGTCGCGCGGGTGAATCTTGAGATCGTAAACCGGCACCGTCGGCAAACCATTCATGAACTTCTGCCAGTGTCCGCCACGATCGGTAGAGACATACGCTCCAACATCGGTCCCCACGAAAAGCAAATCGCGATTGACGACATCCTCGCGCACGACGTGCACGAAATCCGGGCCGCCCGTCGGAAGATCGGAATTGATCGTACGGA
>JACDDT010000011.1 GCA_013816855.1 Gemmatimonadaceae bacterium
GAAGGGAATGATTTCGTGACGACGGCAGCTCCCGTCAGGACTCCGCCGGTCACAACCTCGCGCGCCGTCGCAGTTGAGATCTGCGCGGATCTGCGCAGCGGTGATTTTCTAGATCAGTCGTTCGAGCGCCGCGCGGGCAAGCTTGATGCGCGGGACCGGCGCTGGCTCCGCGAGCTGATCTACGGAATGCTTCGCAAGCGCGCCCGCATCGACGCTCTGCTCTCGGTTCGCGTTCGCGGAACCCTTTCGCGTCTCGACCCCGACGTGCTCGATCTTCTAAGACTCGGTGTCTATCAGCTGTTCTACATGGGCAGCGTCCCAGCGTACGCAGCCATCGCCCAGACCGTCGAGCTGGTGAAGCGCCGCCAAGGGCTCGGCGCGAGCAAACTCGTGAATGCCGTTCTCCGGCGTCTCGACCGCGAGCGCGAAGACCTCGGCCTGGAGATTCCGACGGAGCCGGCGGCGCGACTCGCACTGGAGTATTCGCATCCGGAGTGGCTGGTGCAGAGATGGCTCGAACGCTGGAGCGTGGAAGAGACTGAAAAGCTGCTCTCACTCAACGACGCAGAAGCACCAGTAATCATCCGCCCTTACAACGTCGTTCGTGAGCAGCTCGAGACGTCTCTCGAGTCCGGAGAGGTCACTGTCGCCGACGCGCCACTCGTCACAGACAGCATTCTACTCGGCGGCAACATTGCGCTCACCGAGCTCGGGGCATTCCGGCAGGGACAATTTTTCGTTCAGGATCCGGCCGCCACTCTCGTCACCAAGTACGCGTGCATCCCGATTGGTGCCGTCGTCGCGGATCTTTGCGCCGCGCCCGGTGGGAAGGCGATCGAGCTCTCGCGCACCGCGAAGACGGTAATCGCGTCCGACCGGATCTTCGCGCGTATGGATCGAGTCGTCGCAAACCGCCGGCGCCTCGACCTCGAGAATGTTCTCCCTCTGGTAGCGGACGCGAAATCCCCGGCGATTCGCCACGTAGACGCGGTGCTCCTCGATGTACCGTGCACTGGAACGGGAACGTTTCGCCGACACCCCGATGCACGCTGGCGTCTCAAGGTCTCCGATATCGCCGTGATGGCGGCCACTCAGCGAACGATTTTGAGAACGGCGTCGGCCGCAGTGAGGCCGGGAGGCCTGCTCATTTACAGTACCTGCTCGCTCGAGCCGGAAGAAAACGAATTGCAGATCGAAATTTTCCTCGCCCTTAATCCGAATTGGCAGTTGGTTCCTCCGCCGGTCGAAGCCGTTCCTTCGGAAGTGCTCGACGGCGGGTTTCTACGCGTCCTTCCGCAGATGCGCGGAACCGACGGCGCGTTCGCCGCACGGCTGCGAAGGATCGCATAATGTCTATCCGGGCGTGGCCGCGCCGCGCGTTGCCCTATCTGATTGTCGCCGTGGGCGGGTTCCTCATCGCTTATCTGGCGATTTTTCTTTTTGCGTTTCCGGCCGAGGTAATTCCCGACGAGGGAGTTCTTCCAAATGTCGTAGGCCTGAACTTCGCCGACGCGCAGATTGCGCTCGAGAAAGCAGGCTTCCACGCCCAACAAGGCGAGACCCGCTTTCATAAATCCGTCCGTGAAAGCGTTGTTCTCCAGGAAGATCCGCCCGCAGGCAGCCGGCAGAAGCGCGGTACCGACGTGGTCCTCGCAATCAGCGGCGGCCAACGCACCGCTGAAGTGCCTCAGCTCATTTACATGACACAACAGCAGGCGAAGGTGGCAATCGAAAACACCGGCCTCGCGCTGGGAACAATCACTGAAAAGATGAGCGATCAGCAGCGCGGCTTCGTCGTTGAAAGCAGTCCGCCCGCCGGAACGAAGCTTCAGCTTCCGGCTTCAGTGGATATTGTCGTGAGCAAGGGACCGGTCGCGCTGCCGGTTCCGGATCTTACCGGCCGCTCGCTTGCAGAGGCGAGATCGATGCTCGAAGCGGCGGGACTGAGGCTCGGCGGCATATCCCGCGACACTAGCTCGATCAATCCGGAAGGAACGGTGATGGGCCAGATTCCCGCTCCGGGGCAAAGCGTTTCCAACGGCGGCGCGGTAAGCGTGCGCATCTCGCGCTTCCCCTCCCCCACCCCGGCGCCTTCACTTGCGCCGGATACTCTCGAGCTTCATCGATGATCGCGCGGATTGCGCCGTCCATTCTGAGCGCCGATTTCTCCAGACTCGCGGAAGAGATCGCGATGTGCGAAGCCGGCGGCGCGGACCTCATCCACATTGACGTGATGGACGGCCGCTTCGTACCGAATCTCACCTTCGGAACGAAAGTGATAGCTGCGGTTCGTGAAGTGACAGAGCTGCCACTCGATGTGCACTTAATGGTTGTGCAGCCCGAGAATTACTTCGAGGACTTCGCGAAGGCCGGCGCCACCGGCATGACCATTCATACCGAAGCCGCCCCTCATCTTCAACGCCAACTCGCACGCATCAAGGAGCTAGGCTGCAAAGCCGGCGCGGCGGTGAACCCTGCCACGCCGTTGACCGCGGTAAGCGAAGTCCTCGGCGATCTCGATCTCCTCTTGGTGATGACGGTAAATCCGGGTTTCGGCGGGCAGCAATTCATCGCCGGCTCGAACGGCAAAGTCCGCCGCGCGCGCGCCATGCTCGACAAAGCGGGCAGCTCGGCGTCTTTGGAAGTTGACGGAGGCGTCGATCGCGCCACCATTCGCGGCCTGTGGGAAGCAGGCGCGGATACTTTCGTGTCGGGCAACACGATCTTCACCGCGCAGGATCCGCAGGGGGAAATCGAAGAGCTGCGGAAGCGCTGCGTTACGGACGCGTGACGAGAAAACAGCAGCTTGTCGGCGCCTCGATCGCGATCGTAGCGGCAGCCTCCGGTCTCTTTTTCGGCGATAAATATTTTCACGACGAGATGTTTCCCGTTGTCGTCGGCACTGACGCACCGGATTTTACGGCCAAGACTCTTGATGCTTCGGCGCGCCGGAAGACTCTCGCAGATTATCGCGGTCAGGTCGTTCTCCTCAATGTTTGGGCGACGTGGTGTCTTCCCTGCCGCGTCGAGATGCCGAGTATCGAGAAGCTGCACCAGGCGTACGGGCCGAAGGGTTTGAAGATCGTCGCCATTAGCATCGACGATCCGGGCACCGACGCGCAGGTCCGCGACTTCGCGAAATCGTTTGGCCTTACCTTCGAGATTCTTCACGATCCCACGAACAAGATCACCGGTGGTTACCAGATCACCGGTTACCCGGAAACGTTCGTCATCGGCCGGGACGGAGTGATCCGCAAAAAGGTGATGCAGGCCACCGACTGGAACTCGCCCGAGAATCGCGGCCTCATCGAGCGACTCCTATCCGAGAAGGCCGGTTAGCCGTGGCGTTGATCCTCGGCATCGAGACCTCGTGCGACGAGACATCCGCGGCCGTCCTCGAGGGAAATGGCGATGACGTCACGCAAAAGTCGCTCATCATCCTCTCGCAGGACGTGCATCGCGTGTTCGGCGGTGTCGTACCCGAGATCGCGTCGCGCGCGCATCTCACCAGCATCGTGCCGGTCGTCGAGAAAGCGCTCGCGGAAGCGAAAGTGGAGCTGGGTCACCTCGATGCTATCGCAGTCACCCACGCGCCGGGGCTCGTCGGCGCGCTCCTCGTCGGACTTAGCTACGCGAAGGCGCTCGCGCTTACGCTTAACATTCCGCTCGTCGGCGTGCACCACATGGAGGGGCATCTCTTTGCGGTCGCGCTGGAGCATCCCGATGCAAAGCCTCCCTTCACCGCACTTCTTGTTTCCGGCGGGCACACGCTTCTCATCGACGTCGAGGCGTGGGGATCATACAAGCTCCTCGGCTCGACGCGCGACGACGCAGCGGGGGAGGCCTTCGATAAGGTCGCGAAGATGCTGGGGCTTCCATACCCGGGCGGGAGATATGTCGAGCAGCTGGCCGCGAGCGGCAGCTCGAGCCGTTTCCGTTTTGGAAGAGGAATGCTGCGCAAGAATTCACTTCCCAACGACGATGACTATTACGCGTTCTCTTTCAGCGGATTAAAAACTGCTGTGCTCAACGCGGTAAAGGCATCCATCGATCTCGAGAGCGACAAAGCAGATATCGCTCGCGCGTTCCAGGATTCCCTCATCGAGACGCTGATCGAGAAAACCGCGCGCGCTGCCGCGGCCTTCGGGCGCGATCGCGTCGTGCTCGGCGGCGGTGTGGCGTGCAACAATACCCTCGTTAAGGCGATGACGGCCCGGCTCGAAAGCGACAACGTGAAGGTGTTCGCCCCATCACCACGGCTGTCCACGGACAACGCCGCCATGATCGCCCGCGCGGGCTTTTTCCGGTTCGAGCAGGGTGAGCGGTCGCCGCTTTCGCTCGCGGCTCACGCATCCCTCCCTATCCCCGGCCTTCAAGCCGCCTAGATTCTACGACGTGACAAATTCAATCTTCGCTTCAGTCGTTCAGCATCCGCTTTCCTACGACGTCGGCCCGCTTCAGCTCACCGGCTTCGGCTTGGCGATGCTGCTCTGCTTCGTCATCGCGCAGATCGTGGCGCAGCGCGAGCTCGCGCGGAGAGGCCACGATCCCGAGCCGATCGGCGATTTGATTTTTGCCGCCGTCGTCGGCGGCCTGCTCGGCGGCAAGATCTACTACTCGGTTCTCATGCACGACTCGACCGCACTCTTGAGCCGCGCGGGATTCGTCTTCTGGGGCGGACTCGTGGGGGGGATTATCGCGACCTACGTAGTAATCAGGAAGAAAAAGCTCACCTTCCCACACATCAGCGACGTTGCCGCCCCCGCAATCGCCGCGGCATACGCAGTCGGCAGAACGGGATGCTGGGCAGTGGGCGACGACTACGGCCGTCCGTGGAGCGGACCTTGGGCGGTGAAGTTTCCCGAGGGGGCGCCACCGTCGACTGTCATCAACATGGAACGGCTCTTCAACATTCCAGCAGCCGCCGGCTCGATGCCGACGGACGTTCTGGCCGTTCACCCTACTCAGCTCTACGAAGTAACGATGGGCTTCGTAATGTTCCTCATCCTATGGAAATACCGCGATCATAAGCACGCCGAGGGCTGGCTGTTTGGTTTTTATTGCGTGCTCGCTGGTATCGAGCGGTTCATCGTCGAATTCGTACGCGCCAAGGACGATCGCTTCTTCGGTGGGTTGACGATGGCGCAGGTGATCGCCCTCGTCTTCGTGGCTGTCGGCGCTCTCTGGATGCATGCTCGTCGGAATCCCGGACCTGGTGCTCCGGGTATTTACTCCGGAGCGGAAACCGCGCGCAGTTAGACTGCGGGCTTCTTCGGCACGAACGTCTTCACGATCATGAAGACGAACAGCGCGAGCAGAATTGCCTGCGCCGTGAGAGTTTCGACACTCGGGTAAATACCCATCCCATCGACGTGCGGGAAGCCGTGCACGAGAGTGACACCGATCACGTTGCCTTCCTGCAGCTCACGAATTCCCTTCCCGGCGAAAACGAACGCCATGTAATACAGCAGGACGCTGGTTACCGTGAAGAACGGGCGCATCGGGATGCGCACTCCATACCTGTAGAACAGCGTGAAGATCACCGCGAGCAGCGCGAAGCCGGCGACAATTCCCAGTGCGAGCGGGACACCGACGTTCGGACCCTCGTTAAAGAGCGCCTGATAGAAGAGCGCGGTTTCCGCTCCCTCTCGGTACACCGCGAGAAATGCGACGAGTGCGAGTGCTTTTCCGCCGCCTTGGTCGAGCGCGACAGTCACCTTTTGCTTGATGAATTGCTGCCACTTCACCGCTTCGACGCGTGAGATGAGCCAGTAGCTCACGGAGAACAGCACCGCCACGGCGATGAGCATCGTCACCCCCTCGACGATCTCTCTGCTCGCCGGAATCGCCGAGAGAAGCGTGGAAAGGATGATGGCCGTGACAAAGCTCGCGACTAATCCGAGTGCGATACCGAGCCATATGGACTTGAGACGCTCGCGGTGTCCCATCTTGATGAGGAAGGCGACGACCGCCCCTACGACGAGAATTGCCTCGAAGCCTTCGCGCACGATGATGAGCAGAGATTGAAGAAACGCTTCCCACGCGCCCGACGGCCGCTGAGTGAGCGCGATGACTTCCGGTAATCCATCGGCGATGGCATCCCGGGATTCTTTAGCTCCCGTGAGATCGTCCCGTTTGACTGCGCCTTTGAAGTCGGCGAAGTGGCGCTCCATCGTAGTGACGAGTCCCGGCTTCTTCGCGCGTGTTGGTGTTTCGAGCGGCTCGAACGCGATGTAAGCGTCAAAAGCGCGGTCACCAGCTTCCGCGCGCTTACCCGCGCGCGCGAAATCGAGAGCGCTGTCGAGAAGAGCCAGAATCGTTCGCGACGTTGGATTCACCGCATCGGCCGCGGCGGGAATGCGCATCGGCTCGCCGCGCATCGCGTATATGTAGTTGACGACGTTCCATCGTTGCTGCGCGGGCATGCTCCCGAAGGCAGGCATCGCCGTTCCGCGCACGCCCACGCTGATCACATTGAAAGCGAGAGCGGGTGTGAGCTCCGGCGTATGTGACTTACTGCCGATGGCGGGCGGCGCAGTGCTGAGTGTCTTAGCCATCGGACCGTTGCCCAGGCCGGACATGCCGTGACACGATGAGCAGCTCGAGGCGAACACCGCGTGCCCGGCGGCGGTGTCGAGGGGCGCGTTCGGAAGATCCATCGCGCCCGCACGTCCAAGTGCGGTGACGAAGCGCGAATGCACGGCGCGCACGACGGATGGCGGCCGTTTCTTCGCAACTTCTTCAATGAGCGTGTCGAGAACAGCGCGAATAGCCGGCGCGTCGTAACCAGGCATCTTCGCCGCGACATCGCGCGCGTCACCGAGGAAGCCGCTCGTCTCGTTGAATTCGTCTTCGGAGATGAGATGCCCGCGCTCGTCGACAGCTTTCGCGTACTCCTCGACCGCGACGCTGACGATACTCGATATCCGTTTTGCGGAGTTGTCCTGGGCGGAGAGCGCAGAAGCCGCCAGGAACGACGACAGCAGCACAGCGCCGTCGCGCCAAAGCCTGATTTTCATTGCCGAGTAAATCTATCTGGAATACCCGGCGAGGCAACTAATCGCTATGTCCGGGCGAGATCGCTTTCGGAGGTGGCAGCGATGACGCCGGTCCGCCGCTCGAAGCGACCAACGAACGCGCTGAGGGAATCATTCGTGAATTCTCCACGTGACATTCCGAGGGCCCCGATCGCATTCTCTATCTCCACTGGACTCCCCTCGACCTCGACCAGGGTATCCATCCTCGGATATTCCTCGAAACGGATGGTCGCACCGCCCAGCTCGTACTGAACGATGCGGCGATCGATCTCCTTCACGACGTCATATCCGAGCTTTTCCAGGATCACTCCCAACTCGGCCGAATCAGAGATCCCCGCCGAGATCTCCTCACGAACTTTGTAGCCACTGCTCGTATCCACGGGCCCCTTCCAATCGACGACCGCTCGGCTCGACGAAGCTGATTGATAGGTGCGCACCCGAATGACTTCGTCCTTGGAGCCGAGGCTGCGGTCGGCGGTGTCGTAACGGCAGTCGCGGAGTGCGCCCTCGAAAACGAGCTTGGCTCCGGCAGCGTCGAGCAGCTTCGCCTTCTCCGAAATGTCGGCGACTACCGCCTTCAGCTCCACCTCACGCACGAGCGATCACTTCCATTACTGCGTCCGTCTGCGAAAGATCTTGAACGACGGCGAATGGGTCGTGCGCCTTGAGATCGTCGACGGAATAATGTCCGGTCGCAACCGCTATCGCGCGCGCGCCCAGCTCCCTGCCGCAGGCGATGTCGGCTGGTGTATCTCCGATCACGTAAATCCTGTCGCCGGGGAGATCGAGCCCCAGAGATTCCTTCGCCCTCTGCTGGGCGATCGCGGGAAGCTTCGGCCGGTGCTCGTGGTCCGAGCCGAATGCGTTGATTCGAAATCTTGCGAAATCGACACCGGCCGCGGCGAGCTTCCGCCTCGCACCCTCGACGATGTTGCCGGTGAGGAGTCCGAGTATCACGTCATCGCGTTGCTCCAGCGCATCAAGGAGCTCCGGAACTCCGGGGAGCGTTCGCACTTTGAACTTTCCGCTTCCGATCCTCTCTTCGAGTCCGCCGACATAGTGATCCATTACCACATTCATTCGCTCATCGATGATCTCGTCCGCGTGCCCAACGTTCTTCATGGCTTCGCGGACAATCTGCTTATCGGTCTTCCCGTCGTAGCGGTACTCCGGATTTCCCGGCGAGCCGAAGACGTGGGCGAGGGCGCTCTCCATCGACGCGCGTCCGACGCCCTCGCTCTTGAGCATTGTTCCGTCGATGTCGAAGAGAACGAGTTTCATCTTGGCCGTAAGCTATCCACGGCCCATGTCGTGCGTCTACGTTGCGGGATGCATATCTCCTTTGCCGTTTTCGCCGATGCGGCGAATCTCTCCCAGGAAGGCAAGCTGAACATCCTCGGCGTGTTCGACGCCGTGCAGGTCGCCGGGCTTCCGACCATTCATCCACGCACGCATTTCGTCGTCCGCCTCAAAGCGAATTCCACCGACGCGGGCACTCACGTCATCGCCTTTCGCTGGCTCAACCCGAGGGACGAAGAGCTCTGGTCTTCATCAGGTGAGATGACTGTGGCTACTCCGCCGAATCCGGTGTTCGAAGTTGACCTTCCCATCATCGCCTGCGTCGATCTTCCGCTTAACTCCGCCGGACAATACCGGATGGAAGTGGTGCTCGATGGCACCCCAACGGCTGAAGCGCGACTCATCGTGAGCGGGCCGCCGCCGGCAATGATGCCTGCGACGGGACCGATGTTCAGCTAAGGACTCTTCGGGCGCAGCGGAGCCTGCCGCGAAGAACTGTGCTGTATTCCTCTTCGCTCTCGAGGTCGTCAACAGCGTGTCCGCCGCGGCCGAGCGCTTGATGAACTACGCGCGATCCGCCTAGCGACATCGCTACGTGGCTGATGCGCGAGTCCGGATCGTCGGAGAAGAAAAGCAGATCGCCCGATTCGAATTTTGACAGATCATTGGGGAGCGGTTCGCCGGCTTGCGCCTGCATCCACGCGTCGCGCGGGAGATGAACTCCGTGCAGTGCAAATGACGCCTGAACAAAACCAGAGCAGTCAGCGCCCCACGGCGTGACACCTCCCCACTCGTACGAAGTGCCTTCAAAGTACGTTTGCCCGCTCGCGGTGATTGCATCGCCGTTATTCGGGAAAGTGCGGCGCCGTTCTTCCAGCGTCATCGCCAGTCCCGCTGTTCGCGCCTCGCCTTCGGTGATGAGAGCGCCGAGGGGAAGCTTACGCGTCGATCCCGTCGCGTCGCGCACGGTGCATCCGAGAGAAAGAGCGCGCGGGTCATCCCAGCCGGTCATTACCGCCTCGCCAGAATCAGCGACGCTCGCGACGTAACCCTGATGGATCCAGCCTTGGTACGCGTCGCCGCTTTTGACGCGAAGCCACATTCCCTGGCGCGTGATAATCTCCGCGAGGTGGCCGCGCAGGAGCTGTGAGATTTGAGTGGTGCGAACGTCCGGCTCGCAAAGCATCGGTGCGATGGCCGCGACGGCTGTTACACGCTCGGTCAATGCTCGGGCCAATCGATGCGTTGCGACACGAACTTTGCCGGTGGCGCGGCGGCGCCTGCCTCTGTGCACTTAGTGCACATCGTCACGCCGCGGAAAGTGCAGATGATGCAGACGAACGTTCCGCAGCCGACGCACGGATATCCCTCGGACGCGCGCTCCTGGTTGCCGCATGCGCGACAGATCATCGCATCGCGTTCCTTGAGATCCTTCGTCATTTAGTCGTTACGGGCAAGCGGCGCACCATCACAATTTAAGCCGCCGGTCGCACGGTGAGAACGGCGCTTAGAAACGCCAGTTCCGGAAAAAGTCGAATCCGAGCTGGGGCGGAGTCGGCTGAAGACTGCGCACGGACGTCGAGTGGCACACGGCGTCGCTCGACCCCGGCTCGAGGCCCGCCTGCGCGCTGTAAATCGAGCTGATTCTGTACTCCAGCTGGAGGCCGAGATTTTCCTTGAAAAACGTCGGATCGGTGAAGCAAAGTCCGGTGCTCAAACTGAGGAACCATTTGCTGCCGATCTGTTTCCCGAGAATCGCGCGCGTATTGAGCAGGTTGTAGTAGTACGGGTTTGCCGCGCGCTCGGCGGCGCTCGCTCCGCCGACGCTCGCGGTCTGCAGCTCAACGATGTCGAGCACGTTTTTTGGAATCGCGTTGCTGAGAAGCGTGCCGCCGTACTGAAGTGCGGCACGCGCCAGCTGCGAGCCGTATTCGCTCGAGCTGTTGTTGAACCCGATGGCCGGCGCGCCGGTCACTAGGTAGCTCAGAAGATCGCTCTCGGAGAGCGGAAGATTGTCGGGATTGTCTAGCGAGAGGAGCGGGCGTGTAAGCGTCCCGCCGATAGTCACGCGGACGCGGACGTCCCTCCCGTTCGCGCTCTGCTTCGGCTGGCGCACCGTGTGAATGGCGCGAATGTCGAGCGACGGGTTGAGATCGGGCGTCCCGAAGAAGCGTAGCGTTCCCGCTTCGACATCGAATGTGGGCTGCACGAACGGATCGACGAGATTCAGGCGATACGTACCGCGGTTAGCGCTGAGCGCGCCCTCGAGAGTTAACCGCGGGGCGTCGCTGGCGCGCGCCCCCGGGCCAAGCGCGACGTCGAGTGAGCCACCAAGCTTGATGTTCGCTTCGGACGAGCGCAGCCACACGTCCTGCCCGATCTCAACGCGAACGTTTTCAAGCGCGAGATTCTTGGCGAGATCACGCGGGGTCTTCGGAAGAACTTCCCGGTTACGCGAAAGAATTGTATCGACGGCCGTGCGGAACTCGGGGTCGGAGAGGTCAACGACGTTTTTTCGAATGAGATCCGGGATGTAAACAGTTCCACGCTCGACGCGCACCGTTCCGCTGAGCAGCGCGTCGTGGAACGATCCGGTGAGGCTTACTGCCGGCCCGGTCGAGATGTCGAGTGAAGCGAGGCCCGATGCGTCTATCGCGCGGAAGTTTTGGGCGGTTGCGTTCAGATTAAAACCCGGATTGTCATAGCGCTCGAAGCTGATCGCGCCCGTCACAGACAGCGATCCTCTCCGCGCTTTGTTCGTTTCAGCGGACAGTCGTCGGATGTGAACGCTGTCGCCCGACAGATCGATGTCGGCGCGGATGTGCTGGAGCTTGGTTCCCAAACCCGAGAGTGCGGCCGATGCGTCCGCGACCGCGATCTTCCCGAAGAGCTGCGGCTGCTTAACGCTTCCACGAATTTCAACGTCGGCAACGATTCCGCCCTTGGCCTCCGTCAGTGTCGGCACGAACGCACGAAAAAGCCCAATGTCCACGCTGTCGGTTCGAATGCGGCCGCGTACCGAGTCGTGGCTCATGCGCATGTTATCGACGATGAGGCGCGCGTTGCTGCTGTGGCGGAGAATCAAAGAATCGAGCAGCATCGCGCCAGGAACGAGCGAGATGTTGGAGGTCGAGCCGAGGCGGTAGCTGTTGTCCTTGTCCACGGTGACATTGAGCTTTTCAAGCGCGACACGCGTGGTGTCGCCCTTCGATGCAAACTTTCCGGATACCGCCGCGTTTACACCGTCGCGGTTGGATAGATCACCGCGAAATTCGCCGTTCCCTCTCCCCGATGTCTGCGACACGAACAATCCTGCGCTGTCAAAGTGCAGCGCGCCGAGGCCGAGCTTTGTGACGTGAAGGTCGGAGCTGAGGCGGCGCGACGCTCGCACATCCGCCACTCCAAAGTTTCCGTTGAGCGTTGCGACCCCTTTCGATCCAGCGCCGATGTCGGTACCGCGAATGTTGCCGCCGATGTCCATCCGCTGGCCGAGACTCGTCAACGATCCGGCGAAGACGAAAGAGCCGTGAATGGAATCTGGAACCGAGGACTTCAGCGACGGCGGGAGAAGCGCGATCAAGCTCGCGAGCGAGTCGCCCCGCACCTGTAACTTGAGCTCCCCTCTCTCTGCGTCAGACATCGACACCGTACCCGCGGCTGACGCGATGAGCGACGCTGCCCGAATGGATAGAGTATCGATTTTCACTCGGCCGCTTCCGAGCGTGAGGCGCGCCAGAGATGGATCGAGAGAGAGGTCGCCGATCTTCGAGCGCCCGAGGTTCACTACAATAGTTCCGGCAAGATTTTTTGCATCGCTGCCACGCACATCCATCAGGCCGGTCGCGTTCAGTCTCGTGACCGGCATCTCGCCATTCGAGAAAAGCGTTCGCAAGTCTGCGTTCGACGTTTTCACACTGCCGCGCGCTGCGTACAGGGGTGCGTCCGCGTCCACAGTCCCGTCGAAAGCAAGCAACCCTCCGGGCCCTGAGAGGGCCGTTGTCACTCGCAGATTCGGGCTCCTACCGGCGACTTGCAGCGGACCCGAGTAATCACCGCGAAGCGGAATCCCCGGATATGAATGCGCCAGCGCTGTGAACGAAAGCGGCTCGGCGTTGAGCTTGAGATCGTAGGTAAGAAGCTTTCCCCAAGTGACTCGGCCGCCGCCACGCGCCCGTGACTGCGGAAGATTTCCGTCGTGATGAACGAGTAGTGCGTCACGGAACCGGACGTCCAACCACGACGAGTCGAGCGTGGCCACACCCGAGACAGTTCCCTTTAACCGCGGAAAAAGCGGATTCAAATATTGGAGCGTGCGGAGATCAAGTGTCTCGAGTCCGACGTTGAATCCGTGAAATGAGGTGAATGCTGGAAGCACGATGTCGAGCTCGCCGTGCCCCGTAGCTTTCGTGATCGCGCCGGGCACGTGCGCATCGGCGAATGTGAGCGACGACCCCTCAACCTTGAAGTGAGTGAGCGGGCCGCCGCTCGCCTCGATCGTTCCCGAAATGTTGCCCTGCCAGTCGTACGGGAACGGTTTCCCGCTGAGCGTGCGCAGTAGATCGAAATTCACGGGCTGCACGTTCAACCCCACGTTCTTCACTATAAGGATGGGTCCGCCCGTCGCGAACGTCATACGGCCAGTGAGATGCGAGTGCGTGCTCCGCACGTCCATGTTCGTGAGCGTGTAGTCGAGCGTGCGAAAATCTTTCGGTGTGGTGATGTCCAGGTCCATGTGGCCGCCGCCCGTAGCCGGCAGGGTGGGATAAACCCACGCCACATCCTTGAGTGAGACAGAGTCGCCTCTCAGGTGCATTTGATAACGGATGGGGAGATTGCTGCCCCACACAACTTTGCCGCGGGCCGTACCAGTTGAGCCGGGAAGATCCCAATGACTCGCATTCACCCAGAGTGAATCGCCGAGGTGCGTGGCGTTCCCAGCGATGTTGCGGAATTTGAACGGGGGGTCGGGCATCGCAAAGCTCGCGCTGCGGATCACTGCGTAACGTCCGATGCTGTCCGGATCGGCCAGACGAACGTAGCCAAGCTTCCCTTGCGTGTTCGTCCAGCGCCAACTGCGCGCGAAGCCTTCCCGGGTGCGGCGGATCGACGGATCCGGTTTGGAAAGATCTGCAGCGATCACGCTGTCCCGCGCGCGTGGAGTAAGCCATGCGGAGGGGTGCCACGGCAGTGTCAGCCGAAAATCTCCGTTATGGACATCGGCGGAATCGATGACGATGAAATCGCCGAAGCCGCGCTCGTTCCGCTGCGCTTTTTGCACCGACGCCGGGAAAATCCGGCGCCAGTTCCATTCACCGTTTTCGTGCTGCCGCACGACGACGACAGGGTGCTCGACCACGACGTGGCTTAACAGAATTCTCCGGTCGAACAAATCGCGTGCGTCATAGCGGATGGTGATAGGTCCGGTCGCCACGAAAAGTGAATCTTCGTCGTCCCTGATCTCGAGCGAGTCGATCGTCGCCCCGCTGAAGAACCCGCCGCTAATTCTCCCGATGTATAGCTTTCCCTTAACCTTCCCCTTGACCATCGATTCGACGAGCGCGCGTACACGATCCTGCCCGAAGCGCGTGTGGGTCAGTGAACCGAAGGCGATGAAGATGATTAGGCCCAGCGTCAACAGTACGAGCGCGCTGCCGATGGCGACTCTCAGCCGGCGCGACATGCTAGAATGCCTGGCCGATCGCGAAGCTGAACGTCAAGCGGCTGCGAAAGCTCGTGTGCGTTGCAGGCTTGAATGTGGACGGACAGACGCCGGACTCCTGCGTCAGCTTCCCCGCATCGGTCCCGGTACCGACGTGCGACGCGATGTTGTTCCCTGGGCTGACGCAAGGCAGACCACCGCCTTCGGTTGCCGTCGCTTCGTAGTACAGAGGGCCCGCCGGCCGCGCATATGGGTTGTATCCGATGACAGCGCGCACCGGTCCGACGGGTGAAAACGCGGTGAGCTGAATTCCGGGCGTCACTTTCAAGCGGACCGCTTCCGCGAAGTTCCGCCCGCGGTTCCACACTTCACCGGCGTCCGTGAAAAGCGTCCACTGAAGGAGCTCGGGAAGAATCGGGCTTTTGAGCCGCAGCTCGACGTTTCCAACGGCGAGGGTATTTCCGCCGACAGGAACCAAACGCCGGAAAGTTTTCACGCTATCCGCGACCCGCAGCACGGTCGCCCCCGATGGCAGAGTCTCAGACACGAACCCGTTAGAGATGTAAATCACGGAGCCGAGCTCGTTCTGTGCGAAGCCTCGGACTGTCGTCGGTCCTCCAGCGTAGAGCCGCTCCTGAGGAGGGATGTAGCCTGCCGCTGCGCCGAAGCTCCGCCCGAAGACGATCCCGCTGCGCACGCGCACTGCAAAAACATTCCCGCCACCTACGTCCCAATAGTGCGACCCGTCGGCGACGAGCTTGTTAAAGGTGAGTCCCTGCTCGGAGAAAATGGCCGGCGACGAGTGACGCGCCTCCAATCTCACCACTGACCCTCGCGTCGGATTCAGCAGGCTGTTCGCGTTGTCGCGCGTGACGAGCGCGCTCAGCACGGCTAGCCGCTGCGTCGCCTGGAATCTTTGCCGCGCTTCGGCGTCGCAGACGTTGAACACCGCGCAGAAAAGCGCGGGCTGCGCTTCAGTTCTGCCGAGGTCGAGCGAGTACGCGAAGTTCACCGGCGTGTTCACCCATCGCTGCCACGCGAGCGATGCGACGCCTCCGATCGCCGTCGTGCGAAGATATGCGTTGTACTCGGAGAGACGCTGGCTGTAAACCGTGATCGTTGGAATGGTTCTCAACCCGAAGAACACTGGCTGCCGCAGAGTCGAGCCGACGTAATAGTTGAGCCGGTTGCTAAATACGTCCTTCTTCGCCTGCGGACACAATCCCTCCGCGCCGTTGAGGGGCTTCCCGATTCCGATCTTCGAGACGCGGGTGGTGAAATCGAGGCGGCGCGCTCCGCGAAGAAAGTTGTAGTTCGACAGCTCGCCGGTGAGACGGAGGCAGTCGAGGGTCCCGTATCCCGCGCCCAATCTCGCCGTGTGCATCGCTCCTTCAGCAAGAGTGATATCGAGATTGATTAAAGAATCCGTCGCGCGCATCGCCGTGTTCGGAGCGATCGCGACGTGTTCGTAAGCTTCCGTTTGATAGAGCGCGCGCTGCGCACCGATGATCTCGTCTTCGCGATACAAGTCGCCGGCCTTGATCCCCATCACGCGCCGGACGACCGATGTCGGGATCTTCTGCGTTTTGCCGGCAAGGGGAATTACCGCAACCTTCAAGTTTCCGATTCGCGTGAGCGGTCCCGGTGTGACGGCGAGCGTATCCCACGCCGACAGTCCGTTATCCGCGAGAGCGAATCTGTTGGTGGCTGACGCAAGCGGATACCCGCTGTTTCTAAGGCGGCGAGCAATGGTATCGCCCGCGGCGGTAATTGCGATCCGGTCGAACCGGCCACCCATCGACGGCCCGACACCGCGCGCGATTTGCTCGCCGTTCTTCACGGGTGACAATCCGTTCACGACGAACGACCGCAGCATCGCTTGCGGTCCCTCGTATATCGTGAACTTAACCTCGACGCTTTGCGCGCTCGTCGCCCGAAGCAGCGTGTCCACCATCACCTGCGGATACCCGCGAAGCCGGTAAAAGATGATCAGTCGCGCGCGATCGTTCGGCAGCTCCGCACGGTCGAGACAGCGCCGCTCCGCGAATGGTAGCGGGACAAAACGTCGGGCCCAGGCCGAAGGCGTCGTGACGATGATCTTCGCAAGATCCGCGTTGGTGAACGCATGATTGCCCGCAAAGGCCAGCTTCCGTACTTCGAGATCGCCCGGATCGCAGCGGACGTCCTGCGCTACCGCCAAGCGCGGGGCTGCTGGAATTGAAAGGAAACCGACCGCCGACAGCGCCAACCGGATGCGGCGCGCCGTCGTCACCCTGCGCGGATCCGCGTTGCCGGCGGCGTGCCAGGCGGCAGCTCTCGTGCGTCGTGTGTTTCCGTCTCGGGCTTCGGCTTCCCGCCGAGCACGCGCTTCGGCGGCGCAAGCGGGTCGCGCGGCAGTTTTGACGTCGGGACGAGGGGCGTCCGCTGGATTAAGAGTTGCACTATGTAGAACGCCGCCAAACCGGCCGCGACAGCAACGCCAGCGGCCGGCACATAATCCTTGGCGACCAATTTTCGGCGATAATAATATTCAGCGCTCACTATCAGACAACTCCCGGGGATTTTGAAAGTTCTCTTGCGTTCCCCCTCACTGTCAACCGTCATTCACATGAGCATTCGTCGATTTTTTCCGCTTCTCGTTCCAGCTCTCTTCGCCTGCGGAGGGGGAAGCTCCGGATCCTCCCGAACGAGCGTCGTCGATTCGCGCGATGAGTACGACCCACGCTCTCTCGATCCCGCGCTTTCCACCGATGTGCCCACCGGTCGCGCGGTCGCTTATGTCTTCGACGGATTGACACGTTTTACCCCCGACGCTGCGGTTGTTCCCGGTCTCGCGCGCTCCTGGGATCTGAGTGCGGACGGTCTCACCTATACTTTTCATCTCCGCACCGGCGTGAAGTTCCACGACGGCCGGCCATTCACCGCCTCAAATGTTCTGCACTCATTCCAGCGCGTTCTGGATCCCGCCACGAAAGGCGGGCGCGGCTGGCCTCTCTATCCCGTCAAAGGCGCCGAAGATTACGCTGGCGGAAAGCAGAAGGGCCTCGACGCGGTGGTCGTAAGGGATGACTCCACGGTCCTGATCACCCTCAAGGAGCCGCTCGCCATTTTCCCGAAGCTGCTCGCCATGCCGGTCGCCTCGATCGTGCCCGATAACGTTCCCAAGAATTTCGGCGAGCATCCGATAGGCACCGGCCCGTGGAAGTTCCTCGAATGGCGGCACGACGATTATTTGAAATTCGCCAAGAACGCATCCTACTTCGATGGTCCCCCGAAGATGGATACCCTCACCGCACGCATCTTCCCCGAGCGCAGCACCGCAGCGGCCGAATACGAAGCCGGAAACATCGACATCCTCAATGTTCCGGAGCAGGAGTCGAGAACGTGGGAAGCGGACGAGAGCAAGAAGGCACGGCTCCAGTCAGCGCCCGCGCTTCGCTTCTGGTATGTCGGCATCAACACCACTCGCGGACCGTTGAGCGACGTGCGCGTGCGCCAAGCTTTGAATTACGCGGTGGACGTTCCGACGCTTCTCAACCGGCTCCTTAGCGGGCGCGGAGATCTGGCAGCCGGGGTGATTCCACTCACCCTCGCCGGCGCCGATAAGAGCAGAAAGTCGTATCCGCACGACCTTTCGAAAGCGAAGCAGCTTCTCTCCGCCGCCGGTCATCCAACCGGTGTCGACCTGGAGCTCTGGGTGTCGCAAACACCTCCCTTCCCCAAGGTCGCTGAGACGATTCAAGCGAATCTCGCAGAAGCCGGCATCCGCGTGAAAATAGTCCAGCGCGATGCTTCGTCGATGCGCGAGGCATCGCGAAAGGGAAATACGGACCTCGTCCTCAAAGAGTGGTACGCCGACTATCCCGACGCGGAAAACTTTCTTTTTCCCCTCCTCCACAGCGTGAACAAGGGCGTCGGCGGCAACATCTCGTTCTACTCCAATTCCGAATTCGACCGCATCGTCACCGCTTCGCATCGCGAGCAGGACGATGCCAAACGTGCCGAGCTCTACACCCAGGCGGATCAGATCGCGTTCAACGACGCGCCCATGATCTTCCTCTTCTTCTACCGCGATCTCTACGCGGTGCAGCCGTGGATCCAGGGATTCAAAGTGCCCGCTGTCTTCAACGCGCAGCGCTGGACCGACGTCACCATGTCGAAGAAGTAGGCAATGCTCGCTTTCATCGCGCGGCGGCTCCTCCTGTCCATCCCCACACTCTTCGGGGTGCTGGTGGTGGTCTTTCTCCTTTTGTATGTCGCGCCCGGAGATCCGGTGCAGGAGATGGTCGGCGAGCGCGCGGACCCTGAAACCATCGCGCGCCTCCGCAAGGAGCTTCGCCTCGACGAGCCGATGCTCAGCCAGTTCACGCACTACGCCGGCGGCGTCCTTCGCGGCGACCTCGGCAATTCCTACATCACCCAGCGTCCGATCATTCGCGATATCCGCGAGCGCTTTCCGAAAACGCTGCTGCTCGCAGGGTCGGCCATGCTGCTCGCCTCGATCCTGGGAATCACGCTCGGTGTCCTCAGCGCGCGCAGTCCCGGCGGCTGGTTCGACCGTCTCGGACTCGGCGTCGCCTACCTCGGAATCTCCTTCCCCGTGTATTGGGTCGGGTTGATTCTCATCCTCGTTTTCGCCGTAATGCTGAAATGGCTCCCGCCCTCCGGATACGGCGGAATCAAATTCCTTATTCTGCCAGCATTCGCACTAGGCTCACGCTCAATTGCCTTTCTCGCGCGGGTGACGCGCTCCGCAATGCTTGACGTCCTCGGTGGAGACTTCGTGCGCACCGCTCGCGCCAAGGGGCTTCGCGAAAGAGTGGTCGTCGTTAAGCACGCTCTCAGAAACGCGCTCATCCCCATCATCACCGTGCTCGGCCTCGACTTCGGGTACTACCTCACCGGCAGCATTCTCACCGAGACGATTTTTAGCTGGCCTGGAATCGGACGTTACGTGGTTAACGCGATCACGCGAAGAGACCTCCCCGCCATTCAGGGGTCGGTGCTATTTCTCAGCGTCGTCTTCGTGCTTGTCAATCTTCTCACCGATCTGGCGTACGCAAAGGCCGACCCGAGAGTCGCATACCACTAGGGATCCACCCCCGGGCATCCGCCTTACCTTTAGTCAGACGCCGCGATTTCGCGGAATAACCACGGAGAGATATTGGCAGCGATCGCCGATCGAGAGGCCACGCTGCGGAAGCAGATCGAAAAAATCGAATCGGAATCGGGCGCAAAAGCCATCGCAGTAGCCGTCCACGATACCGAAACGGATTTCGAGCTCCATTACCGCGCCGACAGATGGTTCCACGCAGCGAGCACCATCAAGGTGCCGATACTACTCGGCGTCTTCGACGGCATCGCCCACGGGACGCTGTTGCCGCATTCGCGCATCCACGTCAGAAACCGCTTTCACAGCGTCGTTGAGAGAGTGCCCTTTCGCGTCGAGTCCGATCGCGACGCCAACTCTTCCGTTCACGCTGCGATCGGCAAGATGATGCGCGTCGAAGAGCTCGCGCACCACATGATCGCCACGAGCAGCAACCTCGCGACGAATCTTCTCCTCGATATCGTCGGCCTCGAGAACGTCCAGAGAACTTTGCAGGAGCTCGGCGCCGATAACGGGATCGACATCAAGCGCGGCGTCGAGGATGAGCTCGCTTTCGAGAAGGGAATCTTCAGCAGCGTCACGGCCGACGGGTTGCTGCGCGTTCTTCTTCTTCTCGCCGAAGGAAAGGCTTTTTCCCCTGCCCTCTCCCGGAAAATGATGGACATCCTTCACGGGCAGGAATTCAATCGCGGCATCCCCGCTCGTCTCCCGAAAGGAACGCGCGTGGCGCACAAGACCGGCGAGATCTCCACCATCGCTCACGACGCGGGCGTGGTATATCTGCCCGACCGGAAGCCTTACGTGCTCGTTGTTCTAACGGAATGGGATGCCGACTCCTCGGGCCGCTCGAAGGCAATCGCAGAGATATCTCATCGCGCGTATGAAGCGCTCACGGAGAAGGTATGAGCGACGAAAGCACCTTCCCGCTTTCCGTAGTCGACGGCCTCACTCTCTCTCCCGAATATCGGAAGGCGCTTCGGCCGGGCGAGATGTGGGCTGACGCGGCGGGCCGGCAGCGTCAGCTCCCGCGGTACTTCTATGAGGTTCCTTCCTGGGACATGGCGATGAAGGCCCAGCTTACTCCGAATTTCCTGCTCTGGGAATTCATTCAGGTTGACGTGCGTGAGACGCCCCTCCTCCTCAGCTTCCCGCGCTACGTGCCGTGCGCGATCACCCTTCTTGCCGTGTGCCTGGAGAGGTTTCGCGAGGCCGTTGGGAGTCTTGTGCACATCTCGGCGAACGGCGGCTACCGCTCGCCTTCACACCGTCTTTCCCGGAACGCCAGCCTGCATTGCTGGGGCGTCGCCGCGAACATTTACCGCATCGGCGATACTTACCTCGATACCCGTAGCTCTATCGAGCGGTTTTCGCTGACTGCGCGCGAAACGCTGCCCGCCGTATGGACACGACCGTACGGATCGCCAGCCGGATTTGCGGAAGACCATTTGCATCTGGATTTGGGGTACGTCACCTCCATTCCCAGAGATGTCCGAAGCTGATGACTCCGATCGATCCGCACGAACCGACAAATCTGACCGCCGTGAAGCCGGAGTCCTTCGAGTTTCTGGGAAACCCGGCGGTCTCGAAGAAGAAATTGGCGCGCAGCGATAAGCGAAGCAGCACTTCGGAGCAGATCCAGCTTGCCGCAATCGGAATGGAAGCGGAATTCGCGGTCATACTCAACGGCGAGCAGGTGAAGCCGGAGGACGTCTTCCACTCGCCCCGCAACATCATCCGCGAAGAGATGATGCACCGCACCGGCCGGTCATACCATCTCCCGACCGGTGGCGCGATCTATTTCGACACCGGCGTCATCGAGGTCGCTACTCCGGTCATCGAGATCGGGCGCGGATGCGCTGCCCGCGCGGGCCGCTCACTCTGGGAAGGAATTCTTTTCCTGCGTCAGGAGCTCGACGCCTGGCAGGCGAAGCACGACCACGAAGTCCGTCTAGTCGGCTTCAGCACGCACTACAACATTTCGTTCGAGCTCCCGCCTGCCGAGCAGGGTGCGAGCAGAACCGTTGAGCAGCTCGCGTTGCTGCTTACCTACCTGCTTCCCATCCCGGTGATGATCCTCGCGGCCAACCGTCGCTCGACCGGAATCGGAGTGCGCCCGCGAGGCAATCGCATCGAAATCACGGCGGATTTTACGCCCGATGCGCCGCTGATGATCGCGACGGCAACCCTCATCGTCGGCATCGTGCGCGAAGTGATGACGTGGCCGACTTATGACTTGCAGTCGCTCGACGATGCGGGGCTTCCACTTGTTCGCGGGTTTGCGCCCGTTCCCCACACTTCGCGAAAAGGCTGGCTCGCGCGCTATACCTGCTTCCCAAAGAATCCCTTCACCTCGAAGGTGGACGAAGTGGATTGGGACACGACCGACGGGCGAATCATGTCGCTGCGGGGAATCGCCGGGCAGATTACCCGGCACTTCTGGCCCCACATCCGAAAAATTTCCGATCCGTTCACGCTGCGCCTAATCGGCGCGGTGATGCGCGGCCGAGCTCCATCGCTGCTCGATCTCGACGACCGCCCCGAGGAATACGAGCACGTGGGCCGGTTATGCACCTGGGAGGATCTCTTTCCAGAGAAGATTCTTCCTCGCTCACTCTACGAGCGCGTGCTCATCCACGCGATCTCCGGCCAGAAGCTTCACATAAATGGAGAGTGGTATACCCCGACAGGAATGCGGGGTTGGTCACGCGTGGTTTTCCGGAGACGTTCCGACAAGACGAGGCACGTCTTTACTCTCGACTATCTCCTCCAGCATCTCCCCAACTGGGAGCGCCCGCAGAGAAAACGTCGTAGAAGAAAATCGCCGGCCCGCCTGAAAGGGACTCGCAACAAGAGCAGTTAGCCGTGCGAAGGAATGAAAACTTATGACCTTGGGCTCGGCGGCGGGGGCATCCCAACGGGTGGGAGTACACGGTGTACTAAAGCGGGGAGCTGTAAGCTGACTAAAGCTCTATAGCTCGAAGCTATTCATTTGCACGAAAGAGACACTTACGCATCGATTCGCGTAGCAGGAATCACGGTATGAAAGCTTACAGCAGCTTGGCTGAAAAGCTTAAAGCTCCCTGCTTTGGTACTCGCAATTCCGTCCGCCGTTGGGATGGCCCAGCGGACGCGCTTATCCCCGCCAAAAGGGATCTTTCCGTCGCGAGGCCCGAAGCCCCCGGCCGGCTAGGCCGAAAGCCCCCGGCCGGTAGTCTTGATTGGCAGTTAGCTGTTGTAGTTCAGTCGTTAAGCTTGTCGAGCAGCTTCTGATGTATCCCCCCAAAGCTGCCATTCGACATCACCACCACCACGTCATTCTTCCTCAGCCGCGGGACCAGATACTCCACAATCTCCTCCGGCTCCTGAAACTGCGCAGATGGCTTTCCACTTTTCGTCCACGCCGAGACAAGCTCCGCGGGATTCATTGCCGTCTCCGTTGTGTAGCGCTCGGGATGAAACAGTCCGCCTAAAACAATTTCGTCCGCTGTGCTAAAAGCCTTTTCGTAATCGCCCTGAAACTCCCGTCGCTGCGCCGTATAACTCCTCGGCTCGAACAGCGCGATTATCCGGCGCCCCGAGTACTTCTGCCTCACCGCATCGAGCGTTTCCCGCACTGCCGTCGGATGATGCGCGAAGTCATCGATGACGACCACGCCTCGCGCTTCCCCTTTCACTTCCATTCTCCGCTTTACGCTGAGAAAAGTGCGAAGACCTTCCTTTACCCCGTCGCGGTCGGCGCCGATCGATTCCGCGACCGCGATCACCGCCAGCGCATTGCGGACGTTGAAGGCGCCAGCCTGCGTCGTCTCCACCTTTCCCCACTCCTTTCCGCCGCGCATCGCCCGGAACGACGTCCCGCTCTCGCTGAACTTCACGTCTTCCGCAGCCCAGTGGCGCGATGCGTCCATCGGCTTCTCATCCGATCCGTACCCGAACGACTCTACAGGCGCGAAGGATTTCTCCGCGAGCTGCCTCACAATCGGCGAGTCCCACCCCGCGACCAGCGTTCCATTCCGCGGAATGAGATTGATGAACCTCGAGAACGCCCATTCGTACGCTTCGAGGTCGCGGTAGATGTCGGCGTGATCGAACTCAATGTTGTTCACGATCGCCGTGTCCGGCAGGTAGTGCCACATCTTCGGCACTTTGTCGAAATACGCTGTGTCGTACTCATCTGCTTCGATCACGAAATACTTCGAGTCGGTGAGGCGGAACGACTTTCCGAAATTCTCCGCCACTCCACCGATGAGAAACGACGGATTCAGGCCGGCGCTCTCCATCACCCACGCCAGTAGCGAAGTCGTGGTTGTCTTTCCGTGAGTTCCCGCCACGGCAATCGAATGCCGGCCACGAATGAAAAGCTCCTCGATCGTTCGCGCCGCAGACGTGTAGTACATCTTCCGTTCGAGCACCGCCTCCAGCTCTTCGTTCCCGCGGGAGATGGCGTTGCCGACTATGACGACGTCAGGCATGTGATCGAGATTTTTTGGCGAGTAGCCTTCGCTGTACGGAATCCCCATCGAGCGCAGCTCGTCCGACATTGGGGGATACACGTTTTTGTCGGAGCCGGTCACTTCGTGCCCCGCCGATTTGAGCAGCCCGGCGAGTGAAGCCATCGCCGTACCACCGATACCTATCAGATGGTATAGCAGCTCTAATCGTCCTTCTGCCCGAACACCGCCATGTTCGAGCTGTGGCCCGGGTTCACTTTCTTGTCCGGATAAATCCAGTGGACTGCCTGATTCACTGCCGTCGCTGCCTCGCCGAATCCGGTTGCGATCAGCTTCAGCTTTCCCGGATACATCGTTACGTCGCCAGCCGCGTAAATTCCCTCGCGCCCCGTCTCCATCTGGCTGTTCACGACGATCTCGTCGTTCTCCACTCGCAGCCCCCACGACGTGAGCGCACCCATGTCGCTGTGGAACCCGAGCATCGGCAACACCGCGTCACACTCGATCTCGCGAGTCTCCTTTGACTTCACCTCGCGCACCGTGATCCCGGTGAGCTTGTCGCCCTCGCCGCGCACATCGTGCAATTCGTGAAACGGGAGGAGCGACGTCTTTCCAGACGATGCCGCCTGCTGCACATCGGCCACCGTCGACGCGTGGGCACGATACCGGTCGCTCCGATGCACCAGCGTCACTTCGCTCGCGCGCCCTCTTAGCTGCTGCGCCCAGTCGAACGCCGAATCTCCACCACCGATGATCACAATCCTCTTACCCTCGAACTCCGCGGGATCGCTCACCCTGTCGTGAATTCCCTTCCCGTACCACGAATCCGCGCACGCCTGCGGCAGCTTCCTCGGCGAAAATGCTCCGATGCCCGCTGCAATGATGATGGATCTCGTGGGAAACCTATCGGTCTCCGTCACCAGAACAAGATGGTCGCCCTCGATCTCGAGCGCGGCGACGTTTTGGTTGAGAAAAGAGGGAAAACCGAATTGGGACGTCTGCTCGACGAGCGCCTTCACCAAATCCTTCGCCAGAATCTTCGGGAACCCGGCCACGTCGAAGATGTACTTCTCGGGATACAGCGCGGTGAGCTGGCCGCCGAGCTGCGGCAGAGCGTCCACAATCTGCGCATTGGCCCCGCGCATCCCCGCGTAAAAAAGGGCGAAGAGTCCTGTCGGACCTCCGCCGATGATCGTGATGTCTGTTGTCTGGCGCGGCTCGTTTCCCATCGGCAGCGCGAAATATAGCGCGTTACATTTTTATCCAATGAAGATCTACACCAAGACCGGTGACGCCGGAGACACCGGTCTCTTCGGCGGCGGCCGAGTGCCGAAGGACGATGTCCGCGTCGAAGCGTACGGCGACGTCGATGAGCT
The DNA here is from genome assembly GCA_013816855.1 of Gemmatimonadaceae bacterium. GTDB lineage: Bacteria > Gemmatimonadota > Gemmatimonadetes > Gemmatimonadales > Gemmatimonadaceae > UBA4720. The sequence continues at coordinate 24,933 of JACDDT010000011.1, forward strand.
CAACGCCGTAATCGGGGTGGTGCGGGCACAGGCGCCGTTTCCGCGCATCGATGATCTTCTTCTCTCCATCCAGAGAGACCTTTTTTCCGTCGGCGCGCTCCTCGCCACCCCCGATCGCGCGAAGATGGAGCAGCATCTATCGAAAGCAAATCTCGATTCCGCCAGAATCTCCGAGCTCGAGCGCGCCATCGATTCCTGCGAAGCCGACCTCGACCCGCTCAAATCGTTCATTCTTCCCGGCGGAACCGAAAAAGCCGCCGCCCTTCACTTCGCACGGACGGTTTGCCGGCGCGCTGAGCGGCGCGTCGTCACGCTCGGTAGAGAGACGCCGCTCCCCGATCTTGTCGTGATTTATCTCAACCGGCTTTCCGACCTGCTCTTCATGCTCGCCCGTTTGGCGAACAAAACAGGCGGCTCAGGTGAAGTAGCCTGGTAGCCTCCGTCGTCACCGGCGAGGGACAGTCGAAGATTCACGTGCAGGCCGGCCTCATCCACCAGGTCGGCAAGCTCGTCTCTTCCTACGCCCCCGCCCACAGATACGCCGTCGTCACCGACGCGAATGTGCATCAGTTCTACGCCGGCGCGGTCGAGGCGAGCTTCGCCCCCCATACAATAGATGGAGTGAAGATCTCTGCCGGCGAGACCCACAAAACCCGCGAAACCTGGGGAATCGTCACCGACGCTTTGCTCGATGCAGGGCTGGGCAGGGACTCGACGATAGTCGCACTAGGTGGCGGAGTGGTGGGTGACCTCGCGGGATTCGTCGCGGCGACTTACATGAGAGGTGTACCATTTGTTCAGGTACCGACCACCTTGGTAGCGATGGTGGATGCTGCCATCGGCGGAAAAACGGGGGTGGACACCCTCGCGGGAAAGAATTTGGTGGGTTGCTTTCACATGCCAGCGGCCGTCCTGATTGACCCTCAAGTCCTTGTCACACTTCCACTTAGGGAACTGCGCGCAGGTTTTGCAGAAGTGATCAAGTGTGGCGTGGTGGCAGACACCGCTTATTTTGAGTTAGTCCGCCAGGCCATGCCCGAACTTCTCTCCGGAGCGATCGGGAGTAGTGATCGGCTGGAGCCTCTCCTCGTGAGAGGTATCGGTATCAAGGTCAGCATCGTCGTAAAGGATGAGCGGGAGAGCGGACTTAGAAAGGTTCTGAACTTCGGCCATACCATTGGCCACGCTGTTGAGAAAACGACGGGATACTCGCTGCTCCACGGAGAAGCGGTGGCAATCGGCATGGCGGTCGAAAGCCGGCTCGCGGAACGCATCGGTGCCGCCGAGCCGGGAACGGCTGCCAGGATCGAGGACGCGCTGAATATCGCGGGCCTTCCTGCGCGAATTCCGCCGCAGTGCTCGCCGCAACAGCTGCTCGATGCGATGCGGTCGGACAAGAAAGGTAGGGAAGGAAAAATCAGGTTTGCATTGCCGACGAAGGTCGGCGAGATGGCGAAGGACGGTGATGACTGGTCGGTGCCTGTTGCCGATCAGCTGATAATGGAGGTGTTGCTATGACAAAAAAACCTGGGCTTCGACGCGACTACGCTTTGCGTATCGCGAACGGTGCGCGGCCATCGAGACGCGGCGAGTACGTGCGCCTTCTCATTGCCGGGGTAGTTGCCATCGCCTTCATCGTAACTGGCGCCGCGCATCTTCCGATGAATGCGGCTGACCGCAGCGAAATACCGGTTCCAGTCGGAGCGCTTCCCCGTCTTGAGCCGGTGATCGTTCGCGCCGCTCACACCGTTCCTACTACGGTTCGCAGCATCCGCCGCGGCAGTTTCGTACCCGCTCTAGCGAGCGCATTCAGAGCCACCGCGCGCGAAGCCATGGCGATGCGCGACGGGTTGATGCCGCGCATGCCCGGCAAATTCGCGCCCGCTGAGGTCGGAGAAGTCGTTTCCATCTCGCTCACCCAGTACTGCAATCACGGCGAGACGCGACGCGGCCGCATCGCGCGTCAGGGAATCGTCGCTGCCGATCCGCGCATTTTCCCGCTCGCGCGCTACGTGGAAGTATTTCTCGGGGACAAATACCTCGGCAGGTACCTCGTCGACGATACCGGCGGGAACGTGCTTGGTGCGACGCTCGACCTCTGGACTCCCTCGTGTTCGGAAGCGGTCCGCTTCGGACGCCGTTCTGGAAAGGCGATCCTTGTTGCGTCCGGCGACGAGAACGCCCCTCCGCCGGCAGAGCCAATCCGGTGGGACGGAATCGCGAAGCGTTAATTAGCGTCGTACCTTAGATGGCCTTAGTATTCCTCGACGCCGCAACACAACTTCAACCCGGATGATGCATGTCTTCTTTTAGCACCTACCTGATCGGTTACATCGTTTTCATCATCGGATTGACAATCGCCGCGTTCCTTCTTGGCGCTCCTCCGATTTGGATCGTTGTCGGCGCAATCGTCTTGATCGGACTCGGTATCGTCACTGCGACTACCCGTACAAAGCCCAAAGACCCGCAGGTATAAGCGGCGCGATCAGACGGAAAATCCAATTGTTTAAAGGATTTTCCGTCTAGGAACGTCGTTTCGACAGCCATTCGTGAATGGCATGGAACGTGGCTGTTGATTTTCGTTGTACCCCCTAGTTAACGTGCCCGTCCAGCAGGCCTTCCGGTGCGGACGTTTTGTCCGCCGAACGATTTCAGTGACATAGGGGCTTATGCAGACTACGGGCGAGAGTAGATCCAAAGGCTTCTTCCGTTCCTCCCCCTCCAGCGCGTTCGACCAGTACCTCCAGGACATTCAGAAACTCCCCCTCATCACCGATGCCGAAGAAGAGCGTCGTCTCGCGAGACGCGCCCAGGCAGGTGACGAGAAAGCCGCCGAGCGATTGGTGACGGCGAATCTCCGCTTCGTAATCTCATACGTGAAGAAGTACCAAGGTCACGGTCTCGATCTCGGCGAGCTCGTCGCGATCGGCAACGAAGGCCTCCTCAAGGCAGTCCGGAAGTTCGATCCCGACCAGGGCGTCAAATTCATCTCGTACGCGGTGTGGTGGGTCCGCCAGGCGGTGCTGAAGGCGCTCGCCGAGCAGACGCGCAGCGTAAGAATCCCGCTCAATCAGAATTCGCAGCTCATCAAGCTCGCCCGCGCTCAGACCGTTCTTTCCCAGGTGCTGAACCGCGACCCGACAGATAACGAAATCGGCCGCTTGCTCGAGGAAACGCCCGAGCAGGTACGCTCTGCGAAGCAGATGTCCGCCACCGAAATCTCGCTCGATGCACCGATCGATCGTTCGGACCGTGAAGCTTCAACGCTTGGCGAGCGTTTCGCCGGCGTGGACGGCGCGGAAATCGAGGAAGTCACCGACTTCCATCTCATGAAGGAGTTCATCGATCGCGTTTTCAGAAGATATTTGACGCCGCGCGAGAGAAAGATTCTGCACCTCTACTATGGGCTCGAGCAGGGCTCCGATGCGATGACGCTCGAAAAGATCGGCGCTCTGATGGGCGTCACCCGAGAGCGCATTCGTCAGATCCGCGAGCGCGCCTTCGAAAAGCTCCGTGAGTCTCCCGACGGCAACGCTCTCGCCGGATTTTGGACAACCCCGTAGTAAGTCTCCGTCTTCACCCGAAACGCCGAGCCTCGTTGAGACTCGGCGTTTTTTTTCAGGAATGAGTCCCTTTCTTGCTTTTTAATTGAAACCCGTGACACCAATCCCTGCTTTCCTCAACAAAAAATGCGGTAGCGCTGCTGCGGCGCGTGAAGCGCTGGCAGGGGAAAACTTCACGCTCGCAGAACTCGATCCGGAGAAGCTCGGCGATCATTTCCGCGATGCCGTCGCCAAGCGCATTCCGCGAATTCTCGTGGCCGGCGGGGATGGAACGATTGCCGCCGCTGCCGCTGCCGCCGCACGGAGCGAGACCGAGCTCGCCGTTATGCCCAGCGGAACGCTCAACCATTTCGCAAAGGACAACGGAATCCCGACTGATCTCGCTCAGGCTGCGATTGCCGCCAGCGGATCCACGATCGCGAAAGTGGATCTAGGATATTTGGGCGACCGCGTTTTCCTCAACACGAGCTCTATTGGACTGTACATAAAGTTCGTCAGCATCCGCGAGCGCCTGGAAAAGAAAATCGGCTACCGCTTCGCGTCGATACTCGCCGCGCTGAGAATTTTCGCCGATCTGCGGGTTATGGCAGTGAAGCTTGAGGTTGATGGAAAGGAGCGCATCTATCGAACGCCGCTTGTGTTCATCGGCGTCGGCGAGCGCGAGCTGCAGCTGCCCGCGCTGGGGAGCAGAGTTCAGAACGGAAAGAGAGGCTTGCACGTGATGGTCGTGCACGGGCGCCGGCCCGCCCGTTTGTTCGCGATTGCTCTCGCTGCCGTCGCGAAAGGCACGAAGGATGTGTCGCGCACTCCGCACTTCGACAGTTACATCGTTGACAAGTGCACCATCGATCTCCGCACACAGTCGGCGGTGGTTTCACTCGATGGCGAGCTGCACCGGATGGAAACGCCCCTGGAATATCGGATCGAGCGCGAGGCGCTCAATCTCGTCGTCGCGCCTCCCAGAGAGACTAAAGGCACTTCGCCGAGTGGCTCTGCCTCTTAGCACGTGAGTTAGCTTTGGGAATGAACTTGGATGAGGTGAGCGCGCGGCTCACCGAAGTCGTCGGCGAGCGGCACGTCCTCACGCGAGTGAGTGAGCTGCTCGTCTACAGCTCGGACGGGCTTCCCGGTTACCGGAAACAGCCTACACTGGCTGTCTTCCCCGGAACACGCGACGAAACCATCGCCGTTGTGCGTATTCTCGCTGAGGCGAAGCTTCCGTTTGTGCCGCGCGGCGCCGGCACAGGCCTGTCCGGAGGCGCTCTAGCCGACGGTGTCGTATTGCTTGGCCTTCATCGCCTCAAAAACATCATTTCCATCGACGTCGAAAACCGCCGCGCCAAAGTCGAACCGGGCGTCGTCAATCTGAAGCTGAATCGTACGGTCGCCCCAAAGGGACTGATGTACGCGCCGGATCCGTCGAGCGAGGCGGCGTGCACCATCGGCGGCAACATCGCCGAGAACGCCGGCGGTCCTCACTGTCTCAAGAATGGCGTGACGCTCAATCACATTCTCGCGCTCACGGTGATTCTTCCAAGCGGTGAGATCGTCGAGCTAGGCGCAGAAGAGGGCGAGCGGGACGGGTATGATCTCCGCGGCGCGTTCATCGGCTCGGAAGGATGCTTCGGTATCGCACTCGACATCACCGTTCGCCTCATCCCGCGGCCGCAGGTGATTCGCACCATGCTTTGCGATTTCACCACCGTCGATGCCGCTGCGCGCGTGACCTCGGCGATCGTCGCCTCGGGGGTGATACCCGCTGCACTCGAGTTTCTCGACGGTCCGATGATCCGCGTCGTCGAATCCTCCATCTATGCGGCGGGATATCCGAAGGATGCGGAGGCTGTTTTGCTCGTCGAGCTCGACGGGCTTCAGGAAGGCGTCGATGCAGATCTCGAAACGGTGCGGCGGCTCGCTCTCGATGGCGGCGCGCGAAACGTCAAGGTCGCGCGTGACGAAGTAGAGCGGCTCCGACTGTGGCAGGGTCGCAAGAAGGCGTTCGGCGCTATGGGTCGTCTCTCGCCGCATCTCGTCGTCCAGGACGCGGTCATCCCACGCAGCCGGCTCGCGGAGATTCTCGGGCGAATCGAGGGAATCAGGCAGAAGTACGGCGTCATCGTCTGCAACGTCTTCCACGCCGGCGATGGTAATCTCCATCCGAACATTCCGTACAACGCGGACGATCCCGAAGAGAGTGAACGGGTCCACCTGGCGATGAAGGAAATAATGCAGGCGTGCGTGTCGGTCGGCGGAAGCATCACCGGCGAGCACGGCGTCGGGCTCGACAAGATGGGTTATATGGATCTCATCTTCGATCCGGTCTCGCTTGCGGCAATGTGCGACTTGCGCGATGCGTTCGATCCGGAGCGGCGCGCGAATCCAGCGAAGGTGATTCCGACTCACCGCTGCCGGGAGTGGATGGCAGCGCCATCGGCGCGCGCGTCGGCGAAGGCGGTGCAGGCGTGAGCACTGAAACGGTGGTCGCTTCGGTTCGCGACGCGGCTGGCGCGAATGAGCGCTTGCGCATCAGCGGCGCCGGCGGATGGATGACCGCGGGACGACCGGTGCAAGCGCTGCGAGCGGTTTCGCTCGCGCCCGACAAGGGAATCGTCGATTACGTTCCCGACGATCTCACTATTACCGTCCGCGCCGGAACGTCGCTCGCCGATATTTTCGCCGCAACGCGCGTCAACAACCAGTGGCTTCCGCTCGACCCGCCGGGAGCTTCCATGTCAACGATTGGCGCAACCATCGCCACCGCCTCGTCCGGCCCGCTCGCACACGGCGCCGGATACGCTCGCGATTTCATTCTCGGCGTCGAGCTCGTTACCGGAAAGGGTGACGTAGTCCGATCGGGCGGACGAGTCGTGAAGAACGTCGCCGGCTTCGACCTGATGCGGCTGATGTGCGGATCGTGGGGTACGTTAGCCGTAATCACTGAAGCGACTCTCAGGTTGTACGCGATGCCGCGTGTGGATCGCACGTTCGCCTTGCGCGCTCCTGGAGGCGCAAATGGGATCGAGAAGCTCGCCGCGGAGCTGCGTGCGGCGCCGCTGGCCGCACTGTCGATGGAGCTGGTGAACGCGACTCTCGCCAGGAAAGTCGGCCTCGACGCTGACAATTTCATTCTCGTGCGCCTCGGCGGGAACGAAAACGTCGTCGGAGTGCAGATGAAGACGTTGGCGGGAATGGGCGAGATTGTGGAGACAGACGGCGTGATATGGGACAAGTTGTCGGAGGCTGTCTCGCAGCCGGCAACTTTTTCACTCCGGTTGAGCGGTCTGCCTACCGCGATCGGCGGTTTGTGGAGCGCCGCAGAACAACTCGCCGGCAACGATGGCCAAACTCACTCCACATTTTCGCGCGGCATAGTTCGCGTGACCTCGAATGTTGTTCCGGATGCGGCAGCGATCCCGCGGCCGACAGCTTCGCAGCGAGTCACGTATGAAGTGCTGCCGGCGCAGCTCTGGCAGAGCATCTCCCCGAGCGTGGTGGGCAGCCGTTTGTCGGAGAATGTCCACGACGCGTACGACCCACATCGCTTGCTCAACCCGGGAATACTCGGCTGATGCCACACGCAACGCTTCCTTCCGATCCGCTTCCCGCGGGCGAGATACCGAACTGCGCGCTGCCAGGCACTCCGCTCGCCGACTCACTCCCCGGCATCAACGCTTGCGTCCACTGCGGGTTCTGCCTGCAGGCTTGTCCCACGTACCTGGTGCACGACGACGAGAACGACAGCCCGCGCGGCAGGATTTTTCTCATGCGATCGCTGCTAGAAGGGACTGTCACGACCGATGATCCAGACGTCAACGAGCATATCGACAGATGCCTGGGCTGCCGAGCCTGTGAGACTGCGTGTCCAAGCGGCGTGCCGTACGGCCAGCTGCTGGAAGCGACGCGCGCGACACTCGCCATTGGGCGGGGGAAACCAATACTCGCCCGGATTATTCTCAGCGTTTTCAAGCGTCCGTGGCTGCTGAGGCCGGCGATGTTGGCGTCCCGTCTTCTGGCGGCGACTCCCATTCCAACGCTTCTCTCCAAGACTCCCGGGCGGTTCGGTTTCGCGATGGCGATGCTTGCTTCGACGCCTCGCGGTATCGAGCGCGGACGCTACCGGGCGAGCGGCGACGGTGCGCTCGGATCGACGGCGGTTCTCCTCGGCTGCGTAATGGAAGGACTCTTTACCGAGACGAACCGCGCCACCGAGCGCGTGCTCATTCACAACGGCTACACGCTGAATGAGGCCCCGGGACAAAGGTGCTGCGGTGCTTTGCACGCGCATTCCGGTGATCTCGAGGGCGCGAAGGATCTCGCGCGTAAAAATATTTCTGCGTTCGAGAAGTCGCGTGCGGATTTCATCGCTGTCAACGCTGCGGGTTGCGGCGCGATCATGAAAGAGTACGGCCATCTACTTCGCGACGATCCGGAATGGAACGAGCGTGCGGCAGCGCTTGCGGCCAAGGTCCGCGACATAAGCGAGCTGCTTTCCGCGGCCGGGCCCAAACTAGGCGGCGCACTTCCTGTGCGTGTCACTTACGATGCTCCCTGCCACCTTCATCACGCGCAACGCATTATGCAGGCTCCGCTGTCCATGCTCGCCGCAATTCCAGGATTGGAGCTAATTCCACTGCACGAGTCGGAGCGGTGCTGCGGCGCGGCGGGAATCTACAATCTCATAGAGCCGGAGACGTCCGACCTGGTGCTCGACGAAAAGCTTGTGAACGTGCACGAGACGCGCGCCTCGTTCGTCGCTACCGGCAATCCCGGCTGCATGATGCAAATTGGCGCAGGGCTCATTCGCGACGACAGTCCGATGCGTGCCGTACACCCTGTGGATTTGCTCGACGCTTCGTACGCCGCGTCTTAGGGCCAGTAGCGCCCGCGAAGGGCACCGTTTTAATTGCAGAAGATGCAGGGAATCGAGGTGTATCAGGCGCTCAGTCGCGGCGCGGTTTTGTTCGATCGATCGGATCGCATGCGCATGCGGGTGGCGGGAGCGAAAGCCGCCGAGCTCGTGAACGGAATGGTGACGAGCGATGTGGTATCCCTCACCCCCGGACGCGGCCAATATTCAGCCGCGCTCACCGCAAAGGGAAAGATCGTCGCCGACCCGCGAATTTTTCTCACCGACGACGGAATTCTCGTTGACGTGGGAGCCGCCGCTGCCCCAGGGTGGCGGGACATGGTCGCGAAATACGTGAATCCGCGCGTCGCACCCTACTCCGATGTCACTTCAGAAACTCGCTGCCTTTCCGTCGCCGGCGGAAATGCAGCTGCCCTCCTCGCCGCGCAGCTAGGCTTCGACATCGCCGCTCTCAAATCGCTCGAGCCGTATTCGCATCTGACCGGCGAATCGAATGGCGCCAAAGTGATGATCGTGCGCACGCCGGAGATATCCGCCGAGTGCTACGACGTGATCTGCGCCGCACCTGCGGGAGATTCGATCCGCGCGCGGATTCTCGAGGGCGGTGCGCAAGAAGGAGATGCACAGCTTTGGATGGTGCTTCGCATCGAAGCCGGGCGCCCCGAGTGGGGAGCGGACATGAGCGACACCACTCTTCCGCAGGAAGCACTTCTCGACGAGCTCGGCGCGATCTCATTCACGAAGGGATGCTACATCGGACAGGAAGTTGTGGCGCGCATTCATTTCCGCGGGCACGTCAACAAGCTGCTCCGCAAATTGCGATTCGTCACGTCTTCCCTGCCTCAACCCGGCGCCGCAGTGGTGGATGACTCGGGTGCAATTGTCGGTGATGTGCGAAGCATCGCGGTGTCGCCGAAATGCGGCGGTGTCGCGCTGGGGATGATCCGGCGCGAAGTCGAGCCGGGCTCGACGCTGCATGCGCGTTGGGATGGTGGCGAAGCGAGCGTCCAGGTTGCAGGCGAAAAAAAAGGCGCCACTGCATGAGTGGCGCCTCGAACAACGAAGAGTAAAAACTACTTCTTCATCGAGTCCTTCATCATCGTGCTGGACATAGCCATCGAGTCCATCTTCATGCCGGTGTCCATTACAGCCGGGGCCGGAGCCATGGCAGCAGACGTATCAACGGGGGTTTCATCCTTCTTTGCGCACGCAGCAAGTGCGAATACAGCGGCGACAAGGGCCAGGCGCTTCATGTACTTTCTCCTAGAATAAGGCAGGTTGACAAAAAATCGCCGGTCCGTGCCCGCGTTCGCGGAGCCCGTTTTTGGCGCGGCGGAAAAGTTAACTTCTTCAAATAATGTGTCAAGTGCCGAACCTGCTATTTACCCTGTGTACAGGCGGCTAATTTTCCACTCCTGCGACCAGTGAGAACGATCTGAATTCCCTTCCGCAAACATTTGGCGCCCTCCGAGAATCGGCCTCGTCCGACCCATCACGCCGAACCAGGTCGGTAAAGGATGAGCTGAGAGCGAACCTTTTGGCCCGCTTGGCGTCCCGACAACCCGTTTTTCAGGGTGTACTCGGCTACGAAGAGACGGTGATGCCGCAGATCGTCAACGCCCTCCTCAGCCGCCACAATTTTATTTTGCTCGGACTCAGGGGCCAGGCGAAATCACGAATTCTACGTGCTCTCACGGTGCTTCTCGACGACGAGATTCCAGTCGTCGCAGGGAGCGAAATCAACGACAATCCGTTCGCTCCCATTTCGAAGTACGCGAAGCAGCTTCTCGCCAAAGCGGGCGACGACACGCCGATATCGTGGGTCGGACGGGAGAGCAGGTTCGTTGAAAAGCTCGCCACTCCCGACGTCACTGTCGCCGATCTCATCGGCGATCTGGATCCGATCAAGGCTGCGCGCGGCGGACACGTGATGGGCGACGAGCTCACCATTCATTATGGAATGGTCCCGCGCGCGAACCGTGGAATCTTTGCGCTCAACGAGCTCCCGGATCTTGCCGGAAAGGTTCAGGTCAGCCTCTTCAACATCATGCAGGAAGGCGACGTTCAGATCAAAGGCTATCCGGTGCGCCTTCAGCTCGACGTGCTGCTCTGCTTCACCGCGAATCCGGAAGACTTCACAGCCCGCGGCAAGATCATCACTCCGCTCAAGGACCGAATCGGAAGCGAGATCACCACGCATTATCCGGAGACCGTCGATCTGGGAATGGCGATCACCGAGCAGGAGGCGTGGTGCTCGCGCGGAGAGTCGAGGGTGCGCGTTCCGGATTTCATCGCGGAGGTCGTCGAGCGGATTGCGTTCGAAGCGCGCAGCGACAAGCGTATCGATAGACGGTCGGGAGTGTCGCAGCGGATGCCGATCACGGTGATGGAGAACATCATCTCGAATTCGGAACGGCGTGCGCTACTCACCGGCGAGAAGGACGTTGTTCCGCGGATCGCCGACATCTACGCAGCGCTGCCTGCGATCACCGGAAAGATCGAGCTCGAATACGAAGGCGAGCTCATCGGAGGCCACAACATCGCGCGCGAGCTGGTGCGCCGCGCATCCGACGCCACGTATCAGGAGCGCGCGGGTGGAATGAACACCGACGACATCGTGATGTGGTTCGACGTCGGCGGCGCGCTTCAGGTCACCGATGAAGTACCGGTCGAGGCGGTAGTTGAAGGTTTCGGGAGTGTTCCCGGCTTGATGCAGGTGGTGAGCGGATCGGGTCTCGCGCCGATGGACGATCTCCCGGTCGTCGCTGCAGCGTGCGAGCTAGTGCTCGAGTCGTTGGTTGCTCGAAGAAAAATCTCGCGCTCCGACGCAGGTATTTACGGACGTCAGAACGAAGAAAAACGGCGCCGTCCGTATCAGGACTAAATGCCGATCATCACCATCTCGCGTCAGTACGGCTCGGGCGGCTCGGAAGTCGCCGAGCGGACCGCGAAGGCGTTGGGGTGGGAACTGCTCGACAATGAGGTCGTTGACGCTGTCGCCGCGCGCCTCGGACTGAGCATCGAAGAAGTGAAGGCGCGCGAGGAGCGTGCGCCCTCACTCGTCGAAAGATTGTCGTCCGCTCTCGCCATGGGATCCCAGGAGTGGGTGAATCCGGCAACAGCGAAGCGCCCCACGGATGAGGAGATGCTCGAGGTCACCAAGCACGTCGTCGAAGAAGCGATCTCGCGCGGTCCGGTTGTGATCGTCGGCCGGGGCGCGCAATCGATGCTCTCCGCGAGGGAAGATGCCCTCCACGTGTTCTGCTACGCGCCGAAGAAAGCGTTGATCAAGCGCTGTATGGAGCGCGACAAGCTCGGACCCGAAGACGCCGAGCGAATGGTGGACGGGACTAACAAGCGCCGCCGCGAGTGGGTGAAGCTGCATTTCAATCGTGAGTGGCCCGCTCACGAGGACTATCATCTCACGCTTAATACAGGCTGGCTTGGAATCGATGGGGCGGCGCAGCTAATCGTGCAGGCCGCGAAGATGCGACTGGGGGCTTAGGGTCCCATTCCCACTGCTCCGGCGAGAACGGAGCAGAACTTCCGCACTTCAGCTTCGTCGGTGTCGAACGAGGTGACTAGCCGGGCTTCGCTGAGATCCTTGTTCCATACGTGGAATCCGAACTCCTTTTGCACTTTTGAAATAGCCTTTGGCGGAATGATAGCGAAGACGCTGTTCGACTGAACCTTTTGCGTCAGAGTAACACCCGGGAGCCCGCAGATTCCGTCGCTCAGCAGTTTCGCCATTCGATTGGCGTGCTCGGCGTTCTTTTTCCAGAGGTCGTTGGATAGCAGCGCGACGTACTGCGCGGCGACGAACCGCATCTTCGACGCGAGCTGCATCCCCTGCATGCGACGAAAGTCGAAATCCTCGGCCAGCTTCCTATTGAAAAAGACGAGTGCCTCGCCCGCGATAAGCCCGTTCTTCGTGCCGCCGAAGGAAAGCACATCGACGCCCGCGCCACGCGTGGTCTCTTCGATGGAGCAGCCGAGGCTGACCGCGGCGTTGAAGATGCGCGCTCCATCCATGTGCAGGTACATCCCGTTGTCGTGCGTGACTTTCGAGATTTCCTTGAGCTCGCCGAGCGAATAAACGGTCCCATATTCCGTCGACTGCGTGACGGTGACGGCTTTCGGCTGGACGTGGTGCTCGTTGCCGAGATAGCCGAGCTGCTTAGGAATGTCGGCAGAGGAAATCTTTCCCTTCGGCGCGGGAAGTGGAATGAGCTTGCAGCCGATGTGCTTTTCCGCTGCACCTGCTTCGGAGGTGTGGACGTGCGCGGTTTCCGCGCAGATCACCGCCTGGTGCGAGCGTACCATGCTTTGCAGTCCGAGCACGTTTGCCGCCGTGCCGCTGAAGAGCAGATACACGTCGCAATCCTTTCCGACGAGCGCGCGGATCTTTTTCACGGCTTCCTTCGTCCAGTCTTCGTTGCCGTACGACGGTGCGTGCCCGACGTTCGCCGCCGCGATCGCAGCGAGGACGTCGGGATGAACGCCGGACCAGTTATCGGAGCCGAAAGCGCGCGAGTGCATGGACGGAATTTAACGACAACAGCGAACTACACGTTATTAGCTCACTGCGATACGCTCATCGCCTTTCGCTACCCGCGCGGCTGATTGATTCACGCGCTTTTCCCCGTTGTGAAAGAAGTCCGCCGGAAAGGCCCGCAGCCGCCAGCCGGCTCGGCCCACGGCCCCCGGCCCCCGGCCCCCGGCTGGTAGTCTTGATTTGTAGTTCCGTTAATGAAAGTCTCTCGACGCATGCACCAACCTCCCGACGGGCATCTCCGCGATCCTCTGCGCCACCACATTCATCACCCCGCCGTCACGCTCGAACTTCCCGTGTATCGTCGCGAACGTCGCGAAGTGCACCGGCTCCGAGTATTTCTCGGCTATCCACTTCGGCACCACGATGTTGATGAAGCCGTGCTCGTCTTCCATCAAAAGGAAGATCGTTCCCTTCGCGCTCACCGGACGCTGGCGAATGGTGACCAATCCCGTCGTCACGATCGACTCCCCGCCTTTGAGCGTGCGCAGATCGTTGCTGTCCACCATTCCCTGCCTGCGGCACCGGTCACGCAGATGCTCCATCGGGTGTCCATTGACGCTGACGCCGGTCGAGAAGTAGTCGAGGAAGATGATCTCGTCGCGGGTGAACGGACGGGGCGTGTATTGCTGATCTCGCGCGGGAGCGAGAGGCAGCGTGTCGCCGACGAAGCGGAGCGCCATCCATCCCGCCCTCCGGCGATCCGGCTCCCAGCATCCGAATGCGCCGGCGCGTGCGAGGTGAAGTGCGTCGGTGCGGTTGAGCTTCGCCCTTCGCACCACATCTTCGATTGATCGAAAATGCTCGGCGCCGCGCGCAACTTTCAGCGCGTCGAGTGATTTTTCACCGAGCCCGCGGAGGTGCCGCCAACCGACGCGCATCGCCGGCTTGTCGGGATTCTCGCCCGCCGCGATGGTGCATTCCCAATCTCCATCGCGCATGCACGGCGGCAGCACCACCAATCCGTGACGCCGAGCGTCGTGAATGAGCGTCGACGGCGGATAGAATCCCATCGGCCAGGAGTTGAGAAGGCCTGCGTAAAACTCCGCGGGATAATGCGCCTTCAGGTAATTCGTCGCGTACGAGATGAGCGCGAAGCTCCACGCGTGCGACTCGGGAAATCCGTAGTTGGCGAAACTGCGCAGATCTTCGGCAATTTGCGCGGCAACGACCTCGTCCACGCCGCGATCCATCATCGCTTTTCGCAGCTTGTCGAGCACGGCCAGTAGCTTGTCCACTTTTCGCACGTGGCCCATCGTGCGGCGCAGCTCATCCGCCTGCGCCGCGCTGTAACCGCCGAGCTTCATGGCGATCGCCATCGCCTGCTCCTGAAAGATCGGAATCCCCTGCGTGCGCTTGAGAATCGGCTCAAGATCTGGATGCGCATACGCCACCGGCTCGAGGCCTCTCCGCCGCCGGGTGTACGGATGGACGAACTTCGCCTGAATCGGACCCGGTCTTATGAGAGCGACCTGGACGACGATGTCGTAGAGTCGATCCGGCTTGGTGTGCAGCACCGACGCGATCTGCGCCCTGCTCTCGATCTGGAATGTTCCGATCGTCTCACCAGTGGAGATGAGCTCGTAGGTCTTCTCGTCGTCCGGCGGCAGCTTGTACATCTCCGGCCGCACTCCGGTGCGCGCCTCGATCATGTCGAACGACCTGCGCACGAGTGAAAGCGCGCCAAGCCCGAGGAAGTCGAATTTCGGAACGCCGATGGCGTCGAGATCATCCTTGTCGAATTGGATGATGGTGCGTCCCATCGTAGTGTGCTCGACCGGCATCCAGTCGCCAAGCGGCATTCGCGAGAGCACGAATCCGCCTACGTGCGTCGAGCGGAGACGCGGCACGTTCTCGAATGCAGCCATCGCCGAGAGCAGCGCGCGCCCTCGCTGGCATTCGAGATCGAGTCCGTATCTCGGTCCCAGCTCTTCGCGCAAGTGCTTTGCGCCCTCGATGGGATCGTAGTAGTGCATCCGCTTCGACATCGTGTCGATGAGTTCGATCGGATACCCGAGTCCGCGCATCGAATCGCGCAGCGCATTGGGCGCGCGGTACGTCTGCACGATGCACGTGATCGCTGCGTTCGCCCGATTGTACTTGCCATAGACGTAATCGAGAACTTCCTCGCGGCGGTCGTGCTCGATGTCCACGTCGATGTCCGGCGCTTCAGTCTGTCCGTCAACGCGGATCTCCGACAGAAAGCGCTCGAAGAGAAGACCGTGCTTCACAGGATCCACCGCGGTGATGGCGAGGCAATACGCGACCGCGGAATTGGCGGCGCTTCCCCGCCCCTGGCAGAGAATCCCCTTTCGCCGCGCGAAGTGCACCGCGTCCCACATCACCAGGAAAAAACCGGAGAAGCCGAGCTGCCTGATGACACGCAGCTCGTGATCGAGCTGCCCGCGCTGCTTCTCGTCGATCGTCCCCCAACGCTCGTGCGCGCCTTCGTAAACTTTCGCGCGCAGAAACTCGTTGTCGTCGCCGCCGGGCGGAACTGGAAATGCCGGCAGCGGCGGACGCATCCACCCGAGATCGAACTCGCACTCGAGCGCGATGTGCTCCGCTTCATAAAGACCGATCTCACGCCCGCGCCAGCGCTCGAACATTTCCTCGGGAGAGTTGAGACGCCACTCCCCGTTCGGATGCAGCACGCCGCGCACGAGAGCGGTGTCTATGTCGGTGTCGTAGCGGAGCGCGGTGAGGATGTCGTGCACGAGCCGGCTGTCGTTGTCCACATACCGTGGATCCTGCGCGATGACCCACGGAACACGCGCGCGCTCGGCGAGCTCGATGAGCGCTTCCGCGAGCGCGGCTTCAGAACCCCCGGTGTGGTGAAGCTGAACTTCGACGCCAAGCCGTCCACGAAAGACGTCACGCCATTTAGAGAGCGTGCGCTCCGCTTCGCGATATTCGCCGGCGCGGAGCAGTGACGCGATCGGACCCGACGCGGGGCCGGTGAGAGCGTGCAGTCCCTCACTGCGCTCCGCGACCTCCTTCCACGAAACGCGCGGGCGACCACGAGTGGCTTTTCCGTCCCCCTTCTGCCACGAGCTGAGCTCGCCGACCCGCGACCGCGTCACGAGTGCGGCGAGATTGTTGTAGCCGGTCCGGTTGCGGGCGAGGAACGCTGCGGTGCAGCCGTCGACATTGAGCTCGACGCCCACGATGGGCTTGATGTTCTGACGCCGGGCCTCGAGCCCGAAGCGGACTACCCCGCCAAGATCAGCGGTGTCGGTTATTCCAATTGCCGGATAGCCGAGCTCGGCTGCCCGCGCGACCATCGCCTCCGGTGAGACGCTTCCATCTCCAAACGAGAAGGCGGTATGTGCCCTTAATTCGACATACCCCATGCATCGAGATTAACCCGAATAAATACCGAAACGCAAGGGGTAAAATCTCCCATAACCGTTACTCGGATGGTGTGATTTGGACCCCGGCGGGTGGAATGAGAGCGGCGATCTTTTTATGCGCGGAGCGCAACGCTTTGACGAGGGCGATGTCGCCGGGACCGTGGCGGCGCTCGTAGAGCTGCGCGGCGGCCTCGAGCGCATCGAGCTCGGTGTGGTTGAACACCGCGGGATGCCGCCAGAGGGCGAGCGCGGCGAGGACATGCAGCTTTTGCTCGTCCGTGAAACGGCGGTTCGGGCCGAAAGGACGTCCTCCGTGCGCAAGCCGGTCGAAGAACGGCTTGCTGCCACCGAACTCCATCCACTCGTTGGCGCTCAGCGCCGGCGTGATCTCTTCCAATGAATCCAGCATTAGTTCCTCCGAAGCGTGCCACCCCTATTCTGCAAGTACGGGGCGCACACCCATAAGAAAGGCCGAGTGACTAAAATTCAGGCCTGACCCCGACCAACTAATGGCTTCTTCGAGAATACCCAGGGCGGACGAGAATACGCCTCTCTTTCCGGCATTGATCGCGACCGCGCTCGTCTTCGCGCTGTATCTCCTCACACTCGCGCCTTCGGTCGCGATGTGGGACACCGGCGAATACATGGCAGCGGTGAAAGTGCTCGGCATTCCACATCCGCCGGGCAATCCGTTTTTCATGCTCCTCGGGCACGCCTTTGCGAGCATTCCCATCCCGGTGTCTTACGCGGCGCGCGTAAACATTCTTGCCGCACTCGCGAGCGCGGGCTCCGCAGGAATCTGGTTTATCGTCATAGAGAGAATCACGGCGCGCTGGATCGAGCTGCGTTGGCAGCGGCTCGTCGTCGCAGCAGTCGGAACACTGATTGGAGCAACCGCGTTCACCGTTTGGAATCAGGCAGTCGTCAACGAGAAGGTTTATCCGGTATCGCTTCTCTTCGTCACCATCATCTCGTGGCTGACTATTAAGTGGATCGACGATCCCGACGCTCCACGCGCAGATAGGCTCTTGGTTCTAGTCGGATTTCTACTTGGGCTCGGATACGCAAATCACCCGGCGGGAATGCTGGCAGCTCCGGCAATAGCTGTCGGCATTCTTATCCGCAAACGCGGCCTCTACGGTGGGCTCGTCATCGTAGCCATTGCCCTGTTGGCGATTCTGCTCCGAATCGCGGGGGCGAGCGACTTTATCCAAACGTTAATCATCGGCATCGCTGCTATGGGCGCCGCTATATACGCGTTGGGTAGCAAGACAACGGCGTTGACGATCGCCGGTCTTCTCCTCGGCCTCACGCCTTTTATTTACGAGCCGATTCGCGCAGCTCACTTCCCGGGAATTAACGAGGGTGCACCCACGGCGTGCGAGACGAAGCTCGAGGCGTCGTGCACATTCGACTCACTGACGTGGAAGCGGCTGATGTCGAACATCAATCGCGAGCAGTACGGCCCAAAACTCGAGCGCGGCGCTTCGTATCCCGAGCAGGTGGGAACGTGGTGGCTGTACTTCAAGTGGCAGTGGCTGCGCGACTCGCACAACGCGCACGCGGGATGGCAGGAATTCCTCGCGCTTCTCTTCCTCATCCTCGCCCTCACCGGCGGATACGTCCACTGGAAGGAAGACCGCGAGACATTCTGGTACATCGGCGCGTTGATGTTCACGATGACGCTCGCGCTCATCTACTACCTGAACTTCAAGTACGGATGGTCGCAGGATCCGGGTTCGGAGCACGCGCACGAGGTGCGCGATCGCGATTACTTCTACGTCTGGAGCTTTTCCGCGTGGGGCATTTGGGCCTCGCTCGGTTTGGAGCTCATCTGGTCAAAGTTTGCCGCAACGATCGCGAGCGGAGTGAAAGGCAAGAAAGACACGCGCGAAACCGCGGTGGCGGCCGATCGCTATTCCCGTGCGTTGCTCATGGCATCCCCCGTTCTTCTCCTCGCTCTCGTACCGCTCTTCGGCAATTGGAAGTACGCGTCCCGCGCGGGGCAACATTTCACGCAGGAATGGGCGCACGATTATCTCAACTCGCTCGAGCCATACGCCATCGTCGTCACCAACGGCGACAACGACACATTCCCGCTCTGGTATGCGCAGGAAGTCGAAGGCGTAAGGAAAGACGTTACAGTGGCCGTTGCGACGTACCTCGGTACCGATTGGTATGTGCGGCAGATAATCCGCCGACCGATCGCGGACTACGACTCCATCAACGGTCCGGCGATTTACCGGGGGAAAACCTGGAAGAAGCCGTCCGGCCCGCCGCTCAAGATGGGCTTCGCGGAAGCGGACTCAATTCCCGAATACATCGAGCTGCGAGAGGCGAAAATTTTCAAGCAAGGCAACATCACGCTCAACATTCCGCCCGGTTATCTGACCCGCGACGAGCTCGTGTTGCTGCGCTTGATCAAGGACGCGATGCCGGAGAGGCCGCTCTATCTCTCGACTGGAGCGGAGTCGGGAATAGGACTCGAGCCGTATCTGCTCACCCAGGGATATGTTCAGAAAATCATGCCGGACCCCGTCCCCGAAAGTCCGGCGACGCCGCGTTTGTCAGGGCTGAACATTGATCTCGCGCGCACGAAAGCGCTCTGGTTCGGGGTTTATCGCGCGCCGGACGCCATCATTAAAGAAGGGGATTGGATCGACCGGCCCTCGTACGGAATTCCTTATACGTACGCGTTCACCGGCGCGATTCTCTCCGAAGCGCTGGCGCGGAGCGGGGACGCGCGCGATGCATCCGTCGTCCTGGAGAAGGTGAAGAAGATCGTGAAAGCCGCGCGCATCGAAGGGTTCCCGATCGAGTAGTCCTTGTGGCACTGACTATTGCTGGCTCGGCGAGCGGAGCGGGGGCATCCCAACGGCGGAAGGATTTCTGAGTACTAAAGCGGGGAGCTGTAAGCGAACTGAAGCCTCATAGCTCCAAGCCATTCATTTGCACGATGGAGACACGGACGCATCGGTTCGCGTAGCAAGAATCACGGTATGAAGGCTTACATCTGCTAAGCTGCCGAGCTTAAAGCTCCCTGCTTTAGTACTCCGTGTACTTTCACCCGTTGGGATGGCCCGGCGGTCGCAGAGCTATCCGAAAAAAAGAACGCTAGTCCCACCACCCATGCAGGTACCACTCATCCTCGCGGGCATCCCGAAAGAGCCAGACGAGCGTCCCGTGCTCGGTGACGCAGCGGAAATACTCGCGCGCGTACGGCTCCGTCCACTGTCCCCCGGAAACGCGATCGGGGCCCGCGGCTGACTTGATCCCCGTCCATTCAATATCGCGATACTGAATGGGACAGCTGTGATTTCTGCGCTTGCGGGTACGCACGATGATTCGCTTCGGCTCGGGTAGAAGCTGAAGCATCATCCGCGGAGTCACTAGCGGCGCGCCGTGCCTTTCGCGAACACCGTCACGCGCGACGGCGCGCGACGGCTCCTGGCTGATCCATTCGGTGCGCTTGTCGAGCAGCGGATGGTTTGTGTTCGACGGCGTGACGACGATCGACCCCTGATCATCGAGCAGCTGCGCGATAGTTTCCTCGGCGGCTCCCATCGTCGCGAACCCGCGATCGAAAATGTCGCCCTGCCGCTCGAGCTCGCCGGTGACTGCTTCGACGCGCATCGCAATCCCGGTGACAGCGTCGGGAAGAGTGATGCGCTCGAAGTGAGTGCGAACGAGACGTAGCCACGCTTTGTGGCTCGACGTCGAGCGCGCCGGACGAATCGGATGCGCATACGTCTCGCGATTGGCGAGCGAGAACACGAGCGTCATCTCGCGGCCGCCCTGTCCGCGCGCTTTCAGATCCTTGCAGATATTGCCGAGCAGCGCGTTGATGACGAAGACGAGCCGCTCGGGATCCTTGAGTGCATAGTCCACCCAATCCATCGACGCAGACGGGAGCGATCGCGCGATTGAGGTGAAAATTTGCCGAGTGTCATCGCCGCGTGAGAGCCGCCAGAGGTGAACGCCCTCGGCGCCGAAACGAACTTCCACTGCTTCGCCTTCGAGTCTCGCCATCTCGCCGCACTTCTCGAGTCCGACACCTTCGAGCAGAGTGGCGAGCGAAGCGGACGTCTCGAGAACGGAGATCGGGAACGGAGCGAGAAAATCGCGATCTCCGCCTGGCGAAATAGTGTTGACGATCCCGTTGCCGAACGCGGATGCGACGGAAGCGGCGACGGGCGTGCCGGCAACGCCGACTCTGATATGAGCGACCTCGCGCTCATCGAAAATCGTGAGCAGATCGCTGACGACGAGCTCGGCGTTAAGACCGCGCGCGTCGGCCCATACTATATGGTTGCCGCCGATCGCGATCCGCGGAGTAACCGTCAGAAGCTGTGGTATGAGCTCGTGAACCGACTCGGCGGTGAAGAGCTGCGAACGAAGAGCAACGAACACAAAAGGACCCGGGTTTACGGCGGAAGGCGCCTCTCAATCTGTCCCGAACATATACCGAAAGCAAGGCGGGCGCCGCGAGGCCGTAGATTAGAAAAAATGAAAGCCAAAACTTTTCTATTTCTCGGTGTCGCCCTGCTGCTCACGCCAATGAAAGCGGCGGCGCCGGCTGCCGCCCCCAAGGCCGCACCTGTCATCACGGTTTACAAAGACCCGGACTGCGGATGCTGCAAAAAGTGGGTGGAATACCTGAGGAAGCACGGCTTCCGAGTGAACGCAAAGGACACACGCGAGATGGATGACGTAAAACAAAATCTCGGAGTTCCGAAGTCCCTCACAGCGTGTCATACCGCGGTGGTGGGTGGCTATGTCATTGAAGGACACGTGCCCGCCGGAGACATTGAGAAGCTGCTCAAGCGAAAACCGCAAATCGCGGGGCTCGCAGTCGCCGGAATGCCGGCCGGATCTCCTGGAATGGAAGGGCCTCCGCCCGTTCACTATCAGGTGATCGCGTTCGAGCGCTCCGGCAGGACGCACGTCTTCGCAAACCATTAAATGAGAATCAGAATGAGAGCTCTTCCTGTGATTGGCGTCGCGGTCGCCGCGGCGGTGCTGTTCGCACCCACGAAATCCGAGGCGCAGACGAAGCGGGAATCCTTCCCCTCCCTCGCTCACGATTTTGTCTATACGACTCTCACCTTCTCGCCGTCCGGCGCGACACAGTCGGGCCTTCATACTTTCCGCGATCCAAGAACCGGGCGGACGCTCAACGTCGATCAGATGCTCGACGACTTCTCGCTGGCCAGCATAGAGCGGCAGCGGACATACTACTCCGCGTTCAGAAAACGTCTCGAGAGACTTGGCCGCCGGAACCTCGACGCGCAGACCCGCGCTGATTACGACCTTCTTCAGAACGCGGTCGACTTCGCGAACTTCAATCTCGACGAGGAGAAGTTCTACGAGTGGCGGCCGCAGATGTACGCCGAGAACCTTGGTGGCGCGCTTTTCTCCAACATGTCGCTGGAGTACGCCGCGAAGAATGTCCGGGCGCGCGACCTGACAGCGAGAGTGGAAAAAGTGCCGGCGTTCATCGCTGTCGCGAAAGCGAACCTCAAAGCGTCGAACGACATCTACCGCCGGGTCGCTGCCGAATCGGTTGATGGCGACATCGATCTCATCAAGGGCCTCGGCGCGGAGTTCGTGAAAGGCACTCCGAGTGAAGCGCGGTACACTTCACAGAAGAGTGCGGCCGTCGCCGCGTTACAGGATTACAAGCGCTTCATAACGGACGAGCTCCCGAGGCGGGAGCAGCGCGACTGGCGCTTCGGTAAGGACCGCTTCGCCAAAAAATGGCGCTACTACCTTCAGGTCTCAGCGTCTCCGGAGGAGATGCTTGACAACGCCGAGGATAGCCTGGTCGTTACGCGTGAGCGAATGCTTTCCCTGGCTGAGCCACTGCACAAGGCCTGGTTTCCGTCGCACTCTCACAGCACCGCCAATCACGTCGAGTATCTGAACGCGGTCGTCAGCGAAGTGATGAAGCAGATCGGCACCGAGCACGTCAACCGTGATTCCCTGATGACCCAGGCCGAGCGCGACGTCTCGATGCTGGAGCGGTACATCGTCGATCACAGGATACTCTCGCTGCGGGATTTCTCGAATCTCAAGGTGATCGAGACGCCGAAGTTCATGCGCGGCATTTACGGAGTGGCGGGCGCGGTGTTCGCTCCAGCGCTCCAGCCGAATCTCTCGACTTTCTACTGGGTGACGCCGGTGGCGAAGGAGACATCGGAGGAGCGCGCCGAGTCGAAGCTGCGGGAGTACAACCGCTACAAGATGCTGACGATCACGATACACGAGGCGATGCCGGGGCACGCGGTGCAGGGTGAGTACGCGAACCGCGTTCTACCGGATTGGCGTCGGCTGCTGCGCGCGGTGTACGGCAACACACCGTACATCGAAGGGTGGGCGGTGTACACCGAGCACATGATGCTTGATGCCGGAGTGAACGGCGGCGATCAGACGAAGGCGGAGCTCACCGAGATGAAGGGGATGCTGCGTATCTACATGAACTCGATCATCGACATCCGGCTGCAGACGATGGGGATGACCGACGAGGAAGCGGTGCGGCGAATGATGACGGATGCATTTCAGGAGCGCGGTGAGGCGGAGCCGAAGCTGCAGCGGGCGCAGCTCGATTACGTGCAGCTCAATGCGTACTTGGCAGGAGTGCAGGAGTGGACGGCGCTCAGGCGTGACGCGGAAACGAAGGAAGGGACGCGGTTCAACGCGTGCCGGTATCACGACACGGTTTTATTGTATGGGCCAATCCCGGTTCCCGAGGTGCGGCGGCTGTATATGAGCGGGGTGAAACCGACCGCGAAGGCGCCTACCTCGAGGTGTGAGGGGACCTCGCCGAACTGATCTCAATCCCATAGAGGGATCGCGACAAAAAAGCTGATGTAACCAAAAGGTATTGCGTAGCCCGGTGCGTGTATTTATACATTCGCTGTGCATAATCTCCCACAAATCCAGCATGGCGCTCTTAGCCTCGCGCGGCCCGCAGAGGTCGCGGAGCCGACCGTTCGGCGCGCGCGTCGCTCCGATGTGAAAGCCATCTGGGAGCTCGTGGGAATGTTCGCTGCGAACGGCTCAATGCTCGCACGCTCGATGAGCGAGATCGCGTCCAAGATCGACAGCTACGTCGTCGCGGCCAGTGCTGACGGGAGAGTGCTCGCCTGCGCCGCGCTCGAAGAATTCTCGCCATCACTGGCGGAAGTTTCCTCGGTAGCCGTGGCGCGCTCACAGCACGGCAAGGGTCTCGGCACACAGGTCGTACTCGGCGTCGAGCGGCTTGCCCGCGCGCGCGATATCGAGGAGTTGTTCGCGATGAGCCTGACCGACAACTTCTTCCTCTCGATGGGTTACGATACGACGACGGTCTCGCGCTACCCCGAGAAGCTCGCCCGCTACGAGAAGATGAAGGCCGACGGAATCGACGTGGTCACCAAGCGCTGCTTCCGGAAGAAGCTCGCCGCCACCTGGTCGGTCCCGGAGCTTGTCGTCGCCGAGCTCAAGAGACGCATCGCCAGCTGACCGGCGTGGCGCTCGCCGCCACGTATCCCTTTTCAACATCGGTGCAGCGCTCCAACTTTTGGAATCCCTGACTCGAATTGTCGAATGAAGATTTTTCCCGCGCGCTTCGCACTTTTGTGCGCCCTGTTGGTCGTAGCCGCTCAGCCGCTGCACTCACAGGGCACCGACTGGCTCAAACATGTCAGCGTCCTTTCGAATGACAGCATGCGGGGACGGGAGACGGGAAGCCACGAGCATCACATCGCCGCGCATTACGTCGCCGCGCAGTTTCGAAAGGCCGGACTCGTTCCCGCCGGCGATCACGGGTATCTGCAAACGGTTCGCTTCGTCGCGCGGCAGCCGGTCGAGGAGAAATCGATTGTAGAGATCGTGCGTGGCGCGCGCGTTGACGCGCTCCGCTTCGGTGACGACATCTCGCTCAATACGCGCGCGGCGATAGTGCCGTCGGTCGAGGCACCCCTCGTCTTCGCCGGCTACGGACTCTATGTGCCGTCCAAGGGCGTGGATGACTTCTCCGGCGTCGATCTCAACGGGAAGATCGCAGTGGTGTTGAGTGGAGCACCTTCGTCGGTCGTTGGGCCGGCGCTCTCCGCCGCTCAATCGCGACGTTGGCTCGAGCTGAGAAAGCGCGGCGCCGTCGGTCTCATCACGATCAGCGATCCACGCGTCACCGACATTCCGCCGGAAAGGGCGAAGGCGGCGCGGCTCCTCCCCTCGATGTCGCTCACGGACACTTCACTCGACGAGACGCTCGGCGAAAAGTTCGCGGCGAGCATCACGTCGACGTTCGCGGACAAACTTTTCGCAGGCACTGCCCACACGCTCAGTGAGCTGAGGCAACTCGCTCACGATGGCAAGCCGCTCCCGCATTTCGAGCTCGGGGCGACGCTGCGCGCGCAGGTGACGATGCGGACCTGGGCTGTGCGGTCGGAGAACATCGCCGGACTTTTGCGCGGGTCCGACAAGTCACTGTCCAAGCAGTACATCGTGCTCACCGCGCACGTGGACCATCTTGGCGTGGGAGCGCCGGTTAAGGGAGATAGCATCTTCAACGGAACGCTCGACAACGCGTCCGGTGTTGCCACTCTCATCGAAGCTGCGAAAGCAATCGCGAGAGGGCCACGACCCAAACGCTCAATCGTGTTCGTAGCGGTGACCGGCGAAGAAA
>JACDDT010000075.1:0-2594 GCA_013816855.1 Gemmatimonadaceae bacterium
CAGACGGACGAGAACACCGAAGAGCAGCGCACCGCCTTCACCGTCAGCATAGACGCGGCGCCGAGATTCGGAGTCACTACCGGCGTCAGCGCACAGGACCGCGCAAAGACGATTCAAGTGGCCGTCGATCCCAGCACCGTCCCGACTGACCTCCGTCGTCCCGGTCACGTCGCGCCGGTGCGCGCGCGCGAGGGTGGTGTGCTGCAGCGGGTCGGCCATACGGAGGCTGCCGTCGATCTCGCGCGGCTCGCCGGACTCTATCCGGCCGGAGTGATTTGCGAGATTCTCAACGAAGACGGCTCGAGCGCGCGCCGCCCGGAGCTGGAGAAGTTCGCTGAGGAGAACGAGCTGACCTTCATCACCATTGCGCAGCTCGTTGCCCACCGTCTTCAGACGGAGCGCCTCGTCCACCGCATCGCCGAAGCGCGTCTTCCCACGGAGCACGGCTTGTGGCGCGTCATTGGCTACCGGAACGACGTGGATTCACACGAGCACGTCTCGCTCGTGCTGGGTGACATTACCGGCCCTGAGAGTGTGCTCGTGCGAATGCACTCGAAGTGTCTCACCGGTGACGTATTTCACTCGCAGCGCTGCGATTGCGGCTGGCAGCTCGAGACTGCGATGAAGACGATTGCCGCCGAAGGCCGCGGCGTCATTGTCTATCTCGACCAGGAAGGTCGGGGCATCGGGCTCCTCAACAAGCTCAAGGCGTACGAGCTTCAGGACGCAGGCATCGACACAGTGGAAGCGAACGAGCGCCTTGGATTCAAGCCCGATCTCCGCAACTACGGAATCGGTGCGCAGATCCTTCTCGATCTCGGTCTCAAGTCGATTCGCCCGCTCACCAACAATCCGCGTAAGCTGGTTGGGCTTGAAGGTTACGGGCTCACTATCGAAGAGCGCGTTCCCATAGTCAGCGAGACGACGCACGAGAACTCGGGATACCTCGAGACAAAACGCGACAAGCTCGGCCACCTGCTGGCTTCCTGAATGGCTGAGCTCTCAGCCACACCCGATGGCGGCGGCCGCCGAGTCGCCGTAATCGCCTCGCGCTTCAACGAAGAGATCACGCGCAAGCTCGCCGACGGTGCGATGGAGACGCTTGTTGCACGTGGCGTGTCCTCCGATCACATCGATCTCATCTGGGTGCCGGGCGCGTGGGAGCTTCCATTCGCAGCGCGCGCAGCCGCTACGACCGATCGTTACGATTGCATCGTCGCGGTCGGTGCAGTCATTCGCGGCGAAACCTCGCACTATGACATCATCGCGAATGAGGCGTCGCGAGGCCTCGCCGACGTGAGCAGAGAGTTCGAGATTCCCATCGGTTTCGGGCTTCTCACGTGTGAGGATGACGCACAGGCTGAAGCGCGGAGCGGCGGCGCGCACGGCAACAAGGGGGCGGACGCTGCCCTCGCTGCGCTGGAGATGGCAGACCTCGGCGCTATCCTCGACACCGAAGATGAGGATTGAAACGCGGGCGCGTGCCCGCGCCCTGCAGGCCCTCTACGCGTGGGAGATGCGCGGCGGGAATGATCTCATGAAGCTCTCCGCTGAAGTGTGGGATGACCTCGCGGTGAGCCCGGAAGAAAGAATATTTGCGACTGCCTTGGTGCGGGCAGTGGCGGCACACATCGATGATCTCGACGCGGGCTTATCCGAGGTCACAACGAACTGGCGCCTGGAGCGCATCGGCGCGATCGAGAGGTCGGTCCTACGGCTGGGCGCAGGCGAGCTCGGGTCGAAGCAGACTCCGCCGCGGGTGGTGATCAAGGAAGCGGTGCGGCTCGCCGAGAGATTCGGGAGCGAGGAGAGCGCGCGTTTTGTCAACGGCGTGCTCGACGCCTACGCCCGACGAACGGGAATGATCTAATGAAGATCCTCGTCCTGAACTGGCTGGATCAGTTGAATCCTCAGGCGGGCGGGGCGGAGATTCACCTCCGCGAAATCTTCAGTCGCATCGTCGCCGCCGGGCACCGCGTCGACCTTCTCTGCAGCGGCTTCCCCAACGCGCCACGTCACGTCGTGCTCGACGGAATCGCCGTTCATCGAGCTGGAACACGTCACAGCTATCCGTTCGTCGTGCATCGCTATTACACGGAAAAGCTCGCCGCCGAGAATTATGACGTGGTCATCGAGGACCTCAACAAGGTTCCTCTATTCACTCCGCTCTGGGGGATTCGCCGCGTTGTCGCGCTCGTCCACCATCTCTTTGGCGCCACCGCTTTTCGTGAAGTCTATGCGCCGCTCGCTGCCGGGGTGTGGCTCTCCGAACAGCCGCTTGGAGTGGTCTATCGCAGCACCCCATTTGAAGCGGTGAGTGAAAGCACGGCCGACGATCTCGTCGCGCGCGGCATTCCAAGAGCGAACATCCGCGTCATTTACAATGGCGTCGATACGGCCGGATTTACCCCTGATGACACCGAGCGATCGAATAACCCGCTCTTCGTTTATCTTGGGCGTCTCAAGCGATACAAACGCGTCGACCATGTCATTCGTGCGTTCGCAAAGCTCGACGATCAGAGCGCGACCCTCGAGATCGCAGGCACCGGAGACTATCGGCCGCAGCTGGAACGGCTCGTCCGGTCTCTTGACCT
>JACDDT010000075.1:2694-8083 GCA_013816855.1 Gemmatimonadaceae bacterium
CTCGAGCTGTTCTTTTCCTTTCCAATCCCCGCGGTTTTCGTAACCAAGGGACAGCGTTTTCCCTCGGGATTGCGTGAGGCAGCCGCCGCTTCGGGAGTTCCCCTCATTCGCACCAAGCTAAAAACGGCGGAGTTCTACCGCCGCATAAAGCCGGTGCTCGAGATGGAATTCGCGCCAACGGTTTCGCTGCATGGATCCCTCGCCGACGTTTTTGGCGTCGGGCTCTTTTTCACGGGCCAGAGCGGCATTGGAAAGTCCGAGTGTGTGCTCGATCTCGTCGAGCGCGGGCATCGTCTCGTCGCGGACGATCTCGTCATCACGAGCCGGCGCGGTAACGACGTCCTTATCGGGCGCGGACACGAGATGTCGCGCCACTATATGGAGATTCGCGGCGTCGGCTTGATCGACATTCCCGCCATTTTCGGAATCCGCGCTGTCCGCCAGCAGAAGCGCATCGAGGTCGTCGTCAAGCTGGAGGAGTGGAATCAGGACTCGGTCGCAGAGCGCACGGGGCTCGATGTTGAAACGACCACCATTCTCGACGTGGAGCTCCCGCAGATCACGATCTTCCTCAATCCCGGAAAGAACATCACCGTCATTGCCGAAGTGGTCGCGCTGAATCATCTGCTGCGATATTCCGGGATCAATTCGGCCGAAGTATTGAACGAGAAGCTGATAGGGAAGATGAAGCTCGCCGCCCGGGGAAACGCCCGCGAGTATCTCCAGGAAGACCATGAGTGACGATGCGCGGGCGGTAACGCCGACGGCGGTCGTGATTGGACATGGCGGTTTTGCGGCCGGCCTTATTTCCGCAGTCGAGCAGATAACCGGGCGAGGCGCGCTTCTAATCGGGCTTTCTAATTCCGGAATGACGCCGCAAGAGATGCAGCACGTGATGAAGGGCTACATAGACGAGGGCATCCGCGTCGTATTCACTGATCTCCCCGGCGGAAGCGCGACTATCTGTGCGCGCAGGGTGAGCGCTGTGTCCAACGGAGTCGTCGTCGTGAGCGGAGTCAACTTGCCGGCGCTCCTCGATTTTGTCTTCAGCCCGGATATGCCTGCGGAGAGCGCCGGCCGTGCTGCGTTGCGGGGCAAGGAGTCGATCACGGTGTGGGGGCAGGGCTGATGCCGATCCAGCTTTATCGAATCGACGACAGAATGATTCACGGCCAGGTAGTTGTCGGCTGGGGGCAGCCGCTCGACATTCACCTGCTAGTACTTGTGGACGATGTCGTCGCTTCGTCCGAGTGGGAGCAGGAGCTCTATCGCATGGCCGTGCCGCCTGAGATGGACATTCGTTTCGAGTCTGTTGCCGGCGCCGCCGCGTGTCACGATGAATTCGCGGGCGACAAGCGAAACAGCATCTTTGTCGTCCCCGACATCCCGACGATGCAGCGGCTCGTCGTTGCCGTGCCCGACATCAAGAGTGTAAACATCGGCGGATTGCACCACCGCGCCGGCAGGAATCAGAAGCTTCGGTACGTTTTCCTCACGCCGGACGAGGAAAAAATGCTGAGCGACCTCGCCTCGAAGGGAGTGACGGTTACGGCGCAGGACGTCCCCTCGGCGCGGGTCGTCCCTCTCGAAGAGCTTGTTTCTGGAGAGGCAGCAGCGTGACTGCGGCCATCATCAGCATCATCCCCATAGCGCTCCTCGGCGGCATCATCGGCCTCGACGTCGTCAGCTTCCCGCAGGCGATGGTTTCGCGCCCGATCGTTGCCGCCACGCTTGGCGGAGCGTTTGTCGGAAACGGGAGCGCGGGGGTACTGATCGGGGTCATCCTCGAGCTCATCGCGCTCGACACTCTGCCGTTCGGTGCGTCGAAATATCCGGAATGGGGGTCCGCGGCGGTCACGGGAGGGGCGCTCTTCGCCGCCGAGTCGGGCAAGTCATTCGGCGCGCTCCCGGCGAGCGTTCTCGCCGCGCTACTCACAGCAAGCGTGAGCGGATGGAGCATGATCGTGCATCGGCGATTGATAGCGCGAAGGATGGGCTCGTATCGCGACCGCTTGGAGGAAGGGTCACGCAGCGCGCTTCTCTCGCTGCACCTTGGCTCGATGACGATGGATCTCATCCGCGGAACGCTTGTCACCTTCCTCGCGCTGCTCGTCCTGACTCCGCTCGTGCACGCTATCGTCTCCATCTGGGCGCCGAGTCCAGCCACATCTCGCGCGGTGGTCGTCGCGGTCGGCGCGCTGGTCGCAGCCGGCGCTCTCTGGAAAATCTTTCATTCGGTCCGCCACGCTCTGCTTCTTTTCCTTGGCGGCCTCGCGATCGGGCTGCTCCTGGTGAACAGATGAGCGAGAAGATCAACGTGTCCTTTCGCTGCCGAGCTGCGATGTGGTTCCGTCTCTTCGCAGTGCAGGGGTCGTGGAATTATGAGACGCTGTTGGGGACAGGAATCGGTTTTTGCATCGAGCCCGCGCTCCGCGAGCTTCCCGACGGATTGCGATCTCCGCGGTACCGCGCGGCGCTCGCCCGCCACTCACGGTACTTCAACGCGCATCCTTATTTCGCTGGAGTCGCTGTCGGCGCTCTCGCTCGCGCCGAGCTCGACGACGTGGATCCCGAGCGGATCGAGCGTTTTCGAACTGCCCTCGCCAGTCCGCTAGGAAGCGTGGGAGACCGCCTTGTATGGGCCAGTTGGCTGCCGCTGTGCTCCCTTCTCGCTCTCGCGGTTTACGGCTTGGGCGCCGGGCCACTCGCTGTTATCGCTACATTCCTCATCTTGTACAACGCCGGTCATTTCGCGCTCCGCTTTTGGGCATTGAACCTCGGCCTCGATCGGGGACTTGCGGTCGCTTCCGGGCTCGGCAATCCGATGTTTCGGCAGGGTCCGGCCGTCATCGGAAGAATTGCAGCGGTCGTCGCCGGAATCGCGCTCCCGCTGGTGCTTCACCGGGTGATCGGTCCGGGTCGCGGACTTTTTGTAGGCGTAGTGGGCGCCGCGGTCGCGGGCGGATTTCTTATCGGCTTGATGAAAGAGCGCGCTGACGGCTGGAGAATTGCCCTTGGCGTGCTCGCAGTATTCGCACTTTATGCGGTGGTGATATAATGGCTGAGCGACAGGTGACGATCGTCAATAAGCTTGGCGTCCACGCGCGGCCTGCGGCGGAGATCGTAAAAACGTCCGCTCGATTCAAGAGTGCGATAACCATCATCCGCGACGATCTCGAGGTGAATGCGAAGAGCATCATGGGAGTGATGATGCTTGCCGCGGAGCAGGGCGCGGTCGTGACGATTAGGGCTGTTGGAGCTGACGAAGAAGCGGCGCTCGACGCACTTGTCGCGCTCGTCGCCGGGAAGTTCGGAGAAAGCTGATGCCCCGCGCCCTTAGAGGCATGCCCGCGTCGGGCGGAATCGTGGAAGGTCCGGTTCACTTGCTTCGGTGGGAAGTTCCGGACGTCCGCCATCGCATCATTCCTGACGAGGCCGTGGCAGGCGAGAAGGCACACTTCCGAGAGGCCGTCCAAAAGGCGAAGGACCGCCTCCTCCAGGTTCGAGCGCGCGCCGAAAAGCACGCCGGTCCGGAGGAAGCTGCCATCTTCGACGTTCAAATCTCCATTCTTGAAGACGCCGCGCTCCTCGAGCAGGTCGAAGAGCTCATCGCGCAGAACCTCGGCGCAGAGAAGGCGTTCGATCTGGTGCTTCTCGAGTGGCGGCAGCAGTTCGCGCGTCACGCACAGTCAATGCTTCGCGAGCGCGTGGGCGATCTCATCGACGTCCACATTCGAGTGCTAAGCGTCCTGCTCGGACTTCCGGATCACGATCCGGTGGATGTGCCGAAAGGATCGAACGCGATTCTCGTCACGCACGATCTCACGCCGAGTCTCACCGTCCAGCTGGATCGGGAAGCGATCATCGGCATTGCGACCGATGCCGGCACCCGCACTTCGCACGTCGCCATTCTCGCGAGATCGCTCGGTCTCCCCGCCATTGTCGGACTCCGCGACGCTACGTCGAAGCTGACGGGGAATGAACACCTCATTCTCGACGGCACGTCGGGTGTGCTGCTCATCGATCCGACCCCGGAGCAGAGTGCGGCGTACCGCGAGCGGCGTCTCCGTGAGGCGGAAGATGCCGCCGAGCTTCAGCTCATCGCCGGCGCCGAGTCCGTCACGCTCGACGGTCACTGGATCACGCTACGGGCAAATGTCGATCTCCCTGAGGAAGCAGTCCAAGCCGCGAGCAGCGGCGCAGAAGGCGTCGGTCTCATGCGCACGGAGTTTCTCGTCGTGGGAAGAGCGACGATGCCCGACGAGGAAGAGCAGTACCGCGCGTACTCGCATGTCGTGGATGCATTCAAAGGCCAGCCTGTAATAATTCGAACGTTCGACGTTGGCGGTGACAAGCTGCCCGTCGGAGGGTACCCGACGGACGCGAATCCATTTCTCGGCTGGCGTGCGATCCGCATGTGCCTGGATGAGCCCGAGCTCTTCAAGACCCAGCTTCGCGCTCTTCTCCGTGCCGCGAAGCACGGCGACGTGCGCATAATGCTCCCGCTCATCGTCTCCCTCGACGAGGTGCGGCAGGCACGCGCGCTTCTCGACGAAGCTGCTGCCGAGCTCGATGCGCGCGGAGTCGACTACCGTCACGATCTCCCACTCGGGGTGATGGTGGAAACGCCCGCTGCGGCGATTGCGGTCGACACCCTCGTGAACGACGTGGCGTTTTTCAGCATTGGAACGAACGATCTCGTGCAGTACACCCTCGCCGTGGACCGCGGGAGCGCGAATCTCGCCTCCCGGTTCACCCCGCTTCATCCGGCGGTGCTTCGTCTCATTCATCGCATCGTCGAAGTCGGCAGCGCACACAGGCTCGAGGTGTGTGTGTGCGGAGAAATGGCATCGCAGCCGCTCATGGCGTTTGCGCTCATTGGACTGGGCGTCCGCAGTATGAGTGTGGCGGGGAGGGCCGTTCCGCTGGTGAAGCGCATCATTCGCGGCGTTAGCGTCGAGGTCGCGACAGAAGCGGCGTTCGCAGCCCTCAACGCGCGGACGGCCGTGGAAGCCGAAACCGAGCTCCGCCGGCGCCTCACCGCGGCGTTCGGAGATGCCGCATTCCTGCGCGATGGGTTGCCTGACTATTCGAACACCAATACTTTTGAGGTCTTGGGCGGTCCGCAATAAAGCTTGGTTGCACGAATAGTACGGCGTGCTCCCTCGGGGCCGCCGTCATCCCATTCCTCAAAGAGGAACTTCGTGCTTGATCGCCATCTCTTCACATCAGAATCAGTAACGGAAGGACACCCCGACAAGGTCGCTGACGCGATCTCCGACGCGGTGCTCGACGCAATTCTCGCCGACGATCCCCCGGCGCGCGTCGCATGTGAGACACTCGTCACGACAGGCCTCGC
This sequence comes from Gemmatimonadaceae bacterium, assembly GCA_013816855.1. Lineage (GTDB taxonomy): Bacteria > Gemmatimonadota > Gemmatimonadetes > Gemmatimonadales > Gemmatimonadaceae > UBA4720. The sequence goes on from JACDDT010000075.1 coordinate 8,054, forward strand.
CTGCGTCGCCGGTGAAATCACCACCAAGAC
>JACDDT010000076.1:0-3769 GCA_013816855.1 Gemmatimonadaceae bacterium
GTAAGCGAACTGAAGCCTCGTAGCTCTAAGCCATTCATTTGCACGATGGAGACAGGGAACCATCGGTTCGCATAGCAAGAATCACGGTATGAAAGCTTAAAGCTGCTGAGCTGAAAAGCTTAAAGCTCCCTGCTTTGGTACTCCGTGTTCTCTCACCCGTTGGGATGGCCCCGCGGTCGCGCCCCCCCAGAAGACAGTTAGCTTTGGTCGGTGACCAGCAGCGTAAGCGAGCTACTTCCTCTCGATGGATTCGGACGGCGCCGGCTAAAGCTTGCGTTCGTGGGAACGCACGGAGTCGGCAAGACAACGCTGTGCTACGATCTGGCGGCACAGCTGAAACGCCTCGATCTCGGCGTCGACCTGGTGAAAGAAGTGGCTCGCCGGTGCCCGCTTCCCATCAACGAAGAGACTACGCTCGACGCGCAGGCGTGGATTCTTCACACGCAAATCGCTGAGGAGCTCGAGGCGTCGGCCCGTTATGAGGCGGTGATCTGCGACAGGTCCGTGCTCGACAATTATGCGTATCTGGTCCACCGCGTCGGCCGCCGAGTGGATTTGGACGCGCTCGTGGCCGGCTGGATCGAAGGCTACAACCGGCTCTTCAAAGTTCCCGTCCTCGACGCGCCGTCGTTCGACGGAATGCGAGCGGTGAGCCGCGCATTTCAGCTCGAGATAGACGAGACCATCGATCGTCTTCTCGTAGAGTTCGACGTCAAGGTGACGCGCCTGGATCCCAACGCGAGAGAGGGATGGGTGGGGACGGTGATGGATTCGCTTGGCCTACCCAAGCATCCGCCGCAAATCGATCTCTTCGCGGGCCAGCAGCAGATAGGCTGAGTCAACCGGCCGCGAGAGTGATTCCCTCGCTTATCGTCATGTTATGTACCATCTTGTACACACATGATTACCGTTGGTATCATCGAGGACAACAGGCTCGTTCGTGAAGGCCTCACGGACATGCTCAACGAGCTGGACGACGTGCGGGTAGTCCTCGCCGGGACTAGCCTCGAGACCGACAAGCTGAAGGCGGCCGAGCCACGAGTGGTTTTGCTCGATATCGGCCTTCAGGATTCGAATTGTCTGAACGTTGCGGAAACCGTTAGGCGCGAGATGCCGACTTCCCAGGTGATCGTGATGGATCTATTGCCTGTGGACGAAGAGATATCGCGGTTCGTTAACGTCGGTGTGGCCGGCTTCATTCTGAAGGACGCTACGTTCGACGATTTTGTCGGGACGATCCGGTCGGTGGCGGAAGGTGAGCGTGTGCTCCCCGCGCGAATGACGGGAACGCTTTTCTCGCAGATCGCACGTTTGGCGGTGCAGCGTGGGAGGGAAGCCGCTCTGGAAGCGGTGCACATGACACCCAGGGAGCGCTCTGTCATTGCGCTCATTGCCGACGGGATGAGCAACAAGGAAATCGCGACGAATCTCAACATCGCGACGCACACTGTAAAAAGTCACGTGCGAAACGTGATGGAAAAACTCGCGCTGCATACCCGGCTGCAGATCGCCGCCTACGCGCACCAGCAGGGCGAAGAAGAAAAAACGGCTCCTTAATCGCGTCTCACTCGGAAGGACTAGTCACTCTTTCACCTGAACAGGTGATATGAATCAAGTTTGGTGTGCACTAACGTCAGTGATGACTAGAAATGCGCGCTATCTGCTCATCGTCGCGTGCGTTGCTGCCTGCTCGCGCGGCGATTCCCAAACAGCACAAACTCCGACGCTTTCTTCCGAAAAGAACGTGGTGGGGTGGCCAGATGCGACCTAGCAGATTTAGCGACGCGCAGATCGTCGACGCACTCGCCGAGGTAACTGCCGGAACGCCGGCGGTAGCAGTGTGCCGGCGGCTCGGCATCACGGAGACAACGTTTTATCGGTGGCGAAAGCAGCGTTCGGGAGCGGGAGAGATCTCCTCCTCCGAGGTGCGGGCATTGCGAGACGAGAATCAGCGGCTGCGGGAGATTGTAGCCAACTTTCTTCTCGACAAGTTTCCGATGGCAAAAACAATTGCGGGCACTCCCTAGGAGGGTGCCCGTTTTTCGAATCTGTTAGCGCGGGCTCGGCTCGTCCGGAAGGAATTCTACGACCCCGGTCTCCAACGAATACTCCGCACCGACAACGCGTAGGCCGTTCTCTTTGACCAGCTTCTCGAGCATCGGTGAGCCGTGACGCAGGTGCTCGACGGATGTTCTGATGTTCGCGCGGACGCCTTCCTCGACGAGAGCGTCGAGGTCGCCCGCAAAATGTGAAGACAAGAGCGGCTCGACTGACGGCCGAATGCGGTCCACGATCGCGCGAAGATTCGGCGACTGATTCTCCTGGGGCCGCTTTAGCTCCTCGAGAGTAGCGGTGATCGCCCCGCATTGGGAATGTCCGAGGACGACGACGAGGCGCGTTCCGAATCTCTCCGCGGCGAACTCTACGCTTCCGACTTGCGACGGCGCGACGATGTTTCCTGCGACGCGAATGACGAACAGATCGCCGAGCCCCTGGTCGAAAACGATTTCAGCGGGAACCCGGGAGTCTGCACAACCGAGGATGATGGCGAACGGCTCCTGGCCCGCAGCGAGCTCGCGAATGCGGTCGTGAGAGGGGAGGGCTGTCGACGCGCCAACACTCGATGCGAATCTGCGATTTCCCTCGCGGAGCCTGGCCAGAGCTTCATGCGAAGGAATCATCGACGCCCTTCACAACCATTAGCGATCAGAGGCACCTGAACACCCGAGGCGAAGCGTCCTGCACGAGGGAATACGGACCAAGGCTGTCGGCTGGCAACCGCACAAGTATGGACATGACATTGTTGTGGACCGTTCCGGAATATCGCGCTGTCACTGAATCGGAAATTTCGTTGATGCGGACTGGACCCCCGTGTCCACGGAAATGAAATCCGCTAGCTACGAAAGACCCGTTTGAGCCGATTCGTACCGGCTCGTTGATCGTGCCTCTCGCGCAATCATATTCGATCGCTCCTCCGGATTCTGTAAACGTGATGCCGATGTGGGTGCCGCCCCAGCTTCGGGTGAGGAGAGAGCCCTCCGGCGGAACTACGACGCCGGACGAGCAAGCCGCCGTACCAAGCAGTGCGAACGAAAACATCAGCGATTCAGTTTTCAGAAAAACGCGGGAACGTGGGAGAACGCGTGCCATTGCCGCCTCTTTGCGAGAGTGGAGAGGATCGATACGCTGTGTAATCATTCACCTCAAAACGGTTGAATCAGATGTGCTAGGATGTCGTCCCGCCCGAATGCATGAGACGCAGGACCAACTATTAACTTCGCAGCGGAGCGCGCGAAGTCGACAGGCGTCGCCTGTGCAGCTGTTCGCCGTGTCGTGAAACGGTCGATCATCGCCGCGAGAGCGCCATCGCTAAGATACACGGCTGTGACCTGCAAATCGTCGCTTACCTTCGCCCAGATCTCCGCGTTTTCCCTCTGAGTAGTGCACGCAGGCGACTCGAGCTGACGCGAAAGCGCCGCGATGAAAGCTGCCGCTTCGTCAATTACGGTGAACTCTAGCATGTGATAGCGCGCTTCCGGCATTAAACAAGCGCGAGAACGCCAAGAACGAGCACGACGACGCCGATGAGCGTGCGCACCTGTGCGAGCGAGCGGCCGGCACGGGCGAGATCGTCTCCTACGCGCGGAATGGTTTGCAGAGCGGTTACGGCCAAAATGAGACCGGCGAGGATGAGCGCGATTCCGAGCAAACTCACGAGATGTAGAATGCCGATAACGACGGCCACTACGCCGATAACGACTTCATACGG
>JACDDT010000076.1:3869-8027 GCA_013816855.1 Gemmatimonadaceae bacterium
GCGGAATGGTTTGCAGAGCGGTTACGGCCAAAATGAGACCGGCGAGGATGAGCGCGATTCCGAGCAAACTCACGAGATGTAGAATGCCGATAACGACGGCCACTACGCCGATAACGACTTCATACGGACGGAGCTTGGTGATGAAATCCTGTCCCTTGCCGTGAAACATGTCTGCCAGCAGCAACAGGCCGGCGAGAATTGCGGTGACTGCCTGAAGCATTACCAACCTCTTCGCATTGCGGGTGAGGAACGATACGATTTTTAGCGGCGAAGGGCAAAGCAGGCGTATTTCAGCTCGCGCGGCGGTCTCGCAGAGCGGCGCGGGCAATTCCTCGCAACAATCCGCGGAATACCAGCTGATGAAAGGGGAAAACCGAAAACCAGTAGAGTCGCCCGAATAATCCGTGGGGGATAAAAGTTGCCGTCTGGCGAACGGTGGAGCGGACGCCGTCGCTGGAAATGTCGAATTCAAGCCACGCGTCTCCGGGCACCGACATTTCCGCGCGCAACCTGATAAGCTGGTTCGGAACGAGAGCTTCGACGCGCCAGAAATCCACTTCGTCGCCGATGGCCAGCGGGGCGCGGCGCGATCCGCTCCGTCGCATTCCTACGCCTCCGAAGAGTGAATCGAGCCACGCGCGAAGCTTCCACAGCCAGTTCCACGCGTACCAGCCATTGTCTCCACCGAGGTTAGCGACCGCGCGGAATGCGTCCGCAGTGGTCGCTTCAACGACGATGACTCTCCGGTCCGTTAACACCTTTCCTGGAACACCTTCGTCCGGATATGATGCGGTCACGGCGTTCGGTCGGAAGCGGATTCCTCTTCCGCGATTGCGTCCCGGAGCGCCTGCTCCATCGTTACCGGCTTCACGTCGAAGTCGTGCAGCGCGCGTGTGTCCGTAACCACCGTCGGATTCTCGATACTCTCGATCAGTTTGCGTCCTACTTTCGCCTGCACAGGCGTGATGAACTCGAGCCAGAGGCTGGAGAGGCCTGGAGTAAGAACTGGAACAGGTACCATCATCCGTGAGAGCCCGCGAAGTCGGGCGTAGGAGCGCATTATCTCGCCGTACGTCACCTGGTCGGCCCCACCGATTTCATAGTTGGTCGAGGCGTCCATCGGAATATTCAGTGCCGCCGAGAGGTATTGCAACAGATCCGTGACCGCAATCGGTTGAGTGGGAACGCTCACCCATTTTGGCGTGATCATCACGGGAAGCCGGTTGACCAGAGCGCGAATCATCTCATACGAGATGCTGCCGCGCCCGATGACGACGGCCGCTCTGAACTCAAGAACTGGAACGCCGGATTCGCGCAGGATGTCACCGACTTCGTGACGGCTTCGCAGATGAGGCGAGAGATCGGCCCCCTTTGCGCCGAGGCCGCCGAGGTAGATGATTCGCTGCACTCCCGCTTCACGGGCTGCCGCACCGAAATTTGTCGCAGCTTCACGATCTGCATTTTCGAAGGACTCGTCGCCCTCCATTGAATGAATGAGATAGTACGCGTGGGTGACACCCTGCATCGCGGCGTCCAGCGACGAGCGCTTCATGGCGTCGCCGGCGACGACTTCCGTGGTCGCGCCAACGGGTCGGTGAAAGTTGGCGGGATCACGCACCAAGCAGCGTGTGCGCACCCCGTCGCGCTCCAGCCGGGTGAGCAGCTTGCCTCCCACGTACCCGCTCGCCCCGGTGAGTAATACGAGCGGTTTGTCAGTCATTTGCGCGGAGACGCTCCCATTCTTCGACGGGACCTCCGCAAATTTCAAAGAGAGGGTGAATATCAGGGGTCCGCACGTTGTGCCAGCGCCGGTGCAACGCCAGGTTTCGCCGCGAGAGTTTGTTCATCAGATGCGTCCATTCGTATAAGAGCTGGCCATCAGTTACTTCAATCCCACTCTTGTCACGAACCGGGCCAAATTTGGCGCGATCAAAGCTGTATCCACGCTCGGACGCCTCTGCGTGAATTACCGCGAGGTAGGCATTAATCGCTGAAAGCGGCGCACGGTGTGCGCGGAATCGGACCAGTTGCGGATGGCGCTTGTATCCGCGTGTCTCACCGCGAAGAACAGCGCGCGCTAAAAGCGCTTCACGCCAAAGTGCAACGAACCCCTTTGTATCGAGGTAGCGCGGATGCAGCGACCAAAGGCGCAACGACTATGCTCGAGAGAGCGTGGGCTCAGTCATTCAAGAGACCGGAGATATTCCTCACTGGTCCGTGACCAGCGTAGACCGTGATCGCGCCGCGATCCTTCAGTGTACGCCAGCTCGCGAACACTTCGTCCGCCTGCTCCTCGGTAACCATCATCGGATGGGTGAGGTCGCCGGTGAATACAGATCCGTCATCGAGCAGCAGTGAAACAGAATCGGGAGAATGCCCGGGAGAGGAGATGATCTCACCCGAAATACCTACAGTCTCGAGTAGCGCGCGACTTTCGTCCAGTGCGATGACGACATTCCCGTCGGGCCGGATATCTAGATAATTATCCTGCGGCTTGATGTGGTCTTTCATGCGGGGGATCCATTCAACCTGCTGCTCGAGCACGAGAAGCTTCATCCCTGCCCGCTTCAGCTCCTCGGCGTGACCCGCGTGGTCAATATGGTAGTGGGTCGCCAACCCGTACTTTATTTCCGGAATCGGAACGCCAAGCTTGTCGAGGTTGGCTTTCATTGCGCCGAACATTCCCGGCCAGCCGAGGTCGACCAAGAGGCGTGAACTTCCGGCGCTCACCACCCAATAGTTGGTGGAGCGATAACCGGCGTTCACGATCGTTATAGTTGGTGCCTCCGCCATCAGCCTGTGGGTTATCGACGCAATCGATCGAAAAGCGCGAAAACCGGGAGCATTCCGAGCGCGACATCCGCAATTCCACCGACGACTACGAGCAGCAGTAGATAGTTCGGAAAGATGTCGAAGGGCTGCATTCCCGCTATGGGAATGACCCAGAAGATCACCCACATCGCCATCGCGACTTTTAGCGCCGTCATTCTTCCGCGACCGTCGATCGCCGAGAGCCAGCGATAGCTCCACACCGCGCATAGACCGACGAGAAAGTTCGCGACGACGAATGTGCCCCAGAACGACGGCGTCTTCCCCAGCGCCGCGAACGCAGCGTTCCACTTCGCGTCGAGCCAAACGCGATGCGCGAGATACTCGATGACGTTTATGATTACGCCGGAAAGCATTCCGCAGATGAAGACCTGCGCCCAGCTGCCCGACGTTTTCCTTTGTGAATGTTGATCCATTGGTGCTAAGGTAGCGTCGGGCATCGCCGAAAGTCAGATTCTGAGTCATGAAACACGAATACAAATCGACCCTTGTGTGGGAAGGCGGGGCGGGAGGGACTGCAGATTACGCGACCTACGACCGATCGTACCGCGTCTCCGTCCCGAACAAGCCGGAGATCGCCGGATCCGCCGACGCCATGTTCAAGGGCGATGCGTCCAAGCTCAACCCGGAAGACCTCTTCGTCGCCGCGATTTCATCGTGCCATCTGCTGAGCTATCTCGCGCTGTGTGCGCGCAACAATATCAGTATTGCGTCATACGAAGACGATGCGGCAGGGACGATCAATATCGAGCCCGACTGGAGCGGCAAGTTCACGGAGGTCGTGCTGCGCCCGCGTGTGACGATCTCGAGCGGAGACCTGGCGCTTGCGCTAAAACTCCACGAGACGGCGCACCATCAGTGTTTCATAGCCAACTCTTGCAGCTGCACGGTTCGCAACGAGCCAGCCGTCACGCAGGCGTGAAGGATCTATCGATCCTGCTAGACAATCGCCCGGGCGCGCTCGCCGAGATGGGAGCGGCGCTCGGCAAAGCTGGAGTGAGTGTGGAGGGCGGGGGAGCGTGGGTAGTCAACGGCGACGGCGTGGCGCACTTCCTCTTCGCGGACGGAGCGGCGGCGCGTGCTGCACTGGAGTCAGCCGGCATTCGCGTTGTTAAGGAGAGCGAAGTGGTGGTGCAGCGGCTGCGTCAGGATGAGCGGGGACACCTAGGCAAGCTCACCCGCGCAATGGCGGATGGCGGAGTCAACATCGAGGTCCTCTATAGCGACCACGATCACCAGCTCATCCTCGTAGTAGACGATATCGAGAAAGCGCGGCTCGTGTCCGAAGAATGGACGCATAGATCGGCGCGCACTCCCTAAGAATCGCGG
>JACDDT010000012.1 GCA_013816855.1 Gemmatimonadaceae bacterium
CACTGCGCTTGCGTCCGCGCAGCTATTGTCAGCGCGCTTGCTCGCCGACCCCGCGCTCGCGCTCAGTTATTCCAAATCGCGACCGCTGTACCATGTGACCGTCGATCTGCCGTTCGACTTTCTCGGGATACGCTCGACCCGCACCGCGTCGGCGCAAGCGGCGAGGCGCGCTGCCGGGCTCCGCTTCGTCCTCGAGCGCGCCAGCATCGTGCTGGACGCAGATACTACCTACACTCGAGCTCTTGCTGCGATCGCACATTCGGGCCTCTCTGCTTCGAGCGCAACCGACGCCGAGCAGCTTCGTCGCATCGCGATGCAACGGCGCGATGCGGGGGACGCGAGTGAGCTCGACGTGCAGCTCGCCACCGTAAACGCGGGACAGGAGCAGAGCATCGCAGCATCTGACACGCTTGCGGTTGTCGCAACGCTGCTCGATCTGCAATCGGTAATGGGTCTGCCGTCCGATGCGGTTCGGATCACGATCGCTGACTCTCTTGTGCCTCCGGCACCGGAAGCATTTTTGGCGGCGACGCCGAGTACCGGGACAGCCGCAACGCTTCCGGTCGCCGCGGCGACCGAAGCAGTGACCGCCGCCCGGCTCGGCTTGAGAGTCCAGCGAAAAAGCGTGCTCTCGCCTTTCGGAATCAATGCCGGTTTCGAGACTGGCGGTTCCGCAGACGATAAGGGAATTCTCCCCACGGTCGGTGTGACTCTGCCGATCCCGTTTCTCAATCGCAACCGCGGCGCCGTAGCGGAAGCGGAGGCTGGGCTCGCCCGGGCGAGGGCGGAGCTCTCCCTCGCCAAGCTCGAGAGCGACGTAGCGATTGCCGAAGCGCGCCGTACGCAGCAGATGCAGCGCTCGCGTATCGAGCGCGATCGCATCCTCGTCGCGAGCGCGAATCGCGTCGCGGCGATGTCCCTCACTTCATACCGCGAAGGTGCCGCCCCCTTGGCGTTCGTACTCGAAGCGCGGCGCACATCTCGCGACGTGCTCGCCCGGTATATCGACGATACCGCTGAGATGTGGATCACACTCGCCCGCCTTCGTGTGCTGACGATGACCGCTGAGCCCGTACGATGAAAAAGCTTGTCGTCGCGCTCGCGTTCATTTCTGCCCTCGGTGCGTGCCGGAAGGACAAAGACGACGAAGCGAAAGTCGATGCGCGAATTCCGGTCAAGGTCACCATCGCGCAGATGCAATCGATATCCGAAACAATTGGAGGGATCGGAACAGTTACGGCGCGGCCGGGATTCGTCGCAAGTCTCACAGCCCCGGCACAGGCGCGCGTGCTGCGCATCGCGGTCTCGCAAGGTCAGCCGGTCGTGCGCGGACAGGCACTCGTCCTGCTCGATCCGCTCCCATTCCAAACGGCATCGCAGGGCGCGCAGGCAAGTCTTAATGCAGCGCAGCGGGCTTACGATCGCGCGCAGCGGCTGGTTGCTGCCGGCATCGCTCCCCGCAAGGATCTCGAGCAGGCTGCCACCGATCTCGCGCTCGCCCGTGGCGCCGCGTCAACCGCGCAGCGAACACAGGCACTCTCCACGCTTCGCTCTCCGCTCGATGGATCGGTTACGCGACTCAACGCCATTCTCGGATCGTTCGTGGATGCCAACCAGCAGTTGGTAGAAGTGACCGACACGCGCGCTCTCGATTTGATTCTCACCACCACGCCCGCGAACGCTGCGAAAATTCATAATGGTGCGCTCGTGCGGTTGGCTGCCGGGCAGAGCGCGAGTGGGGAAGCGCTCGGCAGCGGAAGCGTCGCCAGCGTTTCCGCTCTCGTCGATTCCGCTTCGCGGGGCGTCGCGATCAAGGTGCGTGCGCCCTCCACGCTTCGTCCCCTGCGAGTCGGGGAGACATTTTTTGGAGAAATTGCCGTTGGAACGCACGCGGCGGTGACTGTTCCCGTGGAAGCGCTCGTGCCGGAAGGCGACCAGTTCAAGGTGTTTGTCGTGGATGCGTCGGGCATCGCTCACGCTCGACCGGTCACCGTTGGCGCGCGCACGGGCGCGCTTGCCGAGATCAAGAGCGGATTGAGCGCCGGCGAAAAAGTTGTGACGTACGGCGCATACGGGGTCGAGGACAGCGCAAAGGTAATCGTAGGTAAGTGAAGCGCGGACTGTTCGACCTGTTAGCCAGCCAGCGCCGCTTCATTTACCTAATGACGGCGCTGCTCAGCGCCGGTGGAATATGGGCGGCCCTCAGGATTCCTTCGGCGATTTACCCCGAGCTCGTATTTCCACGGGTGATCGTGGTGGCCGAAGGATCTTCGCTCGACGCGCGACAGATGGTATTCAGCGTCACGAGGCCGATCGAAGAGGCGGTGAGCGTCGTGCCCGGAGTCACCCGCGTGCAGTCGCGCTCAATTCGCGGCTCGACGCAGATCACGATCACGTTTTCGCAGAGCACGGAGATGATCCAGGCGCTGCAGCTGGTGCAGGCGAGAGTCCAACAGGTCGCGGGGCAGCTTCCGTCCGACATGCAGATCGAAGTAGAGCGAATGACACCCTCGCTGTTTCCTATCGTCTCATACAACCTCGAGGGTGGCGAGCCGGCAGCCCTCTACGACATCGCCCGCTATCAGATCAAGCCGCTCATCTCGCGCGTGCCGGGAGTCGGGCGTGTGGACGTGCAGGGAAGCGACGTACGCGAGATAGAAGTAATCGCCGACCCGGCGCGCCTCGCGGGTGAGGGACTCACGTATGACGACGTAGCGAGAGCGATCACGGAAGCGACGACGGTGAACACGGTTGGACGCGTCTCACGTGACTACAAGCAGTACCTCATCGTTACCGCGCAGGAGCCACATTCCGTCGACGACATCGCGAACGTCGTCATCGGTCACGGTGTGCGCGTGGGCGACGTCGCGAAAGTCGAAGTTGGCACCATCGATCACGTCAGCATCATCGCCGGTGACGGAAAGCCGGCTGCATTGCTCAACATTACCAGACAGCCGGGCGGTAACACGGTCGCGCTCGCCGACAGCGTCGCGCGTATCGCGGCGAACATCGCCCACACCCTTCCGCCCGGGGTCAAGCTGAAGGCGGTGTACGATCAATCCGCGCTCGTGCGCGACGCGGTGAAATCGGTGCGCGACGCAATGCTGATCGGCGCGTTCCTCGCCGTGATTGTGCTGCTCATCTTCCTGCAGCACGCCCGCATTACAGCAATCAGCGCGTCGTCCATCCCGCTGACGCTCGCCATCACCGTGCTGGTGATGTACCTCATCGGTCAGACGTTCAACCTGATGACCCTGGGCGCGATGGCCATCGCCATCGGGCTCGTCATCGATGATGCGGTTGTGATCACTGAAAACATTGTGCGTCATCTGCACTTGAATCCTGATCGCGTAGCGGCGGTGCGCGAAGCGGTGCAGGAGATTATCTGGCCGGTTACGACGTCGACGATCACGACTGTCGTCGTTTTCCTCCCGCTTCGACTACTCGAGGGAGTGACCGGCCAGTTCTTTGCCGCGCTCTCGATCACTCTGACCATTGCGGTAATGGTCTCGCTGGTGCTGGCCCTCACGGTCATACCGCTTCTCGCCGCGCAATATCTGAGGCCCGAGGACGCAGATGACCCGGATGTGGTATCGGTCGAGCGCCATGCGAAGCAGAATAAGTTTCAGCGTCTCCTCGAGCGCGTGGGTTCCGCGATCGATACAATCTCCGAGCGTTACGAGCAGTCGCTCAATAAGATGCTCAACCGCCTGCGTTGGGCGCTTATCGCCGCCGGAGTGATGGCGATCATCGGGCTCGTCGCGAAGCATTATGTCGGATCGGGATTCCTGCCTGAAGTGGACGAGAGTGCATTCGTACTCGATTACTGGGCGCCGGGCGGCACCGCGCTCGCGGAGACGAACCGGCAGGTGAACGTAGTCGAGAAAATCCTCGCGAAAACGCCGGAGATCACCGGCACTTCCCGCCGTACGGGCGCCGAGCTCGGACTCTTCGCGACGGAGCAAAACCGCGGTGACATCGCTGCGAGGCTCAAGCCGCAGGGCGAACGGTCGCGGTCCATTTTTGAGGTGATGGACGAAGTCAGGCAGAAAGTGGAGGAGTCGGTTCCACGCCTGCGCGTAGAGTTCGTCGAAATATTGTCTGACGTCATCAACGATCTGGCGGGCGGCGCGCGTCCCGTCGAAGTGAAGATCTTCGGCTCCGATCTCAACGCGATCGAGGCCTACGCTAAAAAACTCGAGCCGCAGATGGACAGTATTGCAGGCATCGAGGATTTCTTCAGCGGGGTCAGCGAGCCGAGTGCCCAGCTTTCGATGAGCATCTCGCAGTCCGAGGCGAACCGGCTGGGGATCACGCCGGAGGACGTAGCCACGAAGGCGAGTGCGGCGCTCCTCGGCGCACCTGCCGGTGAAATCAAGCTCGACGACAGGGCCGTCGGAGTCAGAGTGCGCGCACCGGATTCCGTGAGATACGACGCTTCGCAGCTGGCCGCACTACCTATAGTATCTCAGCCCGGGAAGACTCCGACCCCGCTCGGCGCGCTCGCCACTTTTACGCCGCTCGAGACGAGGTCCGAGCTATTGCGCGAAAATCAGCAGCAGATGATAGCGATGACAGCCGACGTCAGCGGTCGCTCGCTTGGCAGCGTAGTCGACGACGTCAAAAATGTGCTTGCGAAGAACAAGCCACCGGCGGGAGTGCGCATCGAGTTCGGCGGGCAGTACGCGAGTCAGCAGGCGGCGTTTCAGGCTTTGATGGTCGTACTCGGTCTCGCGACCGCGTGTGTGATCGCGGTAATGGTCATTCAGTTTCAATCTTTCGTAGAGCCGTTCGTCGTCGTGCTAGCGGCACCGTTCTCGTTCGCGGGAGCGATGCTGCTTCTTCTGCTCACAGGCACGCCGCTCAACGTGTCGAGCTTCATGGGTCTCATACTTCTCGTGGGACTGATCGTGAAAAATGGCATCATTCTTTTGGATTTCACCCGACGGAGAATGCTCGACGCCGGCCTGACGCTTGAGGTTGCCATCCAGGAGGCGGCGCGAATTCGTTTGCGGCCCATTCTGATGACCACCCTCTGCACGCTCGTCGGACTTCTTCCTCTTGCGCTTGCAATTGGTGCGGGAAGCGAGATGCAGCGCCCGCTCGCGATAGCCGTCATCGGAGGCCTCGCCTTGTCCACCCCGATCACGCTCTATTTGGTTCCGACGGTGCTGCTCGCCATCCGCGGTAGAAACTTCCGTCTCTCTCACCAGCTATAGCGCGCGCAGCTCTGCCAATCCGCTTACTGGCAGCGGCGGCACTCTCCATATTTGGCTCGGCACAAAACTCTGGAGGCCTCGTGGTTCCCCTTTCCTCGCTGTGGCTGCCGATTCTGCTCTCCGCCGTCGCCGTGTTTTTCGTAAGCTCGGCGATCCATATGGTCTCGCCCTGGCACAAGTCGGATTATCCGAAGCTCGCTAACGAAGACGCGCTTGCCGACGCAGTTCGTCCGCTTGCGCTGCCGCCCGGCGACTATCTCGTGCCTCGACCGGGCGTCGCAGCCGACAGGAAGACCCCGGAATTGCAGGAGAAGGTGAACCGCGGACCGAACTTGATTCTCACAGTTATCAAGAATGGACCTCGATCGATGTTGAAGCCGCTGGCGGGCTGGTTCATCTACATCCTGGTGGTGACGATTCTCGCGACATACATCGGCAGCTGCCTTTCCGCGACTGGCGACCGGCACACCGCAATTCACGGCGTCGGCATCGTTGCCTTCATCGGCTACGCGCTCGCTCTCTGGCAGATGTCCGTCTGGTACCACCGAAAGGTGAGCACGACGATGAAGGCGACGGTCGATGGATTTATCTACGCCGTGTTGACGTTCTTCATTTTCGCGGCCGTTTGGCCGAAGTAGCTCGTCGCTGCCGCTGACGCTCTCTTGACGGACGCAGCTCCCGCAAGGTGGTCGTATCTCGGGCTGCTCGCCGTCGGCGAGCTTCTTGGGATGTCCCTCTGGTTCTCGGCGAGCGCCGTAGCACCGCAGCTCGCTGCGCAGTGGTCGCTGTCGGCATCGCAGTCGGCGTGGCTGACGACAATCGTGCAGCTCGGGTTCGTGACAGGCACAGCGACTTCGGCGGTTCTCAATCTCGCCGACGTGGTGCCTTCTCGCGTGCTGTTCGCGATCTCGGCCGCAATCGCGGCGGGAATGAACCTCGGCGTGCTCGGCGCAAACGGATTCGAGCCCGCGCTCGTTCTCCGCTTTCTTACCGGCTTTTTTCTCGCCGGCGTTTACCCGCCCGCGATGAAGATGGTCGCGACCTGGTTTCAGTCGCGCAGGGGATTCGCCATCGGCACGATCGTTGGTGCTCTCACCGTCGGCAAGGCTACTCCCTACCTGGTTCACGCATTTCCGATGACGAGTGCGGCGCCGGTGCTCGAAGTCGCGTCGGGCGGCGCGCTCCTCGCGGCTGTCTTGGTCGGTTTCCTTTTTCGCGAAGGACCATTTAGCTTCACTCCCCGCAAATTCTCGTGGTCTCTTGTCGGCTCCGTCATCTCCATTCGTGAATGGCGACTTTCTACGGCGAGCTACCTCGGCCACATGTTCGAGCTTTACGCATTTTGGGCGTGGATTCCATCGTTCATCGCGGCGTCAGCGCCGAATGCAACTCCAAAGACCTTGACCTTGACGGCATTTGCCACGATTGCAGTCGGTGGCGCGGGCTGCGTTTGGGGCGGACTCGCAGCAGACAAGCGCGGCCGCGAGCGTCTCGTTCGAATATCACTGATAGTAAGCGGTACCTGCTGCGTGATGAGCGCGCTGATTTTTGGCGCGCCGTTGATTGTGCTCGCGTTGTTGACGCTGACGTGGGGCTTCTTCGTTATCGCGGACAGCGCGCAGTTCAGCACATTGGTGACCGAGTCCGTCCCGCCTCACGCGGTGGGGACGGCGCTGACGCTGCAGACTTCGCTTGGCTTTCTCCTCACCATGCTGCCAATGCAAGCGGTGCCGGTTCTGGCGCGGCACTTCGGCTGGCGGTGGAGTTTCGTTCTTCTAGCACTGGGACCGGTCGCGGGTATCGCGGCAATCAGCAAGCTGCGCGGCCTGCGCGCTCGCGGCGCCGCTACCGCCTTTTCACCTTAATGCACGGAGTCTCAAATGTGGAGTGAATTCAAGTCTTTTCTCATCAAGCAGAACGTACTTTCCCTCGCGATAGCGGTCGTAATTGCAACTGCTCTCAATGCGGTGGTAAAAGCGCTCGTCGATGATTTCATCATGCCGATCGTGGCGTCGATGATGCCGAACAGTGATTGGCAGAAAGCGACGTGGACTGTCGGATCGATTCACTTTGGGATCGGAGACTTCATCGCAGCCATGATCAACTTCCTCATCATCGGGTTGGTAGCGTGGCGGATTTCCAAGGCATTCATTCGCCCGGCGGGTGACAAGGATTCAAACGTCGATTGCGGCTTCTGCCGGATGAAGATCGATCGGGGGGCTAGTCGCTGCCCCTTCTGCACGAGCGAGCTGGCGCCAGCGGCCTAACCACCGGGGGAGACCGGGGGTCTTTGCCCTCGGTCCACCGGAGTTCGCTACTTTTACAGATGACTCAGTGCTATGCGCGCCGGAGACTTGCTGCTCGTACTTGTATCGCAGCGCTTGCGGTCATTGCGACCGCCACCAACGCAGCGGCCCAGGAACGCGTAATTGTTCCGAAAAAAGTGCCGAGTACGAATGCCTTTGCGGCTGATTTCACGTATGTATCGTTTCGCGGCGATGTCGACCCGTGGCGCCTTGGTTCAATCGGGTTGGCCCGCAGCACGCCGGTAGGATCACTGGTCGGACGACTGAACTGGGCCAATCGCTTCGCAAAGTCCGGAACGCAGCTCGAGGCGGACGTCTATCCGCGGATCAACGACCGGATGTACGCCTATCTAAACGCCGGCTATAGCGCGTCCTCTATTTTCCCTGCGTGGCGCTTCGGCGGCGAGCTCTTTTCAACTCTTCCCGACGCTTGGGAGGCGTCGCTCGGATTCCGCCAGCTCCTCGCCGGTGACTCTCTTCACCGGGGCCGTCGGCAAGTACGTTGGCAATTACTGGATTTCCCTGCGCCCGTTCGTGCGCTTCAAGCCATCCGGCGCGTCGGCTTCCGCCGGGCTCACGATGCGAAGGTATTTCGAGGACGGTGACCACTACTATGGTGGCAATATCAGTTATGGGTCTAGCCCATCCGACCACGCCACTCCCGACGACGTGGCCCGCTCGAATTCATTCTCGGTGGGAATTCACGGCTCGCAGGGCATTTCGCGGAAAACATTGCTGACGTGGGCCGCAAGCCGCGAGCGGGAGAAGCTGCCGCAGAGCGTCATACGGAACAGTTTGAGCTGAACGATCGGCTTAAAGCTGATCTTTTAATCGGCCGCAGAAGGGCGCCCGCGTGTCCTATGGCGGCGGAAACGTCCTCGATTCAATAATTTTCGCCGCGTGAAACAAATGCGCTTCGACACACCCCTCATCGGACGCGGGGCTGAGCTCTCGCTCCTCAAGCAAGCGTTGATAGCGGCCGAGAAGGGACACGGACGAGTGATTTTTCTCTCCGGCGAAGGTGGCGTCGGTAAAACCCGATTGGCGACAGCCGCAGCGGAGATCGCGGAGAAGAACGGCTGGCTTGTCGCAGTCGGGCGTGCCTATCCGGTCGAAACGGGTATGCCATACGCGCTTTTCTCGGACGCGCTCCTCCCGGTCATCCGTAAGCTCGACCAGTCCGCGCTCTCCGTGCTCTCTCGCGGCGGAAACGCCGAGCTAGCGTATTTGTTTCCTCCGCTGGCCGGCGACACGCGCAAGAATGTCGATGCGGGATTGGACGCCGCCGAATTCAAGGCGCGCCTTCTTTCAAATTTTTCTCAATTCCTTGGACGGCTCTCCGCGAAGCAGCCGATACTCATCGTCCTCGACAACCTGCAGTGGGCGGACGCGTCGTCACTCGAGCTCCTGCACTTCGTCGCCCGGCATCTCGAGAATCAAAAAATCGTTTTACTGTGCACCTACAACGAAGCGGAGCGAGACGCGAACGCTTCGCTACGCACGACGGAGCACTCGCTTGACCGGCTCGGGCTCCTCACTGTCGAGCGTCTACGTCCGCTCACTGAGGAAAATGTCAGCGAGCTAGTGAAATCGATGTTCGCACCTGCCGAAGGCGACACGAAAGGATTTTCTAACTTGCTGTTTGGTTGGACGCGCGGAAACGCGTTCTTCATCGAAGAAACGCTGAAGACGTTCATCCAGTCGGGCCGGCTCATTCTGGCAGACGGGCGGTGGCGCGGTTTCGATCTCCAGACGTTCGAGATGCCTCTCACCGTGCGCGACGCAGTGGCAGCACGCGTTGCCCGCCTCTCCGCGCCGGCGAAAACACTTGCCAACTTGGCCGCAGTAATTGGCGCCCGCGCTGAGTACGATTCGTTTCTCGCCGTGTCCGCGATGGACGAGCGGAGCTTCGTTGCTTGCATTGAAGAACTTTGTAGCGAGCGCGTAATCGAAGAGTCGAAGGTGAATGGTGACGCGGCGTACGACTTCACTCATCCGCTGGTGCAGCAAGTCCTTTATTCCGGACTCGGCCACGCGCGCGCGACGATGATCCACGGCGAAATCGCCGAAGCATTAGAGAACCGCTACGGCGCCTCAGCGCTCGACCATGCGGACGAGCTGGCCTTTCACTTTGGACGCGCAAAGAAGCTCGGGTCGAAAGGAATCAATTACCTCGTTCGCGCCGGGGAGAACGCGCTGGAGAAATACGCGAACCGTGAGGCGGCCGCCTATCTCACTTCTGCGCTCGAAGCGGTAAAGTTGGAGGGAGCGCAATCGTCGGAACTCCCGAAAGAGAAAATTATAACCGCTCTTGCGCGCGCTCTTCAGCGCCTCGGAGAGTACGAGCGGGCCATCGAGTTATGGACCCTTGCTCTCGGTGAAGCAGAGCGCCGCGCAGATGTTGGCAGCATCTCGTCAATTGAGTATCGCATCGGGCTCGCGATGTATTGGATTGGCCGGCACGAAGATGCGATCTCCCACTACACGGCCGGCCTGTCAGCGGCGGATTCCGCTCACGACGCTCAGCAGGGTTTGCGTCTGCGAATGGCGAGAGGAATATGCCTTCAGGAGCTTGGACGTCTGGAGGCAGCGCAGGCGGATCTCGAGTTCGCTCTCGAAGGCGCGGCGCGAGGCGGACTCGACAGCCAGGTTCTGCTTGCACGCGCCCATCGCGCACTGCTGCTTCTGTATGCTTGGACAGGGCCGCTTGACGTCGCGCGAAAGCATGGCGAGGATGCGGTTCGCCATGCAGAGGCAAGCGGGCAACCGCTGCTCCAATGGAGTGCGCATTGGGCAATGGCGATTCTTGCCGGCATCAGCGGGGATGAGCCGGGGGTCGCTCTACACATCGCGGAGAGCGCGCGACTGGCGGAGGAATCGCGCTCACCCCTCCTGCCTCTCTGGACGGCAGAGGTCAAAGTGCTGTACCTGTCCAACATCGGTGATTGGGATGGTGGTCTCGCCCTCGCCGAGCGGACGATTGTGCAGGCGCAGAAGCTGGGACAACGCGCCATCCTGCCACGGCTTTACGTTTGGGCGGGGATGATGTACTTGCCGCGCGGCGAAATGGAGCGCGCGAAAAAATATTTCGACCAGGCGTGGAAAATCTCCGGCGCGGATAAAGGAGTCGAGCGGCCGCTCGACGTTCCCTCCGTTGTCCCGGCGCATCTTGGATTAGCCGCGTACTCTCTCGCACTTGGCGACTCCGCCAAAGCAGTGGAAGTGGGAGAAGCCGGTCTCGCAATCGCGGACAGGACGGGCCACGCCATCTGGGGTTTACAGTGGCTACTCCCGCTCATCTGTGAAGCGACGCTTCTGAAGCGGGATTTCGCGCACGCCGAGGAGCTTTCGAAGAGAATGCGCGCAGACGCGGCGCGGCTGCAGCATCGCCTCGGGCTGGCTTTCTCCGACGCCTGTGACGCTCTCCTCGTTTTGTACCGTGATCGTGACCCCGCCCGTGCGATAGCATTGCTTCGATCCGCCGCCGATCAGTTCGACTCCATTCCTCTTCCCGTGCAGTCGGCGCGGGTACGGCGCCGTCTCGCGTACGCGCTGATGGACAGCGGACAGCCGGAGGAGGGAATGCGCGAGCTCAAGCGCGCGCACGAAGTGTTCGTCAAGCTGCAGGCGACACGCGAGCTCGATGCGACACGGGAAGCGTTGCGTGAGCTTGGCATCCGGCCACCTTCGCGAACGACGGTACCGGGCGCGGCTGGGCTTACATCACGCGAGACGGAGATCGCGCTGATGGTCGCTGCGCGAAAGTCGAACAAGGAGATTGGTGTTGCGCTCAAGATCTCTTCCCGCACGGTCAGTACGCACCTCTCCAACATTTTTCTGAAGCTCGGCGTCGAATCCCGCGGGGAGCTCGCCGATTTCGTGCGCGAACTAGGCCTCACCACCTGACTTAACCGGGTCGGCATCGGGCGCTAGATTCACGCATGACGTCGCCAGAAGACATTCATAGCTCCCTGCGCGCTGACGAAACCGAGGAAACCGGCGCGAAATTCCTCGGCATTGCCGCGCGCTACTTCGCTCGCACGAGACTAGGGGAAGGGCAAGTCTCCACTCCGCTCGACCCCGCGGAAATCGCGAAAAGGTTTTCGGAAGCGATGCCTCTCGATGGTACATCCGTCGAGGCCATCGTAGCGCGGCTCGAGCGCGATGTCTTGCCTGATGCAAACAAGTTCTGCCATCCGATGTACATGGGACATCAGGTTTGCGCCCCGCTGCCGGCGGCTGTCTGGACAGAGAGTGTGATCGGCGCGCTCAATCAATCGCTTGCCATTTTCGAGATGTCGCCGACGGGAACCATGCTCGAACACCAGGTCATCCGGTGGATGTGCGACCTCGTCGGTTATCCACCGGGCTCGGCGGGCACGATGACATCCGGGGGAACGGAAGCAACGTTCACGGCGATTCTTTCCGCGAGAAACGCGGCGCTGCCCAATTCCTGGGACGATGGTGTCGCCGGTGACGCCGGGTATGTGATACACGGCGAGCACGCCCACTACGCAGTGACGCGCGCAATCGGCCAGCTCGGACTCGGAAAAAAACGCGGGGTTGCTATTCGGTCGAAGAACTTCCGGATGGACACTGCCCACCTCTCGGAAACTCTCGACCGTCTTGTCTCCGAAAAGAAAACGGTTATCGCCGTCGTCGCGACGGCCGGCTCGACTGCTACAGGATCGTTCGACGATCTCGACGCCATCGCAGACCTCTGCGACAAACACGGGGTCTGGCTGCACGTGGATGGCGCGCACGGCGCGAGCGCGCTCCTCTCTAAGGATCCACCGGCCGCGGTGCGTGCACTGAAGCGTGCGCGATCACTGGCGTGGGACCCGCACAAGGGAATGCTGCTTCCGCTCTCGGCCGGAATGCTCCTCGTTCGGGATGAGCGCGATCTCGAAGGCGCGTTCAGCCAGCAGGCGCCGTATCTGTTCAAGTCGGGTGACGCCGAGCGGAATCCGGACCACGGATTCCGCAGCTTCCAATGTTCGCGCCGGGCCGACGTCCTAAAGCTTTGGGTGGCGTTGCAGCGATACGGAGCGCGCGGCATCGGAGAATTGTATGACGGACTTTGCGCTCGCACGCGCGAACTGCATGCATTGATTGATCGGTATCCGGAGTTCGAAAACATCCACGAGCCGGAATCGAATATTCTTTGTTTCCGGTACAAGGGACCCGACCAGCTCAACGCCGAGCTGCGCCCGAGCTTCAACAAGAACGGAACGGGGTGGATCACGTCGACCGTGCTCGAGGGGCGTTCCGTACTACGGGTTACGATCATGAACCCGCGCACGGAGACGGAGCATTTACAGGCGCTACTCGACGGATTGTCCGCCGAAGCGACAAAACTAGGCGCTTAAGCCGACTCTCCGAAAATCACTCCGTGTTTCTCGCGGCCGAGCCACGCCACGGTGCCGGCAATGGTGAAGACGGTAACCGCAGTGAGCGCCATCGAGTACGCGTAGCTGGTGCGCGCGGCGAATATCGCTTCGATGTAAACCACCGAGCTCGCGATGAGGACTCCGCACTGATAGGCAAATCCGGGGAGAAAGCCGCGCACATTGTCCGGCGAAAGCTCATTGATGTGCGCGGGAATAACCCCCCAGGCTCCTTGCACCATGAACTGCATCGCGAACGCGCCCGCGATCAGTCCGGCAAGAGTCGGCGAAAACGCCCAAACGGGAATGACTGTAATCGCGAGGCCTAGAGCAATCACGATCGCTTTCCGTCTGCCGATGCGGTCGGAGATGTGACCGAAAGTGAGTCCGCCCGCTATTGCGCCAACCATTGAGAAGGCAACGAGCATCGCGCGGCGCTGCGGGGTGAATCCCCAGTCGCGCTGAAGGAAGGTCGGGTACATGTCCTGGGTTCCGTGCGAGGCGAAGCTCATTCCCGCCATGAGAACCGTCAGGTAGAGAAACAATTTCCAATGCGATACGATCGATTTTCCGAGGCTTCCCCAATCCGCGTGGCGCGTGCGCTGCCACACTTCCGATTCCTCGACGCGCAGTCTCACGAAGATTGCGAGGAGGGCGGGGAGGCCGCCGATGAAAAACATCGGCCGCCATCCCCATCTTGGGAAAATCACGAAGTACGCAATGGCCGCGAGGAGATATCCCATAGCGTATCCCTCTTGCAGCAGCCCTGACATCAGCCCGCGGTGCTTCGACGGCGCCTTCTCCATCGCGAGCGAAGCACCTACGCCCCATTCGCCGCCCATTCCAATTCCAAAGAGCGCGCGGAGCACGATGAAACTGAGGTAACTGTGAGAGAATCCGCAAAGAACTTCCACAACGGAGAAGAAGATGAGATCGATGATGAGCGGGAGCTTTCTCCCGTAACGGTCGGCGAGCAGGCCGAAGATGAGGGCACCGATCGGCCTGAACGCGAGAGTGACGGTAATCGTGAGCGCGAGTTGCGCGTCCGTTTTGTGAAACTCCTTCGCGATCGCCGTGAGTGTGAACACGACTATGAAGAAGTCGAACGCGTCGAGCGTCCAGCCGAGGAAGCTTGCTGTTACCGCGGCGCGATGGCCGCTTTCCGCTTTGGACATGGCGGGAAAATATGGAGCAATCGCGGCTCTTGCGCGCTATGCGGTCCGGCGGCTCAATTCATTCGTGCCCCGTCTTCTGCTTCTCGCGGCCTCAGCGGCCCTGGCTTGCGCACCCGGTGCGCAGCGGAATCCAATCACCCCGCCGGTAAACACGGCAGATCTTCCCATCGCTTCCGACGTGGCCGCCGATTCGCTGCTCGCGGACGTGTTATCGCTGGCACCGCGAATTCTCGTGACGCTGCGCTATGCGACCGCCGACAATTTCACGGGGGCGCGGATTCCGGGGTACGAAGGCAACCACGCGTATCTCCGGCGCCCGGCGGCCGAAGCGCTTGCCCGCGTCGAAAGCGAACTCGCCTCGTCGAGATTTGGTTTAAAGATCTTCGACGCGTATCGCCCCGCGCGCGCGACCGAAGCGATGGTGGAGTGGACGAAACGCGTTCACCGCGAGGATCTCATCCGTGACGGCTACATCGCGAGCAAGAGCCGGCACAACCTCGGTGTTGCCGTCGATCTAACGCTAATCCGTCTCAACGACTCCACCGAGCTGGAGATGGGAACACCCTTCGACACATTTTCGGCGGCAGCGCACACTGCCAATGCGACCGGTGCCGCTGCGCGGAATCGTCAGCTCCTAAAAAGCGCGATGGAAAGGGAAGGGTTTACGAATTATGACCAGGAGTGGTGGCACTTCATCTTTTCGCTGCCCGATCAGATCCGATTCGATCGCGTAATTCGTTGACTTCTGCGCCGCTCGGCGGCGATGCGGCGTCGGCACGGGTAGGGTCTTGGTCGCGGCGCGTTGGAATTGAGAAAGCGAAAACCGCTCCGTCCTCCGGAAACTCCGCCCACGCGCGTCCGCCGAGCGTCTTCACAGTTTCACGAACGATGCTAAGTCCGAGCCCGGTGCCGCTGATGTTTGCGTGCACGTGTTCGTGCGCACGATAAAAGCGCTCGAATAGACGCGCCCTGCGTTCTTCGGGAACGCCCAGCCCGTTGTCCCGGACTTTTACGATCATCTCGTACCCCGACTCCGGATCACCACTCATTTCACTGCTGATTTCTACCCAGCGGTCAGGCTTGTCGGCGTCCGAGTACTTGATCGCGTTTGCGACGAGATTTGAAAGGCACAGCTCGACCGCTGCTGCGTTCACCTCGACGGGAGGCAGCTCGCCCGCGACGCGGATCTCGACATTTTCCGCTTTCGCAGCTTCGCGAAGCTGCCGGATCACTTCCGCAACCGCTGCCGGCAGCTGTACGTGACGCTGCTGCTGCGGGTCGTTTCTCATGCGCGACAGCTCGACGAGGTTGTCGAGTGTAGCGCGCATCGTGTCCGTGTTGCGATGAATGATGGAGACCATCTTCTGCTGCTGCTCGGGGGCAATGTCCGGCAGCTCCAAAATTTCAGCCGCACCGCCGATGATGCCGACGAGGTTTTTCATCTCGTGCGTGAGCGCGCGGTTGAATCCGCGGAGCCGCTGCTCACGTTCGCTCAGCTCTTCGCGCAGGAGCGACAGATAGTGCGTCACCGTCGCCTGCTCGATGATCGTGACCGCGAGGAAGAGGCGGTGGGCGCAGGCGAGAAGCTCTCCGCGGCTGCACGGCTGGTCGATCTCGTCGGCGATGCGTGAAAGGAACGAGAAAAGAATTCCGCCGAAAATCTCGTACTCTTTCAGCAGCTCGTATTCGTCGAATCCCTGACTGAAGCGAAGCGCGCCGAGCTCCATCGCCTTGGCGACGACCGGCACGTCGGCCATGAGAGTCTTCTCCGGCTGCTCGATGTAGTCCGCGATGCCGGCGATGAGAAGCGGGACGTGATCGAGAATCGCTTCGGTTGGGAAGATCTCATTGGGGTCCATCGTCACGCGCGCGCTGATGCGGTCGAGCCAACGCTGCGTCAGCTCATCCTTGTGCTCGCGCATGCGCGAAGCGAGCACCTCGGCGAGGACGCACGTATTGGGGCGCTCGGCCGCGGAGGCTGGGCCTTTGTTCGAAGAATTTTCCGGGTTGGACATCAGCCCTAAAGATAGCAACTAGTCGGCCGGGGTGGCCTAGAAGTGCATCTCCTAACCTTCGGCGGGACAAAGGCTTAACTAGCTATCAGGCAAGGGCTTGCATCCCCGGTGAGGGGCTTCTGTTTACGGATTTTGTGGGAACTGCGACTGAACGCGTTCCGCGTTCCCGGCAACGAACGTTGCCTGTTGCCTGGTTACGACAGGAATGCGGTTCGTCCGGTCAGCACTAACCGGCAACCGGAATCGTTTTTTACGGGGAACGCGGAACGTGTTCCGTTCGCCGTTTCGCAGTTTCTATTTGGGCGTCTCGTACTGCATCGTATCCTTCAGCTGCTCTCTGATCGGAGGCGGCGCCAGTGCGGGCGCTTTTTCCGAAAGCAGCTTCGTTACGAAACGTTGTCCCTCCGAGATGCGCTCGATCTCTACCGCGATTGCATCCACCGACTGCTCGAGCCTGGAGAGACGCTCCGCACTTTGCGCGACGACAGGGGGCAACGCCACAGCCGGCGGATGATTACCCCGCTTCCAGAACATTCGTCCCACGCCAATCGCGATCGGCATTAAGACGAGGAACATGAAACCGCCCGCGAGCGGGCCGATGATTTCAGGATTGATTCCCATAGGATTGTTTGCCTGTTCGGTGATGGCGACGCGCGCGGCCGCGTCGGAGCTTAGCACCTGACCAGTCTGGGCGATGTCGCTCTCGAGCTGGATCATCCGCTTGTCGAGAACCGCGATGCGCGCTTCGAGGCCCGCTCGCGCCGAGGGATCGCCAGTTCGATTTATTTCGCGTGCGAGCGAGCTTCTTCGTCCAGCGGCGCTGGTGAGCTGATTCGATAGCTCGCTTCGCCGGCCACGCAGCGCGATGATGTCTTCGGCCGTGAGAGAGCTAGTCGCCGCCGGCGCGTCCGCACCCGGGGTCGCCTGCGTGGGAGGCAAAGGGCTTGTCGGCGCGTTCGATGCTTGTGTCATCTGCTCATTTACGACCGTGTCGCGGGAAAGGTTACACAACTATCACTGATCATCATCTTCATCCACGCTCGTGCCCGGCGCTCCGTTCGGTGCGGATTTCAGCTCGGCGGTGGTCGGAACGATCACCTTCATTCCTGCACTCTGCAGTGTCGTGTTGATCACGTCGAGGCTCTTCATCGCTGTACGCATGGCAGCAAGCTGCGCGTCGAGCTGAGCGGAAAGATCGTTGAACACGGTGTAGGACTGCGCAGTCGGCTTGAAGTCACCGCCGCTGACAACGCCGGAAAGCGCAGCGATCTTGTTGTTGAGCCGGATCGGATAATTCAGCGGATCCTGTCCCGATTGATTCTTCACCTGGTAAATCTCCGCTTCGATTTTCGAAAGCTGCGCGGCGAGAGCGTCGCTGAGAGCCTTGAAGGCGGTCGCACGGTCGGCTGGCATTGCGCGCGCACGTTCGGCGAGCTGCGTCTTCACGTTGCGTATGAGCCGCACCGCGTTGTTCGCTTCGCTGGTCTTGTCGCGAATCTTGATGAGGAAGTTGAATTGCTCCAGAAGATCAGTCTGGGACGTCGCAACTCTCGGATCCTTGAGCACGGTTAGCGGCTGCGTTTCTGATACTCCGTTCAAATTCATTCGCACCGCATAGACGCCGGGAACCGCGAGGGGACCGGTCAGTCCACCCGCCCAGAAGATTCTATTCTCAAAGTCCGCGGCATCGGGATACCTGAGGTTCCACGAGAACGTGTTGATGCCCGCCTTGTTGGGAGCGCGGGGCGGAGGTGGACGCCGCTGCGGACGGTCATCGCCGCCGCCACTCTCTTCTCCGCGAGCTTCGCTGCGAATGGTGGTATCCGGTTTGCCGCCCGCTTTGACAAGGCTGTCATTTTTCACTTTGCGAACGCTGTCGCCGCGAACCGAATCGGCGGCGACCGCTGAATCCTGAACGCTGGTGAAGCTGCGGATCACATTCCCCTTCGCGTCGAGGAAGTCGAGCGTCACCGTTTGCTTTGGCGAAGACAGCCAATAATTCACCACTGCACCAGATGGCGGATTTGCCGCGCTCGGATGGCCGCCGGCAGCTCCGTTGCCGCCCCCGCCGTTGAAGCTCGCGCGATAAACCGGGCGCGGCTTGAAGAGATGCGCGGCGAGCTTCGTGGTGGCGGGGCTTAGCTGCCGAAGCGCGGATAGATCATCGATGATCCAGAAGCCGCGCCCGTGTGTCGCCGCGATCAAATCTCCCTCCTTGATCGCGAGATCGTGCACCGGGACGGGCGGAAGATTGCGCCGCAACGTCTGCCAGTGCGCGCCGTCGTCGAACGAAACCCATACGCCGCGCTCGGTTCCCGCGTACAGGAGTCCTTGACGGGCGGGATCTTCGCGAATGACGCGTGTGAATTCGGTCGCTGGAATTCCCGTTGTGATGGGTGTCCACGTCGCGCCGTAGTCGGTTGTCTTGAAGAGATACGGCTTGAAATCATCGAGCTGGTATCTATTTCCTGCGAGGTACGCAGTACCGGCAGAAAAATGTGAGGGCTCGATCATCGACATTCGCATCCATTCGGGAATTCCTTTCGGAGTGACATTCGTCCACGTCTTTCCGGCGTCGCGTGTGAGGTGCATGAGGCCGTCATCGGATCCACCCCAGATCACTCCCGCGCGAACCGGGCTCTCCGCGATCGTAAAGACTGTCGCATAGTATTCGACCGACGTTTGGTCTTTCGTGATCGGACCACCCGATGAGCCGAGCGTGCGCGGATCGTGGCGGGTGAGGTCGGGACTGATTGCCGTCCACGATTGACCTTCGTTGTCCGTCTGAAAAATCACGCTGCTTCCCATGTACATGCGGTTGGGATGGTGCGCCGAGATCACGATCGGAAACGTCCACTGGAACCGGAATTTGGGATCGGCAGCGTCGTGGCCCATCGGATTGTCCGGCCACGGATTGATGTCGCGCTCGAACTGCGTCTTCGCGTCCATGCGCGTGAGAAACCCCCCGTACGAGCCGGCGAACGTCACATCGGGACTGTCAGGACGAGCCGCGATGTGCCCGCTCTCCCCGCCGCCTGCGCCATACCAGTTCTCGATCGAGATTCCGCCATTCGCCCGGCTCGGGCCGCAGAGCGTGGAGTTGTCCTGCTGCGCCCCGCACACGCGGTACGGAAAGTGGTTCGTCGTCGTTACGTGATAGAACTGTCCCGTGGAGAAGTCCTGCTCGGTCCACGTGCGACCGGCGTTAAACGAGACGTTGGCACCGCCGTCGTTCGCCTCGATCATCCGTTGATTGTCGTTCGCAGCGATCCAGAGATCGTGATTGTCGCCGTGAGGAACCTGGATGGCGCGGAAAGTTTTGCCACCGTCGGTCGAGCGGTACATCCCGGTGTTGAGCGCGTACACCGTGCTCGAGTCTTTGGGGTCCGCGAAAATCTTGCTGTAGTACCACGCGCGTTGGCGGAGAATTCGCTCGCTGTTGGTTTTCGTCCACGTCGCACCGCCGTCATCCGAACGATACACCCCGCCCGAGTCCGCTTCGATGAGAGCCCATACTCTGTTCGGCTTCGCGGGCGAAACCGTCAGGCCAATATTGCCGATGACCGTGGTGGGCAGACCAGCATTGTGCGTCAGCTCGGTCCAGTGCTCGCCTCCGTCGGTCGATTTGAAGAGTCCGCTTCCCGCGCCGCCCGACACCATTTGCCACGGCGTGCGCCACGCCTGCCAGAATGCTGCGTAGAGGATGTCCGGATTGACTGGATCGACTACAAGATCGGAGATTCCGGTCGAGTCGTTTCTATAAAGAACCTTCCGCCAGCTCCTGCCGCCGTCCGTGGTCTTGTAAACGCCGCGCTCTGTATTGGGCCCGAAGGTGTGACCCGCGACGCCCACCCAGACGACGTCGGGATTTGTCGGGTGCACGCGCACTCTCGCGATGTGGCGGGAGTCGCCGAGTCCGACGAAGGTCCACGTTTTTCCCGCGTCAGTGGATTTGAAAACGCCGTCACCGTGCGAGACGTTGCCGCGAATGTCGTACTCGCCGGTTCCCACGTACACGATATCGGGATTCGACTCGCTGATTCCAATAGCGCCGACGGTGCCGCCGAAATACTTGTCCGTCGCCGGCGCCCAGGTCATGCCGGCGTCGGTCGTCTTGAAGACGCCGCCGCCGGTGGTGCCGAAATAATATTCGTACGGGCGTTTCGCCGAGCCAGCGACGGCGACCGATCTTCCGCCACGATAAGGACCGATCTCCCTCCATTTAATTCCGCCGAACACCGCAGTATCGTATCCGTACGACGTGGGTGGAACGATTGTCTGGGCGTATGCGGATGTTGCGACGAGTCCAGTCGCAAGAGTTTGAGCGGCAAGGCGAAGCGAGCGTGTGTGCACCTGGTGTCTCCAAAGCGGGCGGGTGGTTTCGCGCGCTGAGCGACCGTCCGTCAAACTCCGCGCGCGCCCTAGATGTAGCGCGAAACGCGAGGGGGCGGCAAGGGAGCCCCGACGTCTACTTCAGATATCGCTCGGCGAGCTGTTCGAGCCGCTCGTCCTTCTCGCGCCGGGCGCGCTCGAGAATCTTCGCGACGTACGGACGGAGCTTCTTCTCGCCCCAGTAATATCCCGTCGCGCTCTCCGCACTCCCGGTGTCCCCTTCGCGCGCACCCTCGAGAAGAGCATCGGCGGCGGCTTCGTCGAACGAAGGATCGCCGCGCTCGGGAAGGGAGTAACGTTTTGAAGGATCGCCCCAGCTTGCGGCATCTTCCTTGACGAAGGCTCGTGACATAACACGTTGGGTTTGGCAGTATTCGCGCCGCTAACACGCGATTTGCAATGTATCCGCGCAAACTCATTGGGAGATTGTATGGCACGTAAATCGGCTGGAACCGCCGGTGGCGAGGATATCCCGAACCGGAGACTGCAGGACACCATCACACCCGAGCTTCGCGGCAGAGTGCATCAGAAGGGAGTGGAGCTCGACGGAACCGAGGGGGCGGAAGATCTGGACGACCTCCTCATTGCAATCGACCGGTTCGAAGCGGCCGTCGAGGAGAAGGGCGGGGATCTGATGGTGAACATGCCGCACTCCTCACCTCCGGAAAATCCGGGGTTCGTCCTACCGCACCGCAAAGCGGGTGAAGCGATCGGCGGTTACGTGGGGCGGGTTGAGCAGGCCGCAGAGGCGGTGGAGCGCGGGCAGCGCTAGCTTCTACTCGCCGATGACAAATCGATGACGAGCGCGACGACTCGCGGTATCCGTTCGGCTCAAGCCGGCCTGCTCATCAACGTCGTTCTCGTGGTCGTGAAGCTGGTTGCCGGGATCGTCGGCAACACTTATGCTCTCGTAGCCGACGCGATCGAGTCGTCGACCGACGTTTTCTCTTCGCTCATTGTGTGGGCGGGCCTGAGCATCGCGGCGCGCCCCGCCGACGAAGATCACCCGTACGGTCACGGCAAAGCCGAGCCGCTCGCGGCTGCGGTCGTCTCCATTCTCCTCCTCGGCGCGGCACTCGGCATTTCGATTCTCGCCATCCGCGAAATTCGCACGCCGCACCACGGACCTGCGCCGTTTACGCTTTTCGTCGCGCTCGGCGTGATGATCGTGAAGGAGATTCTGCATAGACGAGTGCAGAAAGTCGGAGCCGATGTTGGCGGCACCGCGATCGCGGCCGACGCGTGGCACCATCGGAGCGACGCGATATCGTCGCTGGCCGCATTCGTGGGAATCGGCATTGCTCTTTGGGGCGGGAAGGGGTGGGAGGCGGCCGACGATTGGGCCGCTCTTATTGCCGCCCTCATTACCGGCGTGAATGGAATCCGGGCCTTGCAACCCGCCATCGCCGGCTTGATGGACGCCGCGCCCGATCGCCAGATGCTCGCACGCGCAAACGCCGCCGCGCGCGGAGTTGACGGAGTTCTCAACGTTGAGTCGCTGAACGTGCGCTCGTCAGGGCTTGGGTTTTTCGTCGACCTTCACGCGCAGGCCGATCCGACTCTCACGCTCGAGGAGGCGCACGTCCTCAGCGGAATGATCAAGGGCGCCATCTGCGAGGAAATTCCCGGCGTGGTGAAGGTGCTGGTGCACATGGAGCCGTTCCACGGGTGAGCATTCTCAGTCCGTAGCTCTTTGCCAATCCCCGCTTTTCCCACCGGACTTTTTTAGCAGCCGCACTCCGGATATCACCATCTCCTTTCCCATCGCCTTCGTCATGTCGTAGACAGTGAGCAGCGCGACCGTGACGCAGACGAGCGCTTCCATCTCCACTCCCGTCCTCGCAGTCGCTGACGCTGTCGCGGTCGCGCGAACGCCGGGAAGGGAATCGTCGAGCTCCAGCTCGACCGACACGTTGCTCAACGGAATGTTGTGACAGAGCGGAATCAGCTCGCTCGTTCTTTTCGCAGCGTTGATCGCCGCGATCCGCGCCGTCGCCAGCACTTCACCCTTTTCGCTCGCACCGCTCCGAATCGCGTCGAGCGTTGCCCGGCCCATTCGGATTTCGCCGGCCGCCACAGCGATTCGCGCCGTCTCCGATTTCGCGCCGACATCCACCATCTTCACGCGGCCCTGCTCGTCGGTGTGTGAGAGTTTGTTCATTGGAGCGTCGCGGAAAGCTCGCGGAGAAGGCGCGACGTAATCAGCTGCGGATTTACGTTTCCCGACGCGTGCTGTTTCGCTTGCAGCGCGAACTCGGACGCCCGGCTCGCCGCTGACGCAGCGCGCAGATCTCCGGAGTGAAGTGCTTCGCGCATCCGCTCACCGAGCAGGGTGACGAGCGCTTCGAGTGTGTCGGAGAAAGCGCCGCGCGCGTTGGCCGCTCCCTGGCTCATTGCAACGAGATAAGGAGTTGCTGCCTGCGACGTCAGCGCGGCGTCGAGAATTCTTTTGGCGGCAATGACCGACTTCGCGTCGTGCTCTCCCTCTAACAGGAATCCGGGAAGCCCGTTCGCCTTCCTCACGCGCTCGGCTGCGCTCGATTTGTCAGACTTGTCGAGAAGCTCTTTTACAACCGGGTCTTCGACAAATGCTTTCACGTCTGCGTCAGCGATCGACGTCACCCGGACCGGCACGACGCGCGAGCGTATTGTCGGAAGGAGCGCGCCGGGCTCGCTCGATGTCAAGATTACCGTCGTGTCCGCGGGCGGCTCTTCGAGAAGCTTGAGAAACGCATTCGCTGCCGCGTCCGCGCCTTCCTGCGCGACCATACGGTCGGCATCGCCGACGAGAAAAACTTTTCGCTTGGATTTTGCGGGAGTGAGCGCTGCATCACGCACCATTGTGCGCACACCCGAGATGAAAATTCCTTCGCTTCCCGATGGGGCCGCGTAGAGTCCGTGATTCTCCGCGCGCTCCCTGATAGCGTCCGCGTAGTCCTCGCGCACCTCATCGAGATCCGGATCAGAGTCCTTGAGGCGGGGGCGCGGAAAAATCCAATGAAAATCCGGATGGCCGAGCTCCAGGAAATAGCGGCAGCTCTGGCACTCGCCGCACGGGGCGCTCGCGCGGTCGCAAAGCAGAGTTTGCGCGAGCCAGAGCGCGAGACGCTGTTTTCCCGCGCCGCGTGGGCCGTGAAGAAGAATGCTCGCCGGGAGTTTTCCTGAAGCAGCGGATTTCCCGAGACGCTCGCGAAGCTTTTCGTGGCCGTAAATGTCGACGATGGGCACGCCGAAATATGGAGTAAACGGCGTGTTTCTATGTACAAACTTTACAGTGTAAAGTACTTGACAGCCCTCAGGGCGAGGGCTAAGATCCACGTATGACTTCAGTTACACCTCTTCGGCGCCCCGAGGCGGTCGAGAGCCCGGCGCTCCACGCGCGGGCGATGGACAATCTCGCGTTCATTCGTGATACGATGGAAGCGGCCGGTTCCTTCACAGCCGTTTCCGGCTGGGGAATGGTAGCGGTCGGCTGCATCGCGTTGGTGGCTGCAGTCGGTGCCATTCTGGAGCAGGACATCGGAGGCTCGCTGCTAATCTGGCTAGCGGCGGCCGCGACGGCACCGTTCGTTTCGCTCTGGGCGATCGTCCGGAAGGCGCGCGGTGCAAAAATGCCGCTCATCACCGGGCCGGCGAGAAAGTTTGTCCTCAGCTTTTCCCCGCCGATGTTTGTCGGCGCGCTACTTACGGTTTTTCTTTACCGCGCGGGTTTGGGGAGCGCGATCCCCGGCATGTGGCTCCTTCTATATGGTACCGCGGTCGTTGCTGGCGGTGCGTTCTCGGTTCGAGTCGTCCCGATTATGGGTTTTTGCTTTATGCTCATCGGGACCATCGCGCTTTTCTCGCCTCCATTGTGGGCCGACGCGCTGATGGGGCTTGGGTTCGGCGGGCTGCATATCGCGTTCGGAATTTCTATCGCCCGGAGGCACGGTGGCTAAGCACGGAGTAGTTCGCGAAGATCGTCCACCGGCAAACGCTCTGCGTGCGGTCCGCTCCAAGGGCGACCCCAAGGCGGCTGCCCGCTCCGACGCACTCGATCGGCTCATTCACGAGCGGCTGCGGCTCGGCATCGTGAGCGCGCTGGCGGTGAACGAGTCGCTCAGCTTCAGCGATCTCAAGAAGCTGATGAAGACGACGGATGGAAATCTGAGCGTGCACGCGCGCAAGCTCGAAGAAGCCGATTACATCGCCTGCACCAAATCGTTCGAGGGGCGGATGCCCCGCACCGAGTATCGCCTCACGGCGGTGGGCCGGCGTGCGCTCGAACGGTATCTCGACCACATGGAAGCGCTCATTCGCGCCACCAGGGAGCGCTGATCGTGTCCGCACACGTGGAGGGGATTCACGCGGCCATCATCATGGATGGCAACGGCAGATGGGCAGTCGGCCGCGGAAAGCCGCGCACGGCGGGCCACATCGTCGGCGCGCGGGTGGTGCGTGATATCGTCGAAGCAGCGCCGTCGTGCGGAATCTCGATGCTCACTCTCTACGCTTTCTCCGCTGATAATTGGCAGCGCCCGTCGCGTGAAGTCTCGCTGCTCATGCGTCTCTTCCGGAGATATCTCGTGAAAGAGACCACCCGCTGCATTGCCAACGGCGTGCGCATGAGAATAATCGGACGCCGCGACCGCATTCCCGCCGAGCTGCTCAAGGCGATTCACAACGCGGAAGAAGCGACGAAGCACGGCCGTACTCTCGACCTGCGCATCGCGGTGGATTACTCCGCGCGCGACGCGATCGTGCGCGCCGCGAGCTCGCTGCCCCGCGGGACGAAGCACACCATCGAAGAGCTCCAACGCGAGATCGACCGCGTGTACCACTGGACCGGACCGTCGCGTGACGTAGATCTGCTCATCAGGACGGGCGGCGAGCAGCGGCTCAGCGATTTCCTTCTTTGGGAATGCGCGTACGCGGAGCTGTACTTCACCGACCGGAAGTGGCCGGAGTTTTCGCCTGTGGATCTGGAAGCGGCGGTGCAGGTGTTCCGCTCGCGTGAGCGGAGGTTCGGGGCGGTTCCGGCGGTCGCCGCCGGGTAACGTTTGTGGGCTGGCTGTATGGCGGGCGCCGGGCCATCCCAACGGGTGAAAGTACACGGAGTACCAAAGCGGGGAGCTTTAAGCTTTTCAGCTGAGCAGCTTCAAGCTTTCATACCGTGATTCCGGCGACGCGAACCGATGCGTCGGTGTCTCCGTCGTGCAAATGAATAGCTTCGAGCTGTTGAGCTTGGGTCAGCTTAGAGCTCCCCGCTTTAGTACGCGAAAATCTCTCCGGCGTTGGGATGCCCCCGCTTCAGCGCGATCGAAAGAATTGTAGAAGACAGGGATTAACATCTCTCTTCGCCCTCCGTCTAACGATGTGAACTCAGACCGGGTTCGCAAACCAAATGTTCGAGGAGGAGTCGGATGTCAGCACTTCGCAATTTCGCGCTCGCCGCCGTCGCGGCTGCAGCGTTTTCCGGGACCGCGCACGCTCAGCACATGGATCGTGGCCACGACCACGGCCGCGCCGGCCCGATGAGCGCATTTCACGGTCTGAACCTCAGTGAGGCGCAGAAGACCCAGATCAAGGCGATTCACACCAGGTACGAGCCGCAGCTCAGAGCATCGCGCGACCAGGCGAAGCCGTTCTTGGAGGCGGCACGCGCCGCGAGACAGAAGGGCGACACCGCCGCTGTCCGCGCGAATCTCGAAAAAGCTCGGCAGCTTTCCAGCGGCATCCGCCAGCAGGAGATGAGTGAGGTGCGCGCAGTGTTCACTCCCGCGCAGCGCGCGCAGGCTGATTCGTTGATGGCGCAGCATTCCCGCAACGGAGCCGGCCCCGGCTTCGGGCCCGGCGCGATGAGAGGCCGCCGCGACGAAAGAGCGCGACCGTTCGCAAGCTTGAATCTCACCGAGGCGCAGGAGACGCAGGTCAAGGCGATCCGCGCTAAGTATCAGGGTCAGGCGAAGTCGGCGCGCGAGCAGGAGAGGAATGAGATCCGTGCCGTACTTACCGCTGACCAGCGCGCCAAGTTCGACTCCGTGGCTGCCGGTCGGAAGCAGCACGCCGGCGAGCGAGAGGGGAGACGCGGCAATCGCGGCGGAAGAGGCGGCCAGCATGAAATGGGCGGCAAGCCAAATCGCGGTGTGTAGGTCTGCCCGCTGAAAAAAAGAACGCTGTCACCTCAACGGTGCCGGCGTTTTTTTTCGCCGCTCTCACGTCGCCGTCACACTATCCGCGACAGAGCGGCCTTAATATCTTTGACGCAGAAATCCCCGCTATTCACTACCGCTGCTTCAGGGAGAAATATTGGGTTCCGAGGTTGTTCAGCTTACACGCCGCCGCTTCGGCGAGACAATGCGACGCGACGCGTGGTGGGTTCAGCCTGCGATCACTTTTATCGTCTTTGCAAGCTTCATAGTCTATTCAACGTGGGCAGCGCTTCAGAACGCGCACTTCGAATACGGCAACTATCTCTCCCCGTTTTATTCTCCGCTGCTATTCGCGGATTCGCCCCACGCGTGGATTCGCGGCGGCCGGCCCGGCTGGCTCCCCGGTTTCCTCCCCTTCAGTCCGGCGCTCTTCATTCTTCCATTCCCCGGACTTTTCCGCTTCACCTGCTACTACTACCGCGGCGCGTACTACAAGGCGTTCTGGGCTGATCCGATCAGCTGCACCGTGGGCGAGCCGAGAAAGAGCTACATCGGAGAGCGCCGGCTTCCACTCGTTCTCCAGAACGTGCACCGCTACATGATGTACATCGCGATCATCTTCCTCTTCATCCTCGCCAGCGATGCGTGGAAGGGGATGTGGTTCACCGATCCTGCCAGCGGCGTGAAGCATTTCGGAATCGGCATCGGCACGCTCGTGCTCACCATCAACGTCATCCTCCTCAGTGGCTACACGCTGGGCTGCCACTCTCTCCGTCACCTTGTCGGGGGTTACCTCGACCGTCTTTCCCGCGCTCCCGTTCGCAAAACTGCGTACGATTGCGTGAGCTGCTTCAACCGCGCTCATATGCGCTGGGCGTGGTGCAGCCTCTTCTGGGTCGGCTTCACGGACATCTACATTCGCCTCTGCTCGATGGGCATCTGGCACGACGTGAGGCTCTTCTAGTGGAGAGCTTCAAGCAGTTCGATCACGACGTGCTCGTCATCGGCGCTGGTGGTGCAGGCTTGCGCGCCGCCATCGGTGCCGCCGAGGCCGGAGCATCCGTCGGTCTCATCTGCAAGTCGCTCCTCGGGAAAGCGCACACAGTGATGGCCGAGGGTGGAATGGCGGCGGCGATGGGCAACGTCGATGACCGCGACAACTGGCAGGTGCACTTCGCCGACACGATGCGCGGCGGCCAGTATCTGAACAACTGGAGAATGGCCGAGCTCCACGCCAAGGAAGCGCCCGACCGCGTGCGCGAGCTCGAGGCGTGGGGGGCGGTTTTCGATCGCACGGAAGACGGCAGGATTCTTCAGCGAAACTTCGGCGGACACCGCTATCCCCGCCTGGCGCACGTTGGAGACCGCACCGGCCTCGAGATGATTCGCACACTTCAGGACCACCTCGTGTACATCCAGAACATCCAGGTGTACATGGAGTCAACGGTCATCCGCCTCCTCAAAGCCGGCGACCGCGTAAACGGTGTGGTTGCCTACGATCGCGAGCGTGGAGAGTTCAGCGTCTTCACTGCCAACGCGGTGGTGCTTGCCACCGGCGGAATCGGCCGCGCGTTCAGCATAACGAGCAATAGCTGGGAGTACACCGGCGACGGGCATTCGCTCGCCTACAATGCAGGCGCCGCTCTCCAGGATATGGAATTCGTTCAGTTCCATCCCACTGGAATGGTGTGGCCGCCGAGTGTGAAGGGCGTGCTCGTCACGGAAGGTGTGCGCGGCGAAGGCGGTGTGCTTCGCAACAAGGACGGCCGGCGTTTTATGTTCGACGACATTCCGGAGAATTATCGCGCGCAGACCGCCGACAACGAAGAAGAGGGATGGCGTTACGTGCAGGGCGACAAGAATGCTCGCCGTCCCCCCGAGCTCCTCACTCGCGACCACGTCGCACGCTGCATCATGCGCGAGGTTCGCGAAGGGCGCGGCAGTCCGCACGGCGGAGTCTTCCTCGATATCTCGTGGATAAAAACGCGCCTCAAGGATGGTGAAGCGCACATCAAGAAAAAGCTCCCGAGCATGTACCACCAGTTCAAACAGCTGGCGGACATCGACATTACGAAAGAGCCGATGGAGATCGGTCCGACAACGCATTACGTGATGGGCGGCATTCGCGTGGACGGCGACACGCAGATGTCCACGGTTCCCGGATTGTTTGCAGCCGGAGAGTGCGCTGCCGGTCTCCACGGCGCGAACAGGCTCGGCGGCAATTCACTCTCCGATCTCGTCGTCTTCGGGAAACGTGCCGGCGAGGCAGCCGCTGCGTACGCGACGAAGCAGTCGCGCGCGTCCGCTCCCCAGGATGCTCCCGCTCAAGTCATGAGCGAAGCACTCAGTCCGTTCGCGCGGGGCAAGGAAGCGGGAGCGGAAAGCTCGTTCCAGGTGCAGCAGGATTTGCAGACGATGATGCAGAGTCTCGTCGGCATCGTGCGGCGTGAAGACGAAATGAAAAAAGCCCTCGATGGACTGGAGGAGCTGAAGCGACGCGCGGCCAAGGTGGCGGTCCCCGGAGGCAGGGAATTCAATCCCGGGTGGCATACCGCGCTCGATCTTGGAAACCTTCTCGCTGTCTCGGAAGCAGTCACGCGCAGCGCTCTCGAGCGCAAGGAAAGCCGCGGTGGTCATTTCCGCGACGACTACCCCGAGAAGGATCCGGTATTCTCGAAGTTCAACATCCTTCTCCGCCGGGGTGACAACGGCGAGATGGTCGTCTCGCGTGAAAACATTCCGGAGATGCGCGGCGACCTGAAGCAAATCGTCGAGGAGCAGAAGTGAGCGATCGCGCAACCTTCCGCGTTTGGCGCGGTGATTCCTCCGGCGGCCAATTCCGCGATTACGCGACGAAGATCTCGGAGGGAATGGTCGTCCTCGACGCCATTCACCAGATCCAATCGGAGAGCGCGAGCGATTTAGCCGTCCGCTGGAACTGTAAAGCCGGCAAGTGTGGTTCGTGCTCCGCCGAGATCAACGGCATGCCGAAGCTGATGTGCATGACGCGGCTCAACTCGCTCGACCTTTCCCAGCCGGTCACCGTCGAGCCGATGCGCGCCTTTCCGCTGCTGCGCGATCTCGTCACCAACGTCTCGTCCAACTTTCGCGCGAAGCTTAAGCTCAAGAAGTTCACGCCTCGCGCGGCGGACTCCCCCGACGGGACGTGGCGCATGCAGCAGACCGACGTCGATCGCATCCAGGAATTCAGGAAGTGCATCGAATGCTTCCTCTGCCAGGATGTCTGTCACGTGCTCCGCGATCACCACAAGCACGAGGAGTTCGTCGGCCCGCGATTCTTTGTGTACGCGGCCGCGCTCGAGATGCATCCGCTCGACACCGAAGATCGCACCGCCCAGCTCAAGGAGGCGGGCGGCATCGGCTACTGCAACATCACCAAGTGCTGCACCACCGTTTGCCCGGAGAACATCACCATTACCGACAACGCGATCATTCCGCTCAAGGAGCGCGTCGTCGACCGGTTCTATGATCCGCTGCACGCTCTTGTGCGCCTCGTCCGCGGTAAACGGAATGACCCCGCGGGAACCTGAGCCTCGCACTCACGTGTATGAATGACATGCTCCGTTTCGCACTGATAGCGGCTGCCCTGTCGGCCGGCACGATCGCCGCGCAGCAGCCGCAGAAAAAAAATTCGGCAATCATCGGGGTAGCGACCGACAGTCTTCACATGCGGCCCCTGAGTGGCGCCGAGGTGCTGATTTCGGGCGTGAACCGCACCATCCTCACCGACTCGCTCGGCCGCTTCAGGGTGGACAGCCTTCCCGCTGGAAATTACGAGGTCGGGTTGTTCCACCCGCTTCTCGATTCACTCGCGATTTCGCTTTCCAGTCCGAAGTTCAGTCTAGGTCCCGACAGCGCAAGCCTCATTAGCCTCGCGGTTCCCTCGGCGGCGACGCTCATCGCGCAGACATGCAAGTCGCGCATGCGCACGCTCGGCAGCTCCGCGATATTCGGACGGCTGTTGGATCCTGACAGCGGTGAGCCGGTTCCTCACGCGGAAGTCTCCATCGCGTGGGTGCACTTCGACGTTTCCAGCGTTGTCGGTGTGAAGCAGACTCCGCGGCTTGTGCGAGACAGCACCGACTCACATGGTGTCTTTCGTCTCTGCGGACTACCGGCCGAGCTCGATGCCCGGCTCCAGGCGAATTACCGTGGTGTCATGACCGCCGATGTGCCGATTTCAACTTCCGCGGCTGACGGCGATTTCATCATCCGCCCGCTCTACATTTCGAGGTCTGATACCGCAGGCACTCACGTCGGACGCGCCTCGGTGACCGGCAAAGTAACGTACGCGGGAGGACAACCGGCGACGGGAAGCCACGTCGAGATCCTCGGCACCAAGGCAGCCGCTGTCGTCGATGAGCGCGGGGAATTCATCCTCAGTGGCGCGCCGTCGGGCACGCAGATGCTTCTCGTGCGCCACCTCGGCTGGGAGCCGCGCGAATTTCCCGTAGATCTGTCCTCGTCGCAGCCAAGACGCGTGGCCGTACAGCTAAAAAAATTCGTTCCTGTTATGGACAAGGTGGTTGTCACCGCGCGCGCCGAGAGGGCGCTCGAAAACGCCGGATTCAGCTCGCGGCAGAAATCGGGGATGGGGCATTACATCACTGCCGCGGACATCGAGCGTAGAAACGCGAGGCAATTGAGTGACGTCTTCCGCACCATTCCGGGCGTGACTGTGGAACAGCGCGGTTTTGAGTCTGTGATCACCTCCACGCGCGCGGGCAGTCTCAACGGCCAGGACTGCGTAAGTTATTTCGTGGATGGCTTGCTGTTCCAAGCCATCGGCGGAAACGCCAGTGATTTCGTAAACCCAAGCGAAGTCGCGGGCATCGAGGTATATCAGTCGTCACAGGTACCGCCTCAATTTACGAGCGCTAACGGATCGAGCTGCCTGACAATCGTCATCTGGACAAAACACGGCGGTCGCTGATGAACTCTGAAGAGGGAGGGGGTATGCGTTTTATCGTGAAAGCATTGACGCTCGTGATCGCCGTGCCACTGGCATTCTCGGCGTGCAGCAAATCGTTTCTCACCGCGCACCCGGTAGCAATCGCCGGCGCCACGCTCTCCGACAGCGAGGGCCGAGCTATCGGCACTGCACGCCTCTGGCAGGAAGCTGGCGGACTGGTGCACGTGGACGTCGATGTGACGTGTACAGGCGTGTCATGCACTGCGCTCCCACCTGGCGAGCACGGAATTCATTTTCATTCGGTCGGAAGCTGCGTCGCGGCGTCATCTCCTGCGTTTTCATCCGCCGGCGCACATTTCAATCCGCTGGCCAAGCCGCATGGCTTGAGCAATTCCGCAGGGCCACATGCAGGCGACATCCAGAATCTCACTATCGGCGTTGACGGTCGTGGCACTTTGAGAATCACCACCGATCGCATATCGCTCGTCGGCGGGGCGGCGGACGTGTTCGACGCTGACGGGACCGCTCTCGTCGTTCACGCGGCTCCGGACGATCAAATGTCTCAACCGTCCGGAAATAGCGGCGCGCGCGTCGCTTGTGGAGTTCTAAAGACGGTTCAATAGCGCCACCGGGCGTCAAAGGGTTGGCGCGCGGAGCAGGTATTGACACTCCGAAACAGGACGGGCACCCTTCCGACATGCAGCATTCCGGCAGGGATGGAAGCGCTGTCGGCGGAGAAGCTCGACGCAGGCTGGCGACGACGCTCGTTACGGTATTCTCTGAAGCGGTATACGACTACTCGTCGCTTCAGGAAGACGTGTGCGCTTTCGTCCAGGAGCTCAAGTCGGAGGGGGTAAGCGCGCAAGGCGTCATTGTTGCCGCGCGTAGCCTCGTCAAGGAAGCGGCAAGCACAAATCCCGCGTCGGACCGCGCCGAAAGTGTCCTCTCAAAAATGCTCGGCTGGTGCCTCGACGATTACTACCGCGACATCGCCTAAAGCTCTTTAAACGCGCGCCCTTTTCTGCTCGTAGAGTGACGCGTCGGCGCGCTCCATCAGATCGAGCAGACGCGCGCCTTCAGCCTTCGCGTGCGTGAATCCAATGGAAAGCCCGAGCTTGTAGGGACGGTCAGCGGTTTCGTTGTGCGCCGTGACCCGGGCTTGAAGTCGTCCCATGACAAGATTGCCTGCCGCCTCGCTCTCCGCCGTAATGAGCGCGATGAATTCGTCGCCACCGAGTCGGGCGACGATGTCCGCTTCGCGGAACGTCTCACGTAACACGCGCGCGGTGTCCACGAGCGCGCGGTCGCCAGCAAGGTGACCGTGCGTGTCGTTGATTTGCTTCAGGTTGTCTACGTCGATGAAGATGAGAAGGATTTCCTTCCCAATGCGCGCAGCCCACTTGAGTGCCTGATCCGAGAGCGTGATAAAGGCGCGACGGTTGGGAAGTCCGGTGAGAGCGTCGATGAGGGAGAGCGCGCGCAGCTCTTCTTCGGCGCGCTTGCGGTCGGAGATGTCGTGATACATCCCGTAGACGCGGCTCGGCTCATCACCCACTGTGAACGGCCGCGCGACGATGGAAACCCAAAGGGTAGTTCCATCTTTCCTACGGCGCAGAGACTCGCGATTTAGCGTTTCGCCCGATGCGACTTGCGCCGTCATGTCCAATCCTTCGTCGCGCAGCTCATCGGGTACGATGAGATCGTTTATGCGCCGGCCGAGTGTCTCGTCGGAACCGTAGCCGAAGATTCTCGTGAACTCAGAGTTGATGCGCAACACCCGGTCGTTCTCATCGAGAATGACGATCGCGACGGGCGCGCTCTCGAAGAGCTCCTGGAAATAAACGTTCTGGGTTGTCAGAGCTTCATCGAGAGCGCGCCGCTCCGTAATGTCGATGGCGAGCCCGACCGTTCCTACGACGCTGCCGTCGTCGGCGCGCAGCGGTTCGATGCGAGTCTCGAACGAGCGGTTCCGCCACCGCATTTCATAGCGCGCAGATTCTCCTTTGAGAGCGCGCAGACTTGCGGCCAAGGGAGCGAATTCGGGGTCGCTGTTGCCGAGCACCGTCGTGAGATTCTTGCCGGCGTGCTCACCCGGCTTAATGCCGAGCAGTTTAAGGCCGCCGCCTTGGCTGAAGTCGATGTTCAGCTCCCGATCGGTGGACCACACGTTCACCGGCATCGATCCGAGGAGAATTTCGAGCTTGGCTTCGGTGTCCGTGGATACCGGAGAGCGCTTGCGCGTGCGTTTTCGGCCTTTCCCGGGGGCGGTCAGGAAGGCCAACACGCCAAGCATAAATTTTCCTGCTCCGAGAACCCGATTGGTCATCGATAGGCTGATGGGGGACTGAAGAACCCACCATTTTGGCGCTTTTTGTTTGCGGGCGCAACGCGCCCATGTTAAAACGGCCCCGCCCTAAGGACGGAGCCGTTTCGTGCATCACGAGCGGCGGGTTATCTCGGGCCGCACATCTGGGTGACGCGTCCCGCATCGCTCGGAATGTAGATCGCGAGCGCGCTGACCTTCGCCGTCGACGTGCTGAGGCCGATCGCTTCACCAAGCACCTTGGCGGTGGCGTTGGCTTCCTTCACCGGATTCACGATGACGGCGTTGGCACCGGCCTTCGCAGCACCCTTGATGACCTCGGTGCGGAGCTTGTTGTCGGTGGTGTAAACCGAATTTCCCTCAGCCTGGATCCAGGCGACTTCGTAATAGTCGTGGGGAACCTGGCTGCGGCTCGCATAGACAACGATTGCCTCATCGCACGTCGGTGCTCTGCTGAGTGACGGGTTGATCGCGGTCGTGGTCTTCTTCACGCCGCAAGCGGACGCGGCCGCGAGCGCAAACGCGAGCGGAAGAACCTTTAGAGTGGTCTTGAACATCATTTGCTCCTTGTAACTGGGTGGTCGGCCCGGTCGGGCCGCCCCCGTACAAATGCAAAGGCGGGGCCCAAATCGCCTCCGAGCCGGCTTCTTGGACGGGGCGTTTACACATAGTTAAGCGGCTCTTGGAGGGCTCGAGAACGTCGCGGACTTCGCAGCCTCGCTTAGGCGCTTCTCACGCGGATCGATACTGAAGGTCATACAGTTCGGCAACTCGACGTCAATAATGAAAACGGTTAGCCGCCGCGGCGACTTATCGAAAAAAAAACCAGACGACCGTTTCTGGCCGCCTGGTTTCCACATTAAAGTCGCCGACTTTCGAAGCTCCCCAGGTAGGACTCGAACCTACGACATCACGATTAACAGTCGTGCGCTCTAACCAACTGAGCTACTGGGGAATAGCTCAGAAATTTATCCAAAAAACGGGGCCTAATCAACTGTACGCCTCATCCGCTAACTTCGAATCCATGACAACAAAAAGCCAGAGCCGCCCACGTGCGTTGATCACCGGAGCGTCGGTCGGAATCGGAATGGAGCTTGCCCGCGTGTTCGCGCGGAATCGGTATGACCTGGTGCTCGTTTCCAGGCGAGCGGATGCGCTCGAGGCTGTCGCCGGAAGGTTGGAGGGCGAGTTCGGGATCTCCGCGGCCACATTCGCCGCAGATCTCGGAGACGCCGCCGCGCCGGGCAGCATCCTCGATTTCTGCGCGAATGAGAAGTTCACGATCGACATGCTGGTAAATAACGCGGGAGTTGGGCTCGGCGGTGAGTTCGGCGAAAGCGACATCAATCGCCAGCTCAACATCATCAACGTTAACATCAGCGCTCTCACTCACCTCACCGGACTTTTTCTCCCGCAGATGATGCTGCGGCGCTCGGGAAGAATTCTCAACGTCGCCTCGACCGCGGCGTTTCAGCCGGGCCCGCTGATGGCGGTTTACTATGCGAGCAAAGCGTATGTGCTCAGCTTTTCCGAGGCACTCGCCGAGGAGCTTCGAAACACTGGCGTGACTGTGACTGCGCTATGCCCCGGGCCTACCAAAACCGAATTTGCTGCTACCGCCGAGATCGAGAGCACCCGCCTCTTCAACAGTGTTGTCACCGATGCGGCGGGAGTCGCGGAATTCGGATATCAGGCAACGATGGGAGGGAAGCGCGTTGCGATACCGGGAATGATGAACAAGATCGTGGCCCAGTCGAACCGCTTCACACCGAGATTTCTCGCGACGAAAGTCGTGCGCATGCTGCAGGAGAATCGTTAGCCCGCGAATTTCTCGGCGACTTTCCTCGGCGTTTCCCGCTTGCGTACGAGCAGCGGCGCGAGCCACTGGCCTGTGTGCGAGCCATTATGTGCCGCGACGTCTTCCGGCGTTCCCATTGCGACGAGACGCCCGCCACCGGTTCCACCTTCCGGTCCCAGATCGATCACCCAGTCAGCGAGCTTGATCACATCGAGGTTGTGCTCGATGAGGACCAACGTGTTTCCTTGTTCGAGCAGCCGATCGAAAACTTTCGCGAGCTTGCGGATGTCCTCGAGGTGAAGCCCAGTCGTCGGCTCGTCCATCACATACAGCCGTCGTCCTGTTTTTCTCCCCGCGAGCGCGAGCTCGCGCGCGATCTTGATGCGCTGGGCTTCGCCGCCTGAGAGGGTCGTCGCCGGCTGGCCGAGCCGGAGATAGCCAAGCCCCACCTGCGAGAGCTGCCACAACGCTTGGCCGAGTTTCTCCTCGCGCGGGAAAAAGCGAATCGCCTGATCGACGGTCAGGTTGAGAACATCGTGGATGTTCTTGCCGTGCACCGTGACGTCGAGCACCTCCGGCTTGAATCGCTTGCCGCCGCAGTCCTCGCAGGGAACGAAGACGTCGGCCATGAAAACCATTTCGACCTGTAGCGCTCCCGCGCCCTCGCACTTCTCACATCGCCCGCCGGCGACGTTGAAGCTGAAAGTTCCCGGAGTGTATTTACGCTGCCGGGCGAGCGGAGTGTCGGCGAAAATTCTCCGGATATCGTCGAAAGCTTTCACGTAGGTCACAGGGTTCGACCTCGGCGACTTTCCAATCGGACTTTGGTCGATGCAGACGACGCCTTCGAGTGCGTCGAAGCCTGCCAACGTCGAATAGGCGCCAACTTTTTCGCCAAGGTGGATCTTCGCTGTGTGCTCACCGACGAGATGGGTCTCTAGAGCGCGGTAAAGCACGTCGTGCACGAGTGTGCTTTTGCCCGAGCCCGAAACACCGGTCACTGCGGTGAGCGCGCCCAACGGAATGCGGATGTCGACGTTCTGAAGATTGTGCTCTCTCGCGCCCTCGAGGGTGAGCCATCGCGGGCCGAGCCTGCGTCGCTGATCGGGGAGGGGAATGGTGCGCTCGCCGGTGATGTAACCGCCTGTTAGCGGGCTCTCCGCGATGCGGGACATCGGGCCGGCAAAAAC
This sequence comes from Gemmatimonadaceae bacterium, assembly GCA_013816855.1. GTDB lineage: Bacteria > Gemmatimonadota > Gemmatimonadetes > Gemmatimonadales > Gemmatimonadaceae > UBA4720. The sequence continues at coordinate 36,870 of JACDDT010000012.1, forward strand.
GATTTGGCCACCCTGCTCACCGCTGCCCGGGCCCATCTCCACCATGTAATCTGCGGCTTCGATAGCGGCGAGATCGTGCTCGACGACGAGCACGCTGTTGCCGGCGTCGCGCAGCTTTTTGAGGAGCGTGAGCAAGCGATCCATGTCGCGCGAATGCAAACCGATCGACGGCTCATCGAGAACGTAGAGCGTATCCACGAGCTGTGAGCCGAGCGAATTCGCGAGGCCGATGCGCTGTGCCTCACCGCCCGACAGCGTTCGCGTGGCGCGATTCATTGAGAGGTAGGCAAGGCCGACGTCGCGGAGAAAATGGACGCGGTCGCGCGATTCCTTGAGGATCATCGCGGCGACTTGCTCCTCGAATTTGGTCAGCTGGAGATTGTCGAGCCACTCTGCGAGCTTGTCCACCGCCATGTCGGAGGCCATCGCGATGTCGATTCCCGCGATGCGCACCTGCAATGCTTCCGCCTGCAGCTTCGTCCCCCTGCAAACCGGACATTCCTGCGCGGTTTGATATTGCCTGAGAAAAACGCGGATGTACTGCTTGTACCGTTTCTCCTCGAGATCCTTCATGAAGGGAACAATTCCCTTGTAGCCACGCGTCCGTGAATGGAGCAGGAGCTCGCGCTGCGCGCTGGAGAGATCTTCCCACGGCTTATCGGTTGGAATTCGCTCCCGCTTCGCGAACTCCCATAGCGCCCGCCGCTTGTTGTCGTAGCGCGGCTTCATCCACGGATCGATGGCGCCATCGCGGAGAGACCGCGTCGGGTAGGGAATCATCAGCGACTCATCGTACTCGAGCACCGCGCCGAATCCGTTGCACCGCTCGCACGCGCCACGCGGATTGTTGAACGAGAATAGCTGCGGCGAGGGCGCCGGCGCGCGCGTTCCGTCGTTCGGGCATTCGAACCGCTCGGTGAACCGCAGGCGATCCACCGTCGTCCCGTCGAGCGGCGATGTTACCGATTCCGCGAGGAGGATTACGCAATCGCCTTCTCCCTCGGAGAACGCGGTCCCGATCGCATCGGCGAGCCGGCCGATGTGCTGCGCGTCAACCGAGAGCCGGTCAATGACGACGAGCACTTCCTTCGTTTTCGGAAGATTGATCTTCGCCTTCTCCAGCTCGTCAAGATGAAAAACGTCGCCGTCGGCAGCGATGCGGACAAATCCTTTCTCGCGGAGATTGTCGACCACCACCGCGTGCGTCACCTTGGGTGACATGTGCAGCGGAAACGCCGCGTAGAAGCGCGTCCGCTCCGGAAGCGACATCACTGCATCCGTCGCCGATTGCACGGTGTCGGGTTTGATCTCACGCCCGCAAACCGGACAATACGTGCGACCGATGCGCGCCCAGAGGAGGCGCATGTAATCGTAGATCTCCGTGGCGGTGCCGACGGTGGAGCGGGAGGTTTTGGTGGGGTTCTTCTGCTCGATCGCTACGGCGGGCGAGAGACCCTCGACGCTGTCGACGTTCGGTTTTTCCATACGCTCGAGGAATTGCCGTGCGTATGCGGAGAGCGATTCGACGTAGCGGCGCTGGCCTTCGGCGTAGATGGTGTCGAAGGCGAGGGAGGATTTGCCGGATCCGGAGGGGCCGGTGATCACGGTGAACGTGCGGCGCGGGATCTCGAGGTCGAAGCCTTTGAGATTGTGCTGGCGGGCGCCGCGGACGATGATCTTGTCCTTCACATATTCAATCTAAGCGGCTGGCAACCGGCAACTGCAAACTGCAACTGAACACGTTCTCCGTTCCCCGAAGCGAACGTTTCCGGTGACCGGTGACGACGGAATCTCCTTCAGCTCTCGCGCCAAGACCTAAACCGACAACCGGCGTCGTTGATTGCCGGGAACGCGGAACGCGTTCTGTTGTCGTTGCGGTCTTCCATCACCTTCGCCTCAACAACCTCCCAAGCAGCAGCAACACCATCGCCCCCAGCGTCGCCAACCCGATCGACCTAAAATCAAACGCTCCGGCGGAGACCCTTCCCCAGCCGAAGCGTGTGCCCAGCCAGCCGCCGATGAAGGCGCCGACTATTCCCAGAACGATTGTGACGATACAACCGGACGGGTCCCGCCCCGGCACCAGAAACTTGGCCAGCGTTCCTGCGATTAAGCCAAGGAGAATCCAGTAAAGCCAGGGCGGCATACCCGTCCGTTACGTCAGCCGTAGCGTGTTACGGAACTCGCGTGGTGGTACGCCCGCGCGTCGCCATTCTGTAGATCCAAAGCAGGACGAGCGCACCGACGACCGCGAGAATGATGCTCCAAAGAGAGAAGCCATTCAGGCCGGAACCGGTGATCATGTTGCCGAGGAATCCGCCGATGAAGGCGCCGACGATTCCGATAACCATTGTTACGACGATGCCGCCCGGGTCATTGCCCGGCATGATCGCCTTTGCGATCGCACCCGCGATGATTCCCAAGACGATCCAAGCAATAATGCTCATCTGCCCTCCAGTGTGGTGAACGTCAGCCGTTGAGCTGGCTTATGGATGCCGCTAAGTGCAACCCGCGTACCATATCACACAATCGGTAGCGTCGCACTCTGCGTTCCGCTAGCATAGGAGCGAATGGCATCCGCCGCAACCCTGCAGGACGACGATGTGCTCGGCAAGGCGTACGACAGGCGTTTGATGCGCCGCCTTCTGGTGTACACCCGCCCGTACAGACCGCTCATGGGCGGCGCCTTCCTAATTCTCTGCGGGCAGGGCGGGCTTCAGGTTGTAGGGCCTTTGCTGACCCGCCACGTGATCGATGTGTCGGTACCCAATCGCGACACACGCACCATCTGGCTCTCCGTCGCGGTTTTCATGGGCGTGCTGGTCGTCGAGTTTATCGCCTCGTATTGGCAGACGATTCTCACGAGCCTCCTCGGACAGAAAGTTATGCGCGACCTGCGCATGGAGATTTTTGTTCATCTTCAGCGCCTCTCCATCTCATTCTTCGACAGAAATCCGGCGGGGAGGTTGATCACTCGCGTGACGTCCGATGTCGAGACGCTGAACGAGCTGTTCACCTCGGGTGTGGTGTCGGGATTGGGCGATTTATTCACTCTCGCCGCAATAAGCATCGCGATGCTGATCACCGATTGGCGCCTCGCGCTCGCCGCGTTTGCGGTCATTCCTTTCGTCGTGCTCGTTTCCGCGTTATTCCGGAAGTGGGTTCGCGAGACATACCGCGACATCCGCGTTCGCCTGGCGCGCATCAATTCGTTTTTGCAGGAGCGAATTGCGGGGATGAAGATCGTCCAGCTCTTTGGGCAGGAAGACCGGGAAGCGAAGACTTTCGACGAGCTCAACAAGTCGCATCTCGACGCGCATCTAAAATCCATAACCGTCTACGCTCTGTATTTCCCGGCGATCGAGCTGCTAACGTCGGTTGCGCTCGCGGTGATGATCGTCGCTGGTGCCAACCGCGTAGAGGCGGGCACTCTTACGGTAGGCACGGTGGCGGCGTTTCTCCAATTGGTGCGCCGCTTCTTCCAGCCGCTGCAGGATCTGTCGGAGAAGTACAACATTTTGCAAACAGCGATGGCGAGCTCGGAGAGAATCTTCACGCTTCTCGATACTGAACCAACGGTGCGCGATACCGCGGCCGACCGCACCGCGACGCCTGACAAGAAAGGGTTCGACGTGGAGTTCGACGACGTGTGGTTCGCATATGACGCCCCGCACCTCGCCAAAGGGGGCGAGGCGAAGGCGGACCCGGAGTGGGTGCTGAAAGGCGTAAGCTTCGTAGCGCTCGCAGGCACCACCACCGCGCTCGTGGGTCACACCGGAGCCGGGAAGACGACGATCGTAAATCTGCTGATGCGGTTCTACGATCCGCAGAAGGGAAGGATTCTCGTCAACGGGCAGGACATCCGCACCATGCGCATCGAGGAGGTGCGCCGGCTCATCGCCTATGTACAGCAGGACATCTTCCTCTTCGCAGGCGACGTCGCGACGAACATCCGCCTCGCTAATCCGCTGGACGACGCGGGTGTAGAGCGCGCCGCCAAGCGCGTTGGTGCGGACAGAATCGTGCGGCGTTTTCCCGATGGCTACGCTCACGTGCTCGGCGAGCGGGGGGCTTCGATCAGCGTTGGTGAGAGGCAGCTCCTCTCTTTTGCGAGAGCGATTGCGGCCGACGCTCCCGTCCTTCTCCTCGACGAGGCAACAAGCGCGGTGGACAGCCAGATCGAAGCGGAAATTCAACGCGCGCTCGAGGTTCTTCTCGCCGACCGGACCACGATCGCGGTCGCCCACCGCCTGAGCACGATCGCTTCCGCTGAGCTCATTCTCGTCCTCCATCACGGTGAAGTGATGGAGCGTGGAACCCACCGGGAGCTCCTCGCGAGCGGCGGTCTGTATGACAAACTTTGGCGCTTGCAGGCTGGAGAGGCGGAGGAAACGCTTCCGCGGGCAGGCTGAAGCTTGCCGCGCTTTTCAACCGTGCCTAGGTTTCCCCGCTTACGCCGTTGGAGCGCCGATTTCGCGCCCTTCAATCACTCATTAACTACCCAGCCGTAAGTGCATCTCGCCGTAGCGGCCCGTACTGATACCGGCCGAGTCCGAAAGGGAAACGAAGACACCCTTCACGCCGACGCGAACGCGCACCGGGGCATCTTTATAGTTGCCGACGGGATGGGCGGGCATGCAGCGGGCGAGATCGCGAGCGAGATGGCGGTTGAGGTAGTCACCCGGGATCTTTCGGAGCTAAACGATCTCGAGACCGGAGGCGCCTCGGAGCAGGTGGCAGAGGCGCTCCGTGAGGCGAACCGGGCCGTCTTCGAGCGGACGCGTCGCGAGCTGGAGAAAGCGGGGATGGGGACGACGGTTTCCGCCCTGCTCTTATCGGATACGCATTACATCATCGGGCACGTCGGCGACTCGCGTATCTATCTGGTGCGGGACGGCGAGATGACTCAGCTAACGCGCGACCATTCGCTGGTGCAGGAGCAGGTGGACGCCGGGTTGCTCACCCCGGAGCAGGCGAGACGGCATCCGCAGAGCAACGTCATTACCCGCTGCGTGGGAATGGCGGACGAGATCGAGCCGGACGTGCTCGAGGGCGAAGCGAGAATGGGCGACTGCTTCCTGCTCGCGAGCGACGGACTGACGGGCATGGTCGAAGACCGCCGCCTTCATCAGCTTCTCACCTCACGTGCCGCGCCTGCGAGAATCGTTGACGCGCTCATTTCCGAAGCGAACAACAACGGTGGCAACGACAACATCACGGCGATCGTCGTTCGCGTGCTTCCGCAGGAATCGCATCACACCGACCGCGACATCACGCCGATCCCGCCGGCGCGGGTCAATGGATGAGCAGCCTCCCGGCGTAGGCGAGACGGCGTCGCTCTACCTCGGCAACATTCTCTACGCGCTCGAACGAGCGGCGATGAGCCTCGAAAGCGAAAACAAATCTGCCGACGCCGCGTTCTACCGCGGCATAGCGCGCAAGCTCGCCGAGGCGCGGGGAAAAGAGCGTGATACAAACCGCTAAAGCCTTCGTTTTGGGACTATCGGTGCTCGCGGGGTCCGCATGCGAGCGCGGAGATAAGGCCGAGGTCGCGCGGGTCGATTCAGTGAAGAACGATTCGGTTTTCGCCGCGCTTCAGAAACGTGGCGAGATGACTATGGGTGTCGATCAATACACATCGATGCACAGGTTCGAGCCTCTTCCTGACGGGGGACTGATCGTGCTGCAGCGGGATTCCGCAGACAGCGCGGGAGAAGCGACCATCCGAGCGCACGTGAGAGTCATCGCGACCGCGTTTGCCGCGGGAGATTTCACTTCGCCGGAGTTCGTGCACGCGACAGACACGGTGCCGGGAACCGCTGTGATGTCGCGGCTCAAGGGGGAGATCACCTACGCCGCGTCTGATCTCCCGCGGGGCGGCGAGGTGCGGATCACGACGAAGAACGCCGCGGGGGTGAAGGCGATTCACGATTTTCTGGCGTTCCAGAGGATGGACCACCACGCGGGGATGTAGTTAATAGCTCCGCTAAACAAAAACGGGACCGCGCCTTTCGGCGACGATCCCGTTTGCAACTGCCTGCGTATTTAAAACATATTGGTACACAGGCGGGTGAACAAGCGCCCGGATGCCTTCGGAAGCTCTTTCGGTCTGAATTTTGGAATTGAGAACACGCCCTTGCTCGAACCGGGATTCGAACCCGGACGCCCTTTCGAGCGACTGCTCCGCAGGCAGCTGCGTCTACCATTTTCGCCATTCGAGCAGGACCCTAGACGCGAGCGCCTAGAGTGACACGGATGCTGCGACACCCGTGCTGCGAGCCGAACCAAAGCTGGATCCCTTAGGTGGCGTTCCACGCATCAAAATCGCTCTCGTCGGGCGTTTCTTTTGCTAACTTAAGAAGGGCAGCCGCACGAGAATTGTTTTGCCCAGAGACTGGCGGATTTTTCCCGGAGATTTGAGATGGGCACCGCGACACTCACCGCGCAGGAAGAAGCGACCGACACGTTCCCGATCAACGGGACGGATTTCGTGGAGTTTTACGTCGGGAACGCCAAGCAGTCCGCGCAATTCTACCGACATGTTTTCGGGTACAAGATCCTCGCGTATCGCGGGCCTGAAACGGGTGTGCGTGACCGCGCGACCTATCTGCTCCAGCAGGACAAAGTCCGGCTGCTCCTCACCACGGCGCTGAGACCCGACAGTCCGATCGCCGACCACGTCCATCGTCACGGCGACGGAGTGAAGGATATCGCACTCTGGGTCGACGATGCACGGAAAGCGTATTCGCTCGCCATCGAGCGGGGCGCACAGTCGGCGAAGGAGCCCCAGATTCTCAGGGACGACGACGGTGAAGTCATCATCGCCGGCATCAAGACCTACGGCGAGACTATCCACAGCCTCGTCGAGCGCAAGAATTACAAGGGGTTGTTCATGCCGGGCTTCGTCCCTTACCAGGGTGAAGGCGACGCGAAGCCGGTTGGGCTCAAGTACATCGATCACTGCGTCGGTAACGTCGAGCTCGGCGCGATGAACAAGTGGGTTAAGTACTACGCCGATGTGATGGGCTTCACCCAGCTCATCTCTTTCGACGACAAGATGATCTCGACGGAATACTCGGCGCTGATGTCGAAGGTCGTCGCGAACGGGAATGGGAGAATCAAGTTCCCGCTCAACGAGCCGGCGAAAGGAAAAAAGAAATCGCAGATCGACGAATATCTCGAGTTCTATCAGGGCCCGGGTTGCCAGCACATCGCGATTGCGACGGACGATATCATCGCCACGACCACTGAGTTGAAGCGGAGAGGCGTGGAATTCCTGCGCGTCCCCGCGACCTACTATGACACTGTGCTCGAGCGCGTAGGAAAGATCGACGAGGACATCGGGCCGCTCAGCGAGCTCGGCATCCTCGTTGACCGCGACGAGGAGGGATACCTCCTTCAGATCTTTTCCAAGCCGATGGAAGATCGTCCGACGCTTTTCTACGAGATCATCCAGCGTAAAGGCGCGAAGAGCTTCGGCGCGGGAAATTTCAAGGCGCTGTTCGAGGCGCTGGAGAGAGAGCAGGATCTGAGAGGGAACCTCTAGGAGGGAATGGTGACGCTTCGCATCGGACGGCGCGAAATTCTCGCCGCTGCAATGATCGCCGTCCTCGCTCCGGGAGCGGGCGCGCAAGTCTCCGACTCCGTCGCTCGCATCCGGATTGAGCAGATGTCGGTTTGCCCCACCGTTTTACGCCGCGACGATGGCCCGGTCGAAGGTAAATCCCTCACTGTCGGGCCATTCTTTCTTTCCGCAGGAAGCCGCCAGGTCGGCTTTGCTTTGACCGTGGCAACGCCACTTGGCGGCGCATTAGGGCCGATGGCGTTGGTTAATGCGATGTCAATTACCGAAGGGCAGGCGCGCTACGCCCTCAATCACGGTCTCACGATCATCGGTGATGATTCGATCCGTCTCGCTCCGATCACATCCTATAATGACCAGTCGCCAAGAGACGGCATTCATTTCGAGTCGGTTGACGCACGGCTAACGGTAAATGAAGTCGAGCGGATGTCTGCCGCGAAAAAAATTCATATCAACGTCGGCGACGATTCGTTCGAACTGAAGCCTGGCCAGGTACAGGCGCTGCGCGCCCTCTCGCGGGAGCTGCAGCATCCCACGGGCGCAGCGAGAATCGAGACTGGATGTATTGGGCCCGCTCCCGATGAGGTGATTGCGTCCTGGGCTGATCCGGATGGGAGTCAAAAAAATTCCAACACCGCCACTGCAAATGGTCCCGCCTATTTTGAATTCCAGGTGGAGAAACCCGCGACCCCAATGGGGGGTGCGCACGCGGATTATCCGTCAGTGCTCAGGGGCGCACGCGTAGAAGGCAGCGTTGTCGCGCAATTCGTCGTGCTCGAGAACGGCTCGGCAGATTTGGCCACGTACCATGTCCTCAAGTCCTCACACGAACTTTTCGCCGCGTCCGCCCGCGAGGCCGTTGGCCGAATGCGCTTCAATCCGGCGGAGATCGCCGGGAAGAAGGTGCGCCAGATCGTTCAGTTGCCGTTCGAATTCAAACTCTCCGGAAGTGCGAGAACGAAAACCGATAGTGCCGAACAGCGGCCGGTTCTACTGCGGAGAGCGGGCTCTTCGGACGTCATCGCTGTTCCGCGGAACGCTTCCGCCTGGAGCACGATTCAAATCTCACCGTCCGATTCGGCGCGTCTCCCTCCCGGCGTATACTTGCCGTCGCAGGTGGATAAGCCGGTGCGATCGCCTGATGGCACAGCAGTTACAACGGAACTGCCTCCGCAGCTCGCCGCGGTATTTTCAGGCTATGCGGTTCTCGAGTTCGTTGCGAATTCCGACGGAACCATAGATAACTCCACGTTTAAAGTTCTCCGCGCGACGAGCCGCGAAATAGCGCACATATATTCGCGTGGCGCTCCCGGAATGTTCTTTATCCCTGCCGAGCTCCACGGAAAGAAGGTCAGGCAACTCGTAGTTGTTGCCGTTCCCGTGAGTTTAGAGGGCCTCTAATGAAAACGAGATAATCGATGCCCATCTATCACACGCTCGGACAGATCCCGAAGAAGCGGCACATCATCTTTCGCAAACCCGGTGGCGGGCTCTACGCGGAAGAGCTGATGGGTCACGAGGGTTTCACCGGAACTTCGTCGCTGCTTTATCACGTTCATCCCCCGACCACGGTGAAGTCGGTGCGGCGCATGAAGGAGATGAAGCTGGAGGCGGATTCCAATCAAACGCTGCATCACCGCCATTTTCTCACCTCACGGGTGAAGCAGGGCGGGAGCGCGATTCTCGACCGCATTCCGCTGCTTTTCAATCAGGACATCTCGATGCACTACGTCGAGCCGGATAAGGCCGACGACTTCTACTATAAAAACGCGCAGGCAGATGAGCTCGTGTACGTCTCGATGGGCAACGGAGTGCTCGAGACCGTGTTCGGTGATCTTCCATTCAAGAGCGGCGACTATCTCATCATCCACCGCGGAATTCTTCACCGTTACCATTTTGCAACGGAGGAAGAGAAGCCGAAGCTGCTTGTCTTCGAGAGCCGCGGGCACGTGCGCTGGCCGAAAAGATATCGCAACGAATTCGGGCAGCTCATCGAAGGGGCGCCGTACTCCGAGCGCGACATCCGCCGTCCGACTCTCGTGCAGCCGAAAGACGAGATGGGAGATTTTCCTCTCCTCGTGAAGCAGTACGACGGCATCAATGAGATCGTGCTCGATCACCATCCCATGGACGTCGTCGGATGGGACGGATACTTCTATCCGTGGGCGTTCAGCATTCACGATTTCGAGCCGATCGTCGGACGCGTTCACCAGCCGCCTCCGGTGCACCAAACATTTCAAGGCGATGGCTTTGTCGTCTGCTCGTTCTGCCCGCGGCCGTACGACTTCCATCCTGAAGCGGTGCCCGCGCCGTACAATCACAGCAACGTCGATTCCGACGAGGTGCTGTACTATGCGTCGAGCGAGTTCATGAGCAGAAAGGGAATCGAGTTCGGCAGCATCACGCATCACCCGGATGGCATTCCGCACGGTCCGCATCCGGGTCGCGCCGAAGCGAGCATCGGCGCGAAGTACACGGACGAGCTCGCGGTGATGATGGATTCGTTTCGTCCGCTCAAGGTCGCGAAGCAGGCGCTCGGGATCGAGGATAAGTCGTACCACAAATCCTGGGTCGACGCTCAGCACGACGCGTTCAGCCCGCCCACGAGTTAAGAGCGAGTGCGGATCTCGCGCGGTCGGACCTCGCGGCCGCGCCGTTGTATGGGGACGGCGGTTCTCGATCGCGCGCGTGACTGACGGCAGCGCCCGCACCGACGCACCGATTTGGTCGCCGTCGGAGGAGCGCATGGTGCGCTCGAACATGGCTGCGTTCCTAAGCTTCTCGGCGCAGCGGGGTGCGCCGTTCAATGGGACGCCGGGTCAGGCCGCTTACGAGAGTCTCCACCGCTGGTCTGTTGAGAACCGGGAGAAGTTCTGGCCGCTCGTCTGGGAGTTCTGCGGAGTGGTCGGCGAGTCAGGTGTCGACGGAACTGCGACGTCAGTTCTTCTCGGCGACCGAATGGGTCCGCCGGATGCACAAGGGCCTAAATGGTTTCCGAATGCCCGCCTCAACTTCGCGGAGAACCTCCTCCGCTTCGGTGATGACCGGGAAGCCATCGTTTCGCGGAATGAAGAAGGATTCGTTCAGCGGCTGACGTTCGCCGAGCTGCGGCGTGAGGTGGTGGCTCTTGGTTTGGCTCTCCAGGGCGCGGGTGTCGTCGCCGGTGATCGCGTCGCCGGATATCTGCCGAACATCACTGAAACGGTAATCGCCATGCTCGCCACTGCCTCGGTGGGCGCGGTGTGGTCATCGTGCTCTCCCGATTTTGGCGTGCAGGGAGTGCTCGACCGCTTCGGACAGATCGAGCCGAAAGTGTTGTTCTGCGCGGAGGGTTACCTCTACGCCGGCAAATCGATTGATTTGCGCGGGCGCATACGTGAGATCGTTTCGAAGCTTCCGTCGGTGAAGCACATCGTGATCGCCGACTATCGCGCATCGGCCGATGACGGCGCGCGCATCGGGAAGAGGTGGTCGGAATTTATCGGCGAGAAACTTCTCAACGTTGCGAAGGACCGCGTGGCACCGGGAAACGTTGGCGATTTCCCCGACGCCGTTCGTGTGAACGCTGAAGAAGCTTTGTTCGCGCGTCTCCCCTTCGACCATCCGCTTTACATCATGTACTCGTCGGGCACCACCGGTCTACCGAAGTGC
>JACDDT010000077.1:0-5260 GCA_013816855.1 Gemmatimonadaceae bacterium
ATGACTCCGCGGTTGATGGCAGTCTTCACATCCACGTCTGCGTACATCGCGCCTTCGGTCTCGAGATCGCGAATCGTCGTGAATCCGTTCATGAGCGCCGTACGCGCTGCCATCGTCGCGCGAATGGTGCGGTACGGAATGCTTTCCTTGAGCAGCTGCTCGTCGTAATCGGCGGCGGTGATGTCGCCCTGGAGGAGAACGTGCGTGTGTGTGTCCGTAAGCCCGGGAAGAACCGTTGCCGATCCAAGCTCGATGGTGACCGTGCCCGCCGGTGCGCGTGATGCGACTTCGCTTCCGCCCACCGCGACGATGCGATCGCCGGTGACCAGAATCATCGCATTCTGCCGCGGCTGATCCGAACGTCCGTCGATGAGCTGCGCGGCGTGAATGAGGTAGCTCGTCGCCGGCGGAGTTGCGTCGCCCGAAGCGCGCGGCGCCTGAGCTGGCACGTCGAGCGCGAAAATCACTCCGGCGAGAAGCGCGGCCGAAACACTGGGAAGTTTGGTCATCATTATAGTAGGTGCGCTGGCGTCAGCTGTTGTGTGCGCGGATCCGGTCGAGCATCGAGACAAGCCGGTCGAGCTCGGCCGCAGTGAGCGGAGCAACGCTGAGCGCGTCACCCTGGGCGACAGGCTCGTCGAGAGAGGTGAGAACTTTGAGCCCGGCTGCAGTTATGTGGCAGTAAACCCTGCGCCTGTCCTCGTCGCAGGGGCGGCGCGTTACGAACCCTTTTTTTACGAGGCGATCGATAAGCCGGGTGACTCCCGGTGTTTGCTCCATCATCCGCTCGCCAATCGTAAGAGTCGGGAGACCTTCGCGGCCCGCACCGCGCAGGATACGAAGTACGTTGTACTGCTGCAAGGTGATTCCGAACGGCGCGATGATTGCCGAGTAGTGGCGGCGAATGGCGTCCGTAGTGCGCAGCAAACCGACAGCGGCCTCCTGCTCCCTTGTACGATAAGACGGCTTGGTCGCTACCGGATTTTGCTCAGAGGGCATGTGGCGAGTTTATTTCCCTGCAGCAGACCCGTCAAGCAGACCTTTCGTGCTACGGCGGTGTATCAATTCTGATTTCATTTGCGCGAAACCTTTACCGACTCTCAATGCGCCGCGATCTGGTTTTCTTGACCGTCATAGTTGCAGCCGCGTGTCACACCGATTCGGTGGTCGATCCCGGCAACAATCCACCGGCAGGCTTTGCCGACGCCAAGAGCATGAACGTTGGTGAAGTGCGGGTGCTCACCCCTTCGCAGGTTCCAAACGGAATAGAGCTTTCCGCAAACGCGGCTGTTACGGATTATCTGCTCGTCGTCGCAAATACGAATACCACCCTCGACGTGCAGGCGAATTACGTGGTGAAGGGAAACCTTTTCACCGATGCCGCGCTGCGCACGAATGTGGTGCCTTCGAACATCATCGCGGTGGATGGAAGCGTTCCTGATTTACAGGAGGCCGCCGATGCGCATATCCGCGCGTACGAGCGCTCTCATCTCACGCCCTCGCGCGCGCTGAACACCACTCGTGTCCCAGGCGCTCCACGCATTGCGTTTGTGTTGAGCAGCGGTCCCGTTACGGTCGGCCAGCAAGTGCCGATCAAGGTTCCAAACGAGAAGACATCCGACCTTTGCGCAAACTTCATCCCGACTACGGGAACGGTAAAGGCGGTAAGCGCGAAAGCCATCATCGTGCTCGACAACCAGGCTAACCAGAACGCGTTCACGACAGCGGATTTCACAGCTATCGCCACCGAGTTCGACAACGTCATCTATCCCACCGACAGCGCTTACTTCGGAAAGCCGACGGACTTCGACAATAACGGAAGGGTCGTGATCTATTACACGCCCGAAGTCAACAAGCTGACTGAGCGCACCTCGCAGAGCTTCATCGGAGGGTTTTTCTTCGGGGGAGATTTCTTCGATCCCAACAAGACGACCGCACAGGGCGGCTGCCCGCAGAGCAATCAGGGTGAGATTTTTTACCTCCTCGCTCCCGACCCGGCGGGGACGTTCGGAAAAACGCAGAGTGTGATCAACGTGCGGCAGGGAACGCGAGGCACCGTGGCGCACGAGTTCCAGCACATGATCAACGCCGGCAACCGCGTCCTCTCGAACGCTTCCGCGTTCGAATCGGTTTGGCTCGACGAAGGCCTTGCCCACAGTGCTGAAGATGCAGTCGGTCGCGCGGTGCGCGGGTTCGGTGATTTTCAGACGCTTACCGACACGGATGTTTTCCCGGCGGGAAACGCAACCGCCCAGGAAGCGTACAACGCCTTCTTCGGGCAGAACCTGAGTCGCTTCAAGGCCTGGCTCGCCCGGCCTGACACCTCGTCTCCGCTTAGCAAACACGCTGATCAGAATCTTTCGACGCGCGGAGCTATCTGGGCTCTACTCCGTTGGACGGGCGATCAGTACTCTGGCGGAAATTTCCGCGCGTACACGAAGAAGCTGGCGGCCGGCCCCGACACGGGAGTGAAGAATCTGACCACCGTCGCGGCGCAGCCTCTCGACACGCTGCTCGCTGGATGGTTGGTCGCGAACTTTTCAGACCACACCAACATCCCCGGGCTTCTGCCGAAGTACAACTACGTCGGCTATAACATGAGAAGCGCAGTGGCGGGCGCCTCGAGCGGAACGTATCCGCTCGCCGTGACCACGCTGGCCTCCGGGGCGAGCGTTACGACGAAAACTCTTTCCGGCTCGGGGACTTACTACAAGATCGTTGTGCCGGCCGGAGCGGGGAGGACCATCATCGTTCAGGATCCTGGAGGAACGACCGCGAGTTTTCCTGGGGCGCACTACTACGTGCTGCGAATTGACTAGAAGCCGTTCGAGCGACTAACCGCCAAAAACGACGCGAGTCACGAGAAGCAGAGAGGCCCAGGCAACTCGAAGCTGCTTCTGAATCACTCTGCTTCTCAGCCTCTCGAATCTCGCGACGTTAGTGGCAGTCGTTCACCGAAAAGAAATCACGCATCCCGCAACGCCGTAATCGGTGTCTCCCGGAACACCTCCCTCCCCGCGATCAGCCCGATCGTCACCACCAGCGTCATCGTCCCAAGCGCGATCGCCGATGCTCCGCCTAGCGGCGCGGTGAACGGCGCCTTGAACAAAAAGTGCACGACCGCAAAACCTGCCCCGATCGCGAGCACCATCCCCGCTGCGGCGCCGAGCGCACCGAGGAGCGCGTACTCGACGAGCAGGATCCTCGCCACCTGACCGCGTGACGCTCCGAGCGTCTTGAGCAGAACTCCCTCGCGAAGCCTGTCGCGCCGCGTCGCCGAGACCGCGCTGAATAGAACCGGGATCGAAATGCCGAGACTGAACAGTGCGATGAACCTGATCGCGAGCGACACCTTGCTCATGATCTTCTCCACCGTCTTGCGAATGGAGCTCAAGTCCAGACTCGACACATTCGGGTAGGCATCCACCGATGCTCGCTGAAGCGCGACGACGCGATCCTTGTCCTCCACCTGCGTGAGAAGAATGAACTGTTTCGGCGCGGCCTCGAGCGCGGCCGGCTCGAACACCATGAAGAAGTTCGGCTGGAAGGCCGTCCACTTCACCTTGCGAAGGCTGCTCACTCGCGCGGGAACGTCCAACCCTTGAACGTTCCAGGTGATCACGTCGCCGATCTTGAGACCGAGCGCCGCCGCAGCCGATTCCTCCGCCGAGACATAGGCGGTGTCGCCCGGCCCGAGGTGGGCGCGCGAGGTAAACCATTTGCCTTTCACGATGGTCTCTCCGCTTGTGAGCGAGTCGCGAAACGTCGAGCGGTACTCGCGGCGGTACAAGCCTAGCGGCGCACGGTTGCGCCGCGGCTTCGCGCTATCCGCCTTTGTCTTTGCGGCGATTATTTCGGTGACGCTCTTGCCGTTAATCGCAGATATTCTCATCGTCACCATCGGTGAGACCTGCGCGATCGTCGCGCCTGCGTCGCGAATGACCTTCTCCATTCCGCGTTCCTGATCTTCCTGTATGTCGAAGAAGACGACATTGCCCCGGGAAGCAGTTGCCGTCGCGTTGAAGCGCCGGAGGACGTTGTCGTGCACGATGTAAAGTGTCGTGACGAGAAACGCACCAAAGCCGAGTGCGAGCACGACTGCGCGTGTCTGGTTTCCCGGACGATATAGATTCGCGATTCCCTGGCGCACCACATACGGCCACCCGCGTCGCAACACTTGGCGCGCTCCATAAGAGAGCAGTGCCGCGCACGCGACGAGTGCGAGAATCGCAAACCCTGTTGCCGCGCTGATGGCGAGCGCTTCCTTCCAGTTGCTCGCGCGGAGAAACGCGATCAGCACCACGCTCGCGACCAACGCGACGTTCACCATCATTCGCGGCGCGTCGCTCCATCGCATTCTTAGCACATCCGCGTCCGTGTCGCGGCGAAGCGTCTGGAGTGGCGACACATTTCGCAATGCGAGCAATGGACGCAACGCGAAAATGAGGGCAGTCCATCCGCCGACGAGCAGGCCGGTGAGAACCGCTTGGGGAACGAACGTAACGTGGACATCCACCGGCAACACGCTCTTCAGTGCGAGCGGAATGGCGAACTGAATCAACACACCTAGCGCCGCACCCATGAGCGCGCCGACGAGTCCCATGGCAGCAGCCTGCGTGACGTAGATCGCGAGTACTTGTCCGCTCGACGCACCGAGGCACCGCAGAATCGCCACCGTATCGATTTTCCGCGCTACGAACGCGCGCACACCGCTAGCCACGCCGATTCCGCCGAGTAAGAGCGCGACCAGGCCGACGATCCCGATGAAGTTCGTGAGGTTCTGGATCGCCTCAGCGGTGAGCGCCTCCGCCTGCGTTACGGTTCGATACCTCATCTGTGCCGAGTCGAGCGGCTTTTTCAGCGGCTTGATGAATTTGTCCGCATCTACGCCGGGCTTGAGCTTGAGCAATACCTGCCGATCGGCCGTGCTGCCGAAGACGAGGAGCTGTGTTTCCGCGACGTACTTCGCTGGGATGTAAACGCGCGCGCCAAAAACGTCGGACATTCCCGAGCTGCCCGGCGCATCCTCGACGCTGGCAATGATTGTGAACGTTCCGAAGCCCAGCCGGAGGGTGTCTCCGACTTTTGCGTTCAGAGAGGTCAAGAGCGACGGATCCACGATCGCATAGGGGCCGGTGGTGAGTCTCTGCCATTGTCCCGCGGGCTGCGTGACGATCTGTCCGTAGAACGGATAATTCGCGGTGACGCCGCGCACCTGCGCGAGGTGCGTTCCGGTAGTGCGCGGAACGACGGCCATCGA
>JACDDT010000077.1:5360-7694 GCA_013816855.1 Gemmatimonadaceae bacterium
ACTCTCTCAAGCAAATCCTTCGCGCGATCCTCGGCGCCCGCTGTGCCGCGCAGCTCGAGAGGAACCTGCACGTTTTCGAGCGCGGTGAGCGTTGGAATGAGCTGAAAAGTTTGAAAGACGAAGCCGATCTTTTCGCCGCGCAGCCGCGCGCGCGCGTTTTCGTCGAGCGCGCCGAGGTCCACGTCTTCGAGCATCACCGTCCCGCGCGTTGGTCGGTCGAGTCCGGCAAGGAGCCCGAGCAGCGTCGTCTTCCCGCTCCCGGAAGGCCCCACGATTGCAATGAAGGACCCCTGTGGAACGTCGAACGATACATTCTTCAGAACCGCGAGCGTTTGCTCGCCGCTCTTGTATTCCTTGGTGACTTCTTTTGCGATCAACATTGAGTTGGGGTGTTCTGTGGTGCGCCGCATCGCTCGCTTGCGGGCAGGATCGAAATATCGCCACTGCGCGAAGTGACAGCGTGAAGGGCGATACGACTTCGCCGTCGCAAAGTTTCTCCGTGAAGGCGCCGACAGTGGTGTTTTTCGGAACCAGCCTAACTGCGGGACCGGGTCTCGAGCCCGAGCAGGCTTATCCGGTGCTTGTTGAAAAGCTCGCCGCGCACGATGGAACGCCCATCAAGGCAGTCAACGCCGGCCTCAGCGGCGAGACGACAGCGGGCGCGATGCGCCGCATCGACTGGGTGCTCAAAAATCCCGCGAACGTCGTGGTCATCGAGACGGGCGCGAACGACGCTTTGCGCGGTCTAAGCCCCGACTCCGCGAAGTCGAATATCGAGCAGATCGTGGCAAGCGTGAAGAAGCGGCAGCCCAATGCGAAGATCGCGGTTATTCAGATGGAAGCGCCGCCGAATTTTGGATCGCCGTACATGCGGCGCTTCCACGCCATTTACGGTGAGATCGCCGAGCGCGAGAACGTCATCTTGATGCCCTTCCTGCTCGAGGGCGTCGCCGGCCTCGGCACGCTGAATCAGCCCGACGGTGTTCACCCCAACGCGGAAGGTGAAAAAATCGTCGCCGCGAACGTCTGGAAAAGCCTTTCTCCCCTCGTACAAGAGCTATACTCGGCGCGTTGACCCTACGGGCGTGATCGGCTAAGTTTCAAGGCTGTTTGCGTTTACGTTACTGACCACGTTTTTAGGGTAGTCGCTATGGCAATGCCGGCCACACAAATTCGCAGGGGAATGGTCCTCGTTTTCGAGGGCGACCCGTGCCGAGTCATCGAGTTCCGCCACCATACGCCGGGAAACCTCCGCGCGATGGTGCAGGCGAAGCTCAAGAATCTCCGCAGCGGCAACAGCTTCGAGCATCGTTTCCGCGCCGCCGACACCATCGAGAAGGCGTCGATGGAGACGCACGATCTCGAGTTCATGTATCAGGGTGGCGAGACGTTTCACTTCATGAACACGCAGAACTACGATCAGCTGGAGATCGAAGAGGAAGTGCTGGGCGACAACGCGCAGTGGATGCAGCCGGGAATGAAGATCCAGGCCGAGTATTACAACGGCCGGGTGATCGGCATCCAGCTGCCGAATTCGATGATTCTCGAGGTGACGGATACGGCGCCTGTAATGAAGACGGCGACGAAGACCGCTTCGACGAAGCCGGCGAAGCTGGAGAACGGAGTGACGGTGAACGTGCCGGAGTTCGTGAACAACGGGGAGAAAATCCGCGTCAATCCGAACACCGGCGAGTACATGGACCGCGCGAAGTAGGAGAAAGAGCGCGCCGTTGATTGGTCTCGTGGTTGCGGTTAAGATGCAGGGCGGTTGGTAGCATGGTGGCTGTAGCTCAATTGGTTAGAGCACCGGTCTGTGGCACCGGGGGTTGCGGGTTCAATTCCCGTCAGCCACCCCTGAAGACGGTAGGGTCGTGAGGCGGATTGGTTGGTAGAGGTCCGTAGCTCAATTGGTAGAGCACTGGTCTCCAAAACCAGCGGTTGGGGGTTCGATTCCCTCCGGGCCTGTAGCAAAAGTTTTGTTGTTTGGGATGACGTTTGGAATCTGGCGCTATCGTCTAGGGGACTAGGACGGGGCCCTCTCAAGGCCTAAACACGGGTTCGAATCCCGTTAGCGCTATTCGATGGATTGGCCTCATCGTCTATCGGTTAGGACGGCACCCTTTCACGGTGCAGAGAGGGGTTCGATTCCCCTTGGGGCTACTGCGGTTTGACAAACCGCGGTTGGGTTGGTGATGCAAAGTGGGAGAGAGGGTTTCACGCCCCGACTCCGTTGTTGGGGCCGTAGCTCAGTTTGGTTAGAGCACTCGACTGTCACTCGAGAGGTCGCGGGTTCGAGCCCCGTCGGCCCCGTTTTGGATGGTGAAGGTGAAGGGA
>JACDDT010000078.1 GCA_013816855.1 Gemmatimonadaceae bacterium
GAGCAGCTCGAGCAGACGGCAGAGCAAATGGCTGCGGCCCAGGAGGAGCTCGAGGTCATTAATGAAGAGCTGACAGCGACGAACGAAGAGCTGCAGCGCAAAACCGACGAGGTCACTGGTGCGCTAGCGGAAGCCGACGAGGCAAACCGGGCGAAGTCTGATTTCCTCGCAACCATGTCGCATGAGCTTCGCACTCCGCTCAATGCCATCGGCGGATACGCCGAGCTCATCACCCTCGGGATTCGTGGTCCGGTGACGGAGCAGCAGAAGGCAGACCTCGCCCGGATTCAGCGTAGTCAAAGCCAACTGCTGACGCTTATTAACGACATTCTGAAATTCGCGAAGCTGCAATCCGGAACCGTGCATTTCGAGATTATCGAGTTTTCGCTCGAAGAGGCGATCAGGAATTCCGACGATCTTATCCGCCCTCAGATCGACGAGAAAAATCTGGCCTACCGTTACGAGAGCGGGGATGTGAATGTCACGGTGTGCGCGGACCCGGACCGGTTCCAGCAGGTGGTTCTGAACCTTTTGTCCAATGCCGTGAAATTCACGCCCCCCGAGGGCGCCATTACAGTCTCCTGGAAGGTGAGCGAGAAAAATGTGGCGGTCTCGGTCGCCGATACCGGTGTTGGTATTCCGGCGGATAAGCTCGTGCGAGTGTTCGATCCGTTTATTCAGGTGAACGCGCGCACGGCGAAGACGACTGAGGGAGTTGGTCTGGGCCTCGCTATCAGCCGGGATATCGTGAGCCGGATGAACGGCACTTTGACGGTTGAGAGTGAGCCCGGGAAGGGAAGCGTCTTTACACTGACGCTCCCTCGCGGGAAAGACTGCATCGCCTGAAAAGCACGACGCGAAATGGTACGCCATCGCACGTCCTTTTGACGTCTATTTTTTGAATTCCCGCGGCATCCGGTTTGCCTTGATGAATCAGTAGAAACCATCAACGAACTGGAGAGACTGCGTTATGCAAATGGAATCACTCAAGGACTTGCTCGTGGAAGAGCTGAAGGATCTGTATAGCGCCGAGAAGCAGCTGGTGAAGGCGATACCGAAAATGGTGAAGGCGGCGACGCATCCGCAGCTAAAAAAAGCATTCCAGGATCACCTCAAGAAAACCGAGGTGCATGTCAAGCGCCTCGAGCGCGTGTGCGCGGAGCTCGACGTGAGTCCTCGCGGGAAGAAATGCGAGGGAATGGAAGGCCTTATCAAGGAAGCTGCCGGTCTGATCCAGGAGAAGCCGGAGAAGGACGTGCTTGATGCGGGTTTGATCGCCGCGGCTCAGCACGTCGAGCACTACGAGATGGCGGGCTATGGCTGCGTTAGGACGTATGCCCGGACGCTGGGCTTTGATGCCCAGGCCGACATCCTCCAGCAGACCCTCGACGAAGAAGGCGAGGCAGATCACTTGCTGACGGCGCTCGCGGAGAGCTCGATCAACATTGATGCGGAGTAGGCTGCGTAGCGCCTGCTAAAGACAATAAAAAAGGGACCGTGAGGTCCCTTTTTTATTTGTCTTGCCCGGATTTCAGTGCGAAAGGGGGGACTCGAACCCCCACGGATTACTCCGCCAGCTCCTAAGGCTGGTGCGTCTACCAATTCCGCCACTTCCGCGTGGTTCCTTAAGATAGCGATGGGCCGAAAAAAGCTGTTATCAGCGACTTCTCGTCCGCATTTAAAGAAACTTTTCTGTTTCGCAAAAAACAAAGGTTTGCTATGTTGGCGGGCCGAAAAACTCCCCATTTTTGTCCGCTTCCACGTGCCGACTTTTCCCTAACTCGACCGAACTAATGCGACTGCCCAGCCTGCGCCGCCTTCGCCCCATAGCCGTCACTCTCGCACTCCTATCCTGCACCGAGAATGGACCGGTCGGACCAAGGGTGGACGTAACAGCGCGGCTGAATGCCCAAGGCACGTCACAGAGTGTAGTCATCAGCCAGGTTTACGGCGGCGGGGGAAATACCGGGGCTACATATAAGAACGACTTCATCGAGATCTTCAACAACGGCAGCGACGCCGTCGATCTCACCGGCTGGTCGGTTCAGTACGGCTCGGCCGCCAACAATTTTTCTCTTAAGACGACGCTCACCGGCACCATCCCGCCCGGAAAGTACTTGCTGATTCAGGAAGCAGCTGGAACCGGCGGCACACTCAGCCTCTCCGCCGACATTGTAACCGGAACCGGCCAGCCTGCCGGCAATCCGATCAACATGGGGGGTACCGACGGAAAAGTTGCGCTCGTTCGCAACGGCACCATTCTCACCTGCGGCGCAGCCGCCACACCGTGTCCGACGCCCTCATCCTCGAACTCGATTGCCGATCTCGTCGGCTACGGCACTAGCAGCGCGTTCGAAGGAACTGTTCTTGGAGCGCTGAGCAACACCACCGCAGGGCTGCGCAACAACGGCGGCTGCAGCGACACCAACAACAACCTCGCCGACTTCACGCGGTCGGCTCCCGCTCCGCGCAACGGCGCCACTGCGGCGAACGTCTGCTCTGTCGTCAACGGTCCGGCCGATCACGTGACCGTAGTCCCAGCGGCAGGCGCACCCAACCCGGGAGTCGTCACTGTCGGCGCAACGATCCAGTACACAGCTACTGTATTCGACGCTGCAAACCATGACGTCACGTCCGCCAACCCGGTGACCTGGTCCACTTCGCCGACTGGCTTCGCCACGGTAAACGCGAACGGCCTCGCGACTGGAACTAATGCCGGCAACACTGCCGTTGTCGCGGCGGTCGCGAGCAACGCGAGCATCACCGCTAGCGCGCCCCTCACCATTAATCCCGCTCTGGTTGTGCAGGCCGGTGACATCGTCATCAGTCAGATCTACGGCGGCGGCGGAAATTCCGGGGCGACGTACACCAACGATTACATCGAGCTTCTAAATCGCGGCACGACCGCGGTGAACCTCGCGGGCTGGTCGGTTCAGTACACGACCGCTTCCGGAACTGGCACGTGGCTCGTGCACAATCTCTCTGGAACGGTTCAGCCGGGACATTACTTCCTTGTCCAGGAAGCATCCACCGCCGCCGTTGGTGCCGCCCTTCCCGCCGCCGATGCCTCCGATGGCTTGAACCTCGCCGCCGGTGCGGGAAAAGTCATTCTCGCGCAGACGACCGCCGCACAGACGGGCGCTTGCCCGGTAGGTGCGCTCATCACGGATCACGTCGGTTACGGAACGACCAGCAATTGTGGGGCGACAACCGATTGGAACGGCACAACCGGAAGCCTTTCGGCGACAACCGCTGCGTTCCGCTCGCTCAACGGCTGCCGGCAGACCAACAATAACGGTAGCGACTTCAGCGTCGCCGCTCCCGCTCCGCGGAACAGCGCGAGCCCGGTTACGAACTGCGTACCATCCGGTCCACTCCCCACAGTTCACTTCAGCGAGATCCACTACGACAACAGTGGAACTGATGTGAACGAAAAGATCGAGATCGAGGGGCCCGCCGGCACCGACCTTACCGGCTGGAAGGTTGTTCTCTACGGCGGCAGCGCAGTTCCCGATTTTTCGGCGTATAACACGACGACTCTCGGCGTCTCGCTGCCGACAACGTGCAACAGCACCGGCGTCATCGTCATTAATTATGCCGTCGACGGAATCAAGAATGCGAAATTCAACGGCGCAGGAAACCCTGCCGGCTTCGCGCTCATCGACGCGTCAAACCAGGTTGTCGAGTTCCTGTCGTATGAAGGATCCTTTGCTGCAGTCGACGGTCCCGCTGCCGGACGCACTTCGGTAGACATCGGCGTGGCTGAAGAGCCAGCGCCCGCGCCCGGTAATTCGCTCCACCGCGATTCGAACGGGGCCTGGCAGTCCGCGTCGGCGCAGGATTTCGGCGCGTGCAACGGCAGCAATGTCGCACCGCCGTCGTCCACGAACAAAATCCTCTTCACTGGGCGGCTCGCCACCGATCCCGCGCTCCCCGTCGGTTTCGAGGACCAGCTTTTCGGAACCGAGAAGGACGGCGCGACCAACGCCACCATCAGCACCACGTTCACCTGGTCATCGGACACGCCGGGAATCGCCTCAATCGACGCGACCGGTGTGATGCACGCCGTCAGCGCGGGCACCGCGACGTTCCGCGCGAAGGCCGCCGATGGCACCGAGGCGACGTACTCGCTTCCGATGGTGATCAACACCTTCAGCACCACGGCGGACTGGAGCGGGAACCTCGAGTTCGGCACGCCGACTGGAAACGTGCAGAGTGGCGACGTTCTGATCACGCACGACCAGTTCACGTCTTCGTTCAGCAAGACCCGCAATATTCCAAACTGGGTCAGCGCCAAGATCGATGCGTCCCATTATGGCACCGGATCCGATCGCTGCGACTGCTTCACGTATGACCCATTGGTCACAGCGGCCGGCGGCACTCCTTATACCAGCGATGTATACACCGGTGAAGGCTCGGTGTGGAATCGCGGGCACATGCTCCGCTCGGCCGACGTCGAGTCGTCGCCTGGTGACAACTCCATCGCCTATCTCTTCACCAACATCGCGCCGCAGTCCGCGCAGATGAATCAGGGCCCCTGGGCGATCGAGGAGAATTTCCTCGGCGACATGGCGAAGACGGGCGGCAAGGACGTCTACGTGATCATCGGTGTTTCGGGTACATCCGCCACCGAGGCGAGACTCATCAAGGCGAACGTCGCGATCCCCGCTTACTTC
The DNA here is from genome assembly GCA_013816855.1 of Gemmatimonadaceae bacterium. Taxonomy (GTDB): domain Bacteria; phylum Gemmatimonadota; class Gemmatimonadetes; order Gemmatimonadales; family Gemmatimonadaceae; genus UBA4720. Next base: position 4,677 of record JACDDT010000078.1, read on the forward strand.
TGGAAGGTCGCGGTCATCGTGCCGCACGGCGTCAAGCTCGCCGACATTCACAGCTACACGGATCTGCAGGTGATCTCTGTGATCATGCCGAACATCGCTGGCGTCAACGCGGACTGGACGACTTACAAGACGACGGTGGATGCAGTCGAGGCGCTGAGCGGATACGACCTCCTCAATGCGCTCCCCGACGACATCGAACTGCTCGTCGAGAGCAACGATCGTCCGCCAGTCGCGGCAATGACCGGGCCGGATGCGGGTAACGAAGGTGCGCCGCTCTCATTCAGCGGTTCCGCCTCGTCTGATCCCGATGGTGACGCACTCACATACAATTGGAATTTCGGCGACAATACGACGGCGACGGGCGTTAGCCCGACGCATACGTTTACCGATAACGGACAGTACATCGTCACGCTCACGGTGAACGATCCGATCGGCGCTAAGAGCACGACGACAAGGGTCGTGACGGTCAGCAACGTTTCGCCGAGCGGTTCGTTCGCGAGCCCCGCCCCGGTGAACGAGGGCGATCACTTCACGCTTTCGATCAACGGCGCCAGCGATCCTTCATCGGCCGACGTCGCGGCCGGCTTTAGTTATCGGTTCGACTGCGGTGATGGCAGCGGGTTTGGCAATTGGACGTCGAGCAACAGCGTTTCCTGCTTCGCGGCCGACAACCCCGGCTCTGCGGTTTCCGCAGAGGTAAAAGACAAGGATGGAGGATTCGCGCACTACGCCGGTGCAGTCATCGTCGGCAACGTCGCGCCTTCCGCGCTGTTCAGCAACAATGGTCCGCTCAATGAGGGCGGCTCATTCACCTTGCGTCTCGATGGTGCTAGCGATCCCTCCGCCGCGGACGTAGCAGCAGGACTTCAGTATCGTTTCGACTGCGGCAACGGCCCGGGCGCGTGGCAACTATCTTCGAGCGCACTCTGCCCTGCCGCCGACAATGGCACGTTCTCCGTCTCCGGCGAGATCAAGGACAAGGACGGCGCCGAAAACGTTTACTCGGCAACCGTCGTCGTGAATAACGTCGCGCCGACCGCCGAGTTCAGCAGCAACGGGCCGGTGAACGAGGGCACCAGCTACACGCTCACGCTCGGCAATGGAAGCGACATCTCTTCGGTCGACGTCTCTGCTGGTCTCGAGTATCGCTTCGATTGCGGCACCGGTGCCGGATTCGGAAATTGGGGCTCGGCATCGAGCGTGAATTGCCCCGCCAACGATCACGGCTCGTACAACGTCGCCGGCCAGATACGCGACAAGGATCTGGGTAACAGCTCGTACGCAGGCAGCGTTACCGTAATAAATACCGCTCCGACGGCGCTGTTCCTCTTCACCGGAACGGTCAACGAAGGAACGCCGTTCACGTTGGCGCTGAACAATGGGACCGACAGTCCGTCCGATGTTGCTGCCGGACTCGAGTACCGGTTCAACTGTGGCACCGGATCCGGATATGGAGGTTGGGGATCGGCCACGAGCATCGCCTGTCCGACTACCGACAACGGAAGCATCTCTGCGCGCGGAGAGATCCGCGATCACGATGGCGCCGTCAGTACCTATGGCGGGACGGTCACCGTTAACAACCTCGCCCCGAGCGGCGCTTTCACGACTTCGACCGCGGCGAATGAAGGCGGGATTTATACGCTTTCGATCTCCGGAGGCACCGATGCATCCTCCAGTGACGTTGCCGCCGGCTTCACGTACAGATTCGACTGCGGCACCGGCTTCGCCAACTGGAGCACATCAAACTCCGCGAGCTGTGCTGCTCTGGACAATCCGGGAAATGCGACCCGCGGCGAGATAAGAGATAAAGACGGCGCAGTCGCTTCCTACGAGGGAGTGGTGGCTATTAACAACGTCGCGCCGACCGCGGTCTTCTCGAACAATGGCCCGGTTAACGAGGGGTCGAGCTTTACGCTCTCGCTTTCCGGCGCCAGTGACGTCTCGGCAGCAGACATCGCCGGTGGCTTCACCTACCGATTCAACTGCGGCAGCGGCTTTGTCAATTGGTCGAGTTCGCCGACGATCACCTGCACGGCGCCGAATCACGGCACGTACAATGTCAGCGGCGAGGTGAAGGACAAGGATGGCGGCGCAAGCATCTACAACTCCGTCGCCACCGTGAACAACGTTGCGCCGACCGCGGTGTTCCTCTTCAGCGGATCGGTGAACGAAGGCTCGCCGTTCACTCTCGCTTTCAACAGTGGAACCGACAGTCCGGCAGATGTCGCTGCCGGCTTCGAATACCGCTTCAACTGCGGTACGGGCTTCGGAAGCTGGGGCACTGCGACCAGCGTCTCCTGCCCGACGACGGACAACGGCACGCCGAGTGCGAGCGGAGAAATTCGCGATCACGCCGGCGCGGCGAACCAGTACAACGGATCCGTGAACGTCAATAACGTCAGCCCGACCGTGGTTGTCGATCCGGCCGCACCCATCGTATCCGGAACGACGTTCGCTCTCTCCGCGGGCTTCGCAGATCCCGGACAGAACGACGCTCCGTGGACGTACGTCATCAATTGGGGCGATGGCATCAGCACCGGTTCGACGAACACCCAGGGCGCAATCGCGGCCTCGCATAAGTATCTCGTCGCCGGCACATACACCGTGACGCTCACGGTAACGGATAAGGACGGCGGCGTCGGCTCGAAGAGCATTACGCTCCAGGTGAATCCGGTTGCGGGCACGATGGACGCCACGCAGGCGCAGATCAACACGTCCAACAACGGTAACGGCATTGTAAAGGTGACCGTGCTCGGTAACTCGAGCTTCAGCGCCCAGAACATCGTCATCTCGACGGTTCGGATCGGAAACGTTCATCCCGCAACCGAAGGCAACGGTTCGTACAAGGTCCAGGTAGCGGATGTCAATCGCGACGGCATCTCCGACCTCGTCGTGCAGTTCGTGAGAAGCGCGCTATCCGCAGGCGGTTACTTGAGCGGACCGACGCTCACTCTCAATGCAACTCTAACCGACGGACGTCAGATTCAATCCGTCGCTGACATCACCACGA
>JACDDT010000079.1 GCA_013816855.1 Gemmatimonadaceae bacterium
GCGATCGATTATGCGAACGGTGACCCGCACCTTGGCCACGCCTTTGAGAAGATCGGCGCCGACGCAATAGCGCGCTACCGCCGCCTCCGCGGCGACGACGTCTACTTTCTTATCGGGATGGACGAGCACGGGCAGAAAGTCGCGCAAGCGTCGGCGGCCCGGGGTCTCGCGCCGCAGAAGCTCGTGGACGAAGTCGCCGCAACTTTCGTGGCGATGTGGAAGCGGCTGGGCATTTCGCACGATCAGTTCATGCGTACGACCGGCGCACACCACATCGAGGGCGTGACGCACTTCATCAAGCGCATCGCCGAACGGAATCCGGACGACTTCTACGAGAAGGAATACGAAGGCTGGTACTGCGTCGGCTGCGAGCTGTTCAAGCGCGATGACGAGATCGTCGACAAGAAGTGCGTGCTTCATCCGTCGCTCGACCTTCAGTGGACGAAGGAGCGCAACTGGTTCTTCAGGCTCACCAAGTATTCCGGGTTTCTTTCTGGCCATATTGAAGCGAACAATGATTTCATCCGCCCCACGTCGCGCCGGAACGAGATCAAGGCACTTATCGCGGGCGGATTGGAAGACATCTCGGTGACGCGGTCGCGGCTGAGCTGGGCAATTCCCTTCCCGATTCCAACCAGCGATGGTGAAACGCAGGGCACGTGGGTCTGGTTCGACGCGCTTCCGAATTATCTCACCGCTACGGGTTATCCGAGCCCGGAGTACGAGCGCCTCTGGCCAGCCGATCTACACGTAATCGGTAAAGACATCACGCGTCTTCACTGCGTGATCTGGCCGGCGATGCTGAAAGCCGCGGGGCTCCCGCTTCCCATGGAAGTTTGGGCGCACGGATTCGTCCTTCTCGACGGCACCCGCTTCAGCAAATCGGCGGGGGTGACGCTCGATCTCAACGAGGCCATCGACCGCTACGGAGCCGACGCCTTCCGGTATTTTCTTCTCCGTGAAGTTCCCTTCGACGGTGACGGAGCCTTCTCGTGGGAGCGATTCGACGAGCGCTATAATGCTGAGCTAGCCAACTCGATCGGGAATCTCGCCAGCCGGACCATCGCCATGATCGATCGCTACAACGACGGAGTGGTGCCTGCGGCCCCGCGGAACGAGGTTGACGACGCGGACGAGGCTGATTTCGAGCGCTATCACTCGGCGATGGGCGGGTCCCGTGGCTATTTGCTCCACGAGGCGATTCAGGCGGTGCTGAAAACGGTGACGCGTGCCAATGAATTCGTCGACAGAAAGGCGCCCTGGAAGCTCGCCAAGGATCCGGCGCTCAAAGCAGAGCTCGACGCTACACTCGCCAGCCTCGTACGGCAGCTCGCCCGGCAGGCAGTGTATCTCTTTCCATTCATACCGGGGAAAGCGGCGGACCTTTGGAGCTCGCTCGGCGCGCCGGGATCACCGGTGGAGCAGAGGTTCGACAATCTTGAGTCTCTTACGACTGCAGGCTGGCACGTGACCAAAACGGAGCCACTCTTCCCGAAGAGGGAGCCCGCTCGAGAAGCCAACTAGGGCGCTACTGAAGTCTCGCCAGCTCTCTGAGATTATGGAGTTGCGGAGTGCCGCTGCGCCGGCGGCCGCCGTGCAACTTCCAAGCTCAATTGTGCTACTGGTAGCGGGTATAAATCTGGATCACCCCGGCAACGTGATTGCTACCGTATTTCGTCATCGCGTCCCATCCTTCGAAGAAGCGGATCTCGGCAATAGTGGCCGCCTCGATGTTGTGGAGAGACGAGACGGTGCCGTACTCGACGTTGTCCAGGAACACCGAAGGCTGCGAAGGAGTCTTGATCAAGATTGAGTTTGGACCGCGCGATCGTAAATAGCCACTTCGAAGCGCCGAGATCAGGTCGTAGGCATTATGCGCGTTCGTAGTTTGGATCTCAGCTTCGGTGATGACGTTGCGATCGTGTTGTTCCGTACTCCCGACGGTCACACAAGCTGACACCCCGAGAGTCAGCAGCGTCATCGCTAGTTGTCTCGAGACCCTCAACATTGGACACATAACCAGTTCCTCCCGCCTAGCGCGCCACCCGCCAGTCCGAAACCGCGGCTGCCCGGCCTGCGCGCGTTCTTCCAGAATAAAGGTGGGACGATTCCCTCAACCAAGCTAGAGAACGGGAAACGAAAAAGGCCCCTGCGATCCGCAGAGGCCTTTCCGTCGATCCAAAACAGCTAGATCAGGTGCAAACGGGGGTGATGTTGCCGCCCCGCTGGTCGGACTCGTTCTGCGGAATCGGAAGCGCCTTCAGGAAGATGTCTCCCGTCCGCTCTTTCTTGAAAAACGTCGCGTTCAGCCTGCCGTAAGCGCGCAGATCAACTAGCCGGTGAGCGCTTTCGAACAGCAGCGAGTACCGCTTTTCGCGGAGAATCGCGTCGATTGCCTGCGTCGCCGATGTGAACGGCGGAAGCGGCGCGAGCCCGCCAGCCGCCAGCCGAACGAAATTCACGTCCGCCAACGCGCCTACCAGATCACCCAGGCCGACTTTCGCCTGCGCCCTGAGAAGGATGAGCTCCTCGTTTTTCAAGTAAGCAATCGGATCAGTCTGCGTAACCTTGAAGTTTGACTTGTAGGTCAAGCTCTGACTCGTTGTGGTCGGGACCGTAATTATCTTCGCTCCGCGCTTGTCGCCCGGCTGCAAGCTGTCGCTCACCTGCGGGTTAAGGTGAAGATTTCCATCCACGAGCTGGTTAGGCGTGTCGCCCGGGCTCGTGCTGAATGTGAAATACACTCCCTTGCTGATCTGCGACGCATCTGTCGTGTTGATGAACGACGCGTTGATCGCAGCGATGGCAGCAGTGAAGCCGGCAGCCCCTGTGGGAGCCGCGTGATCGAGCGCCCGGTACAGTTCAACTTTTCCCTTCCAGCCGCGATTAAACAGCGCGAACGTGGCGGGAGTGTTGAACCCTGCGAAACCCGGGGGCAGCTCAACGCCGAAGCTCGATCCGCCTGCGGCGAGCTGCGTGTTTGCGCTGTCGAGGAGCGATGAAATGTAGTCCAGCACCTTCTGCTTGCATACAATCGGGCCCAGCGCGGAACCGAGCGGCGGCTCGACGGCGATCGGAATACCGAGCGTGTCGCGATACTCGAGCGCCTTGTAGTAGTCGATCGCCTTCATGGTACGCACCATCCCGCTAATCGCCGTCTTCTGCTGATCGGTCACCCCTTCGGCCGCCGGGATCGACGGAAGAATCTGGAGGATCGTGTTCGCCGCACGAATGCCACGGAAAAAGGCCGTGAAGTTTCCGGCTCCCGAGAATGCGCTGGGGTCCGGTGTTCCGTTCAGGAATTCGTTGACATACCTCGCCTCTGAGGCGTCGATGCGATAGGCATCCCGCGCCATCACCTCGCCGAAGACGATGTAGTTGGCCGGCGCGACACCAAGCGACGCGCGCTGCGCGTCGTGGTAACCGGTAATCTCGTTCTGAAGCCCGATCTTGGTCAGCGGCTTCGTGGTAAGATCGCCTAACGATGGATTGTTGAGGTCGGGGACCGCTGTGGAGTCTTTGCAAGCGCCAAGAAGCGCGACTCCCGCGATCGCAATCGCCAAGTATTTCTTCATTTTATTATGGCTCGCGTGTTGGATGAGTTTAGAAGTCTGCGCTGACGCTAAAGAAGAAACTGCGGCTCGGCGGATACGGAGTGACGTCAAAGTACCGAGTAACGTTCGTATTACCGAAGTTCGAGACCTCTGGGTCAAGACCTGTATACGGCGTCTTGGTCAAAAGGTTCCGGCCGCTGAGCTCCACGCGTACTGCGCTGGCTGAGCCGAAAGCGTGCTTCACGAAGGCGTGGGGAACCGCGTAAGAGAGCGAAAGCTCGCGAAGCTTGACAAAGCTCGCATTTTCGACAAACGCCCTTGACTGCCTTAGTGCCTGCTTTGCACGGATCTTGTTGACCAAGACCGTGTCTCCAAGCGTGCCCTGATTGTCCGAGCAGCAGTCGAGGAGATAATCGTTCGTCAGGTTTGCGACGTCACCGCCGTGGCGCCAGTCTACGAGACTGGTGATCCGAACGGGTCCGAAATTGAACTCGTTGGAGAAGCCCATCGTGAATCTCGGCGACGCATCTCCGATGATCTCGAGGTGGTCGGCGCGCTTCACGAAGGTTCCGCAGGAAACAGTCGTCGGGGCAGCAGGGCAAGCGCCAGTGCCGCGGGTGACGAGATTGCCGCTTGCATCGCGGAATGTGGTATCCCGTCCGTTACGCCCGATGATCGCCGTCGGGGACTTTCCGACCTCGATACGCGTCGCTCCGAAGCCGAGTCCGAATCCGCCGGTGTTGAAGGCGGGAACGGGTAGCTGCGTTACGATTGCATGGTTATGTGAGAATGTGGTGCGGGAAATCCAGTTAACGCCGCCACGCTGCACGGGCGTCATGTTAAGAGCGAATTCATAGCCACGATTGATAAGTGAGCCGCCCTGCACGACTTGGGTCGTGAAACCCGTCGAGGGAGCGCGCGTGGCGGTCAGAATCAAATCGTCGATTCCCTTGCGGTAACCGGTGAACTCCAACGAGGCTCTCCCGCCGAACAACGTAGCGTCGAATCCTGCTTCAGTCTCGGAAGACCGCTCCGGCTTGATGGTTGAGAGTCCGGCGTTGAGGGCCGGCCGCGTGCCAAGAATGTTATTCTCGACGATTACGACGAGTGGCGTGAAAGCCTGTCCGAACTGCGGCTTGTTGCCGGCGCGGCCGTAAGCGGCTCTCAGTTTCAGGTTGTCTACGCCGCGCGGACGCCACGGCAGGCTGAACGACGCCGCCGCCTTCGGATACGCGAAGAACTTATCCGGATCGCCGTTCGTGCTCCCCCGCTCGAGGTTCGCTCCGGCCGTCAAAAGCAGCTTCTCATTCAGCAGCAGAAGCTCTTCCTGACCGTAGTACGAGAAATCCTTGACCAACGTGCGCGTCTCGAATGCGGTGATGTTGGCCGCCTTGTCGAGGTTGGCCTGTCCGAGAAGGAGATTCTGTCCCGCCGTAAAGACCTGGCCGAATTGCTTTCTTCCCTGCCTGAAACCTACGGATGTCGTGGCGTTGAACAGCTGCGACGAGGGGAAGAATCTGTGCACGAGCGAGCCATACAGTGTTCCAGTGATCTCGCTCGAGTTGTTGTCCACCACCGTTCCCGGAAGCCCGTCGGCGGGCTCGAAATAAAGGGAAGCCGGCGAAACGAGCTTGTCGTTTTGCGAGAATTGATCCACGCCACCTGAGAATATGACCTCGAGGTTCTGGCGCGAGGACGAGAGCAGATTGTAGTTCGCAGATGCCCCGCCGATGAGGCGGTAAACGTTTTCTGGTGTGCTGAGAAGGTCGCGATCCTGGAAAGGGTTATCTCCGAATCTCCCCAGGTACGGGTTCGCTGGATATACGCCCGTCACCGGGTCGCGGTTGTAATTGAAGAAACTGGGCGTAGCGGAAAACACGGTGTACGGATTCACGTTCGCGTTGTCATTGCCACTGATTCCGCGGGCCGTGAGGCTGTGCACCAGCTGGGTGTTGGCCTGGAGCTTCAGGCGCGTTCCGACGCTCTGGCCAAGATTCAGCCGCAGCGACTGCTTGTTGTAACCGGTTCCGATCTCCAGGCCCGCGTCACGCTTGACTAAACCCGAGGCGAAGTAACTCGTCCCGCCGTTTCCGCCGCTCACAGACACATCCGTCTCGTATGAGAGGTCGTGCTGCCCGTAGAACTCCTCCTGGACATCGCGGCACTCGGGCGAGAACGGCGTTGCGTCGAGTCCGGCGTCAGCCGCTTCCTGCGCTGACGTAAAGCAACGAATGTTGAGCTTGTTGGAGAGGCGGAACTGGCCGAACCGCTGCGTTACGTTGAACGCCGGCTTACCGTTACGGCCCCGCTTGGTGGTAATCAGGATGACGCCGTTGGAAGCCGCCGATCCGTAAATAGAGCTGGCGGACGCCCCCTTCAGCACCGAGATGTCCTCGATGTCCGCCGGGTTGAGGTCGGCGATGCGGTTCACCTGTTGGTCTTGGTTCGACGTTCCGATCACGCGTGATGCCTGCGTGATCGTGGTCAGACCGCTCGAAATCGCGTCGTTGCTGACGATCACACCGTCAACCACGTAGAGCGGGCTAGAGTTGGCCCCGATGGAAGTGACGCCGCGAAGCTGTACCTGCGCGCCTCCGCCCGGAGCGCCCGAGTTCGTCGTAATCACCGCTCCCGGAATCTTGCCCTGAAGCGCGTTCTCGATCGTCGGAGTGGGCGCGCGGTTGAGCTGCTCACCGCTCACTACCGCGACGGCGTTCGCCGCATTACGGCTCGAGACGGTCGTCGCCGTTCCCGTGACAACCTGTGTCTCCAGCTGTAGCACGTCGCGGGTGAGTACAACCGCTACATCCGTGGCTGCCGGACCAACGTCGACAGTCTTCTGGGTGTAGCCGATGCGGCGGACACGGAGGGTCACCGGTCCGGTCACGTTGAGCGTGAAGCGTCCCTGGTCATCCGTATAGGTGCCCAGCGCGGTTCCGACCACGCCAACACTAGCTGCCACGAGTGGCTCACCGCTTTCGGCACGCACGGTTCCGCTGACTCGGCGCGTCTGTGCGAACGCCGTCGAGAGAGGAAGGGCCAAAAACAGGAGAGAGAGAAAGGACCAACGTATTCTTTTCACACCATTCTCCAGCGTTGAATTGAGTGGACGCGGACGAACGTGATTCGGCCGCTACGAGCAGGGGCAGGGTTTAACCCCGCCAGGGGTGCTTCTACTCCCTTCTATTTATGCCCGGAGCAGAGGGGTGTCAAGCCTTTCCGGCGCGTCTGTTATAGTAGGGACGCGCGTTGAGAGCTGAGGGCACAAAAAAAAGACGGATTATATCGGAACCGTAGCAGTCATACGGTGTAGAGGCCGTCCGAATGGAAAAAACCGGCCCTTTCAGGCCGGCTTTTTTGCAATCAAGGGCTGGCCTCAGGTCTTTGGAGCCGGTTTATTGAAATCCACCGTCGGAGTCGCGGTCGATCCCGGTGCCGCTTCGAAATAGGTGCGCGCCTTTGCGCCGGTCACCTTGGCCGTCAGCGCCTGCGGGAAAGTGCGGATGTACGTGTTGTACATCTTCACCGCTTCGTTGTAATCGTTGCGCGAAGTCGCGATCCGATTTTCCGTTCCGGCAAGCTCGTCCTGAAGCCTGAGAAAGCTCTGGTCCGCCTTCAGCTGCGGATACGCTTCAGAAACGACCAGCAACCTGCCAAGGGCGCCGGTGAGACCAGCGTTCGCCGTTGCTTCCTGCGCCGGATCGCCTGACTTGATTGCATTCAAAAGTCCCGCACGCGCTTCGGCAACCTTGGTGAAAACTTCCTCTTCGTGCTGCGCATAGCCTTTCACAGTTGCTACGAGATTCGGGACGAGATCGGCGCGACGCTGGAGCTGCACGTCGATCTGCTGCTTCGCGCTGCCCGCCTGCTCGTCGAGCGATTGGATCCGGTTGTATCCGCATCCCGCGAGTGCGAGCGGGAGCAGAGCAATAAGAATTCGACGCTTCATATTCCTTTTTCCTCGGGGGATGAAAGACTTCGTTAGTGACGACTGCATTGAATTTATCGGGCCAGTGAATCAAGATATGCGACGAGACGCTCCATCCCGGCCAGGTAAGCCTCCAAGATAGGTACGGCTTCCTCCCGGCGAAGTTTCTCTGCGCCACGCACGTGCCGCACCACCCG
>JACDDT010000080.1 GCA_013816855.1 Gemmatimonadaceae bacterium
GGGCCGCCGTCCGCATTGGAAGAAAGCCATCGTGACACTGCGCGACGGCGACACGATCGACATTTTCGAGGCGTAACATGGGCGTTCGTCAATTCAAGCCGGTAACGAAGAGCTCGCGCTTCCGCAGTGTCTCGGATTTTTCCGAGATCACGCGCAGCACGGGTGAGAAGTCGCTCATGGAGCCGCTGAAGAAGAGCGGCGGCCGCGACAATCACGGTCACATCTCGATGCGCCGCATCGGCGGCGGTCACAAGCGGATGTACCGCGTCATCGATTTCAAGCGCAACAGACACGGCGCGCCGGCGACGGTGCGCGAGATCGAGTACGATCCGAACCGCACCGCTCTCATCGCGCTCGTCGAGTACGAGGACGGAGAGAAGCGCTACATCCTGCACCCGAAGGGTCTTTCCGTGGGCGACAAAGTCGTCTCCGGGCCGGGCTCGGACACGCGCGTCGGCAATGCAATTCCGCTGCGTGAAGTTCCGCTTGGTACCGACGTGCACAACGTCGAGCTCAAGCCGGGCAAAGGCGGCCAGATGGCGAGATCGGCGGGAACGTCGCTCGAGGTCGTGGCAAAGGAAGGCGAGTACGTGACGCTTCGCATGGCTTCATCTGAAATGCGCCTCGTACACGGCGCCTGCATGGCGACGATCGGCACGGTTGGAAACGCCGAGCACGAATTGCTGTCGCACGGAAAGGCTGGAAAGAGCCGCTGGCTCGGGAAGAGACCGAAGGTTCGCGGTGAAGTGATGAACCCGGTCGATCACCCGCACGGCGGACGTACCCGCGGCGGACGCAACGTCGTGGACAAGTGGGGCAACAAGGAAGGCGTGAAGACCCGCAACAAGAAGAAGCCGTCGCAGCGCCTTATCGTCCGCGGACGGAAGCGCGGCAAGGCAACGAAGTAACGGACAGAGCCACACCCACTCTGAGCAACTGATATGTCGAGAAGCATTAAAAAAGGTCCCTTTGTGCAAGACGCGCTGATGACGAAAGTCGCGGCGATGAACGGCAAGAACGAGAAGCGCGTCATCAAGACGTGGGCTCGCTCGAGCACGGTCATCCCTGATTTCGTCGGTCACACTTTCGCCGTGCACAACGGAAACAAGTTCATCCCTGTCTACGTCACCGAGAACATGGTCGGGCACAAGCTTGGCGAGTTCTCGCCGACGAGACTCTTCCGCGGTCACACCGGAGCTGGCAAGCCGGCGGACAAGAAAGCGGGCGGAGTTCCGACGACGCCTGCGGGCGGCGGCGGAAAGGGAGGCAAGTAAATGAAGGCAACACAGCGCACGACGCGTCAGTCGCCGTACAAGATGCGTCTCGTCGTCGATCAGATTCGCGGAAAGAACGTGAACGAGGCCCTCGGCCTCCTCAAGTTCTCGAAGAAGCACGCCGCGAAGCAGATCGAGAAGACACTCAACTCGGCGGTAGCCAACGCAGAGTACAAGGCGCGTGAAGAGAACGAGTCCATTGACGTGGACACGCTCTACATCAAGCGCATCGTCGTGAACGAAGGGCCGAAGCTGAAGCGCTTCATGCCCGCCGCTCAGGGCCGCGCCACGCCGATCAGAAAGAGAACAAGCCACGTCGAGATCGTGCTCGCTGCACGAGGGGAAGGACGCTAATGGGTCAGAAGACACATCCGATCGGCTTCCGTCTGGGAATCTCCAAGACGTGGAGGTCGCAGTGGTACGCCAACCGCGATTTCCCCGCGCTTCTCAGAGAAGACGAATTGCTGCGCAAGTATCTTAAGGCGCGTCTCGGTCACGCCGCCATCGCCGACATCCGCATCGAGCGGAAGCCGGGCAAGGTGGTAGTGACGATTCACACCGGACGTCCGGGCGTCGTCATCGGTAAGAAGGGAACCGAAGTCGATCAGCTTCGTGACGAGCTCTCGCAGCTTTCCGGAAAGGAAGTCGGCATCAACGTCGAAGAGATCAAGCGTCCCGAGCTCGACGCGCAGCTCGTCGCGGACAACATCGCGAATCAGCTGGCGCAGAGAATCTCGTTCCGTCGCGCCATGAAGCGCGCGGTGCAGAGCGCAATGCGCATGGGAGCGGGCGGCATCAAGATCAAGTGCGGCGGCCGCCTCGGCGGCGCCGAGATCGCACGCGTCGAGGGTTATCACGAAGGACGTGTGCCTCTGCACACGCTTCGCGCCGACATCGACTATGCGACTTCGACCGCGAAGACCACGTTCGGCACCATCGGCGTCAAGGTTTGGATCTTCAAGGGCGAGATCGTCGAAGACCGCCGCGGCAAGACTTACTCGACCGGGTCCTAAGGAGATTATCGATGCTTAGTCCGAAGCGGGTAAAGTTCAGAAAGCGTTTCAAGGGGCGCACCAAGGGTCTCGCGACGCGCGGCGCAACGGTCGCGTTCGGTCATTACGGCCTGCAGGCTCTCGAGCCGGGCTGGGTGACGAACAGACAGATCGAAGCCGCTCGTGTGGCGCTCACGCGTCACATCAAGCGCGGCGGCAAGGTGTGGATCCGCATCTTCCCGGACAAGCCGATCACCAAGAAGCCGGCTGAAACGCGAATGGGAAAAGGAAAGGGCTCGCCCGAGGGATGGGTGGCCGTGGTAAAGCCGGGCCGTGTCATGTTCGAGCTCGAAGGCGTGACGCCGGATATCGCGCGCAAGGCGATGGCGCTGGCAGCGGCCAAGATCGGCGTGAAGACAAAGTTCGTAGAGAGAGAGGAGGCGCACACCGATGCTAGCTAAGGACATGCGCGAGATGACGGAAGCCGACATCAACGCGAAGATCGACGAGCTCGAGCGCGAGAGGTTCAATCTCCGTGTGAGAGGCGGTACGCAGACGCTGGAGGATCCTCTCCGGATTCGCGTGCTCCGCAAGGACATCGCGCGGCTGAACACGATTTTGAAGGAAAAGATCATCGGCATCGCCGAGGCGAACGCGCCGGCGAAGAAGCCGGCGGCAAGACGAGTGACGGGCAGACGCGGGCGCAAACGTGCGACCGCCGTTTCCCGCTCGAAGAAGAGGGCTTAAAGCGAAATGGCTGAAGTAGCGAAGAGCGAGTCGACCGAAAGCCGCCGCGCGCGCAAGATGCGCATCGGAAAGGTCGTGAGCGACAAAATGGAGAAGACGGTCGTGGTGCAGATCGAGCGCCGGGTGCAGCATCCGGTGTACGGCAAGATGGTGCGCCGTACGAAGAAGCTCAAAGCGCACGACGAAGTAAATGCGGCCAAGACAGGCGACACGGTCCGCATCATGGAAACCCGCCCGCTGTCGAAGGACAAGCGGTGGCGCGTGGTTGAGATCATCGAACGCGCACGTTAACGGAGCGAATCCATGATTCAGCAGGAATCGGTAGTAAAAGTTGCGGACAACTCCGGCGCGAAGACGGCGTTGGTAATCCGCGTGCTCGGGGGAACGAGGCGGCGCTATGCGAGGCTCGGCGACATTGTCGTCGTAACCGTGAAGAACGCGCTTCCCAACGGCACGGTGAAGAAATCGGAAGTGGCGAAGGGCGTGGTCGTTCGCACGGCGAAGGAGACGAGACGGAAGGACGGCTCGTACATCCGCTTCGACGAGAACGCGATCGTCATCATCAATGATGCCGGCGAGCCGCGCGCGACGCGCATATTCGGCCCCGTGGCGAGAGAGCTCAGGGAGAAGAAGTACATGAAGATCGTTTCGCTCGCTCCAGAGGTGATCTGAGATGCGGGTTCTCAAATACAGAAAGACGGCGGGAAAGCGTCTCGGATCACGACATGCGAAGAATGCAGTGCGTGAGAAGATGCACATCTCGAAGGGCGATACCGTGCGCGTGATGCGCGGCGACGAGAAGGGGAAGGAAGGAAAAGTGATGCGTGTTTTCCCCAAGAACGGACGTGCGCTCATCGAGGGAATCAATCTGGTGAAGATGCACCGCAAGGCGCGTAACGCCGAAGAGCAAAGCGGCATTCGCGAGGCGCCGGCGCCCGTTCACGCGTCGAACCTCATGCTGCTCGATCCGAAATCGGGCAAGCCGACGCGCACGAGAGCGAAGATCGATGACGATGGCACGAAGGAGCGCATCAGCGTGAAGCACGGCCAGGCAATTCCGCGCGTGCGCTGAGCACTGGAGAAATAAATGGCGACCAAGGAAAAGAAGCAGGGGAAGAAGAAAGAGATAAAGGAGCAGGTTCAGGTCGAGCACACCGGCCGTGATCTGCCCGTTCCTCCTCCCCGTCTGAAAAAATATTACGACGCGACTGTGAGGGAGCACCTCAAGAAGCAGTTCGCGTTCACCAACCCGCACCAGATTCCGACGCTCGAGAAGATCGTCATCAACTGCGGCGTAGGCGAAGCGATCAAGAATCCGAAAGTCCTCGACACCGTCGTCAACGAGCTCGGCATCATCACCGGCCAGCGTCCGGCGCGGAAGAAGGCGAAGAAGTCCATCGCCAACTTCGGCCTTCGCGAAGGGCAGGAGATCGGCGCCGCGGTGACGCTGCGTGGTGCGAGGATGTGGGAGTTTCTCGATCGGTTCATCACCGTCGCGATCCCGCGCATCCGCGATTTCCGCGGCATCAACACGCGCGCGTTCGACGGCCGCGGCAACTACACGCTCGGCATCAAGGAGCAGATGATCTTCCCGGAAATCAACTACGACATGGTCGATCAGATTCATGGAATGGACATCACGTTCGTCACGACGACGAACCGCGATGACCAGGCGTTCGCGCTGCTGCGCGAACTAGGCATGCCGTTCAAGGGCGACGACAAGCCGATCATCACGAAGGCAGGGGCATAGCGATGGCGAGAAAAGCCATGGTGGAGAAGAGCAAGCGGAAGCCGAAGTTCGGCATCAGAAAGCACAATCGCTGCGGACGGTGCGGAAGATCGCGCGCGTTCCTTCGCAAGTTCGGCGTCTGCCGTATTTGCTTCCGCGACTTGGCGCTCTCGGGTTACATCCCGGGCGTGCGCAAGGCGAGCTGGTAACCATTCACTTCTACGCGTCCCTCACGGGATACGGTAGGACAAGGAACAAGATTCGATGAGCATGACTGATCCGATTGCCGATATGCTGACGAGAATACGGAATGCCTTAGGGGCGAAGCATCGCCGCGTGGACATGCCGCTCTCCAAGCTCAAGGTTGAAATCGCAAAGATCCTGAAGGAGAACCATTTCATTCAGGACTACAAGACACTCGACGGCGAGAACGGCCGCCCGCTTCTTCGCGTGATTCTCAAGTACGCGCAGAGCGGCCAGCCGGTGATTCGCGAGCTTCAGCGCGTCTCTACGCCGGGACTTCGTAAATACGTCGGCTGCTCCGAGATCCCCCGGGTCCGCAACGGACTCGGCATGGCGATCCTCAGCACGTCGCAGGGCGTGATGTCCGACCGGCAGGCGCGCCAGGCGCGCACCGGCGGCGAAATTCTCGCTCTTATCTGGTAAGGAACGAAAATGTCACGTATCGGAAAGCATCCAATCGCCGTTCCCAAGGGCGTCACCATCACCCTCGATGGCAACCACATCAAGGTGAAGGGCCCGAAGGGCGAGCTAGAGCGGAAGATCAATCCGGAAATGAAGATCGCGATGGAGAACGACCAGGTGACCGTCTCGCGTCCCTCAGAGGACTCGAATCACAAGGCGCTCCACGGTTTGAGCCGCACGCTCGTCGCCAACATGGTGGAAGGCGTCACCACCGGCTTCAAGAAGCAGCTCGACATCACGGGCGTAGGATACAAGGCAGAGGTGCGTCCTTATGGATTGCAGCTCGCGCTTGGGTTCTCCCATCCGGTGGAGTACAAGGCGCCCAAGGGAATCAAGCTCAGCGCGCCGCAGCCGACGCAGATCCTCGTTGAAGGCGCGAACAAAGAGATCGTCGGACAGGTAGCCGCGGAGCTGAGAAGCCTGCGTCCACCCGAGCCGTACAAGGGCAAGGGAATCAGGTACGCCGGCGAAGTCATTCGCCGCAAGGCTGGAAAGGCCGGTAAGGCGGGAGCGAAGTAATGCCTAAGATGCCAAGACCAAAGTCGCGCGGTCAGCTGAGAACGCGCCGCCACTTCCGCCTTCGCAAGAAGGTCATCGGAAGCGCGCAGCGTCCCCGTCTCGTGGTGTACCGCTCGCTGAAGCACATCTACGCACAGCTGGTGGACGACGCTTCGCAGCGCACGCTGATGACCGTGACGGACAGTGGTTTGACGGGAAAGCCGGTCGAGAGATCGGGTGAAGTCGGCAAGCGTCTCGCCGAAAAAGCGAAGAGTGCCGGTGTAACGCAGGTCGTATTCGACCGCGCCGGCTACAAATATCACGGCCGCGTGAAAGCGCTGGCCGACGGAGCCCGAGAGGGCGGACTGGAGTTTTAGTAATGGCGGATAACGAAAATCCCGAAGTCGCCGTTCCGGCGGCCGACAACAATCCCGCGGAAGCACCCGCAGCGGCCGAGCCGATGCGCCAGCGCTCTGCGCGTGGCGGCGGCGGTCAGGGCCGTGGACGTGGCGGACCAGGTGGCGGTCGTGGTGGTCCAGGCGGCGGTCGTGGTGGCCCCGGCGGTGGACGTGGCGGGCCGGGCGGCGGAAAGGGCCGCGACGGCAAGTCGCGCGACGGTCGTGACGGCGGAAGAGGCGAGGGCGGAGCTGAGCTCGTCGAGAACGTCATCGCCATCAACCGTGTAGCGAAAGTCGTGAAGGGCGGACGGCGTTTCTCGTTCAACGCGCTCGTCGCGGTGGGCGACGCACAGGGCAAGGTCGGTTTTGCCACGGGCAAGGCGAACGAAGTCTCAGAAGCGGTTCGCAAGGCTGTCGATGGAGCTCGCCGCAATATGGTGCGCATCCCGATGACCGGCGGAACGATTCCGCACGAAGTGATCGGCAAGCATGGCGCCGGACGCGTGCTGATGAAGCCCGCCGCTCCCGGAGCGGGAGTGATTGCAGGCGGTGCAGTGCGCGCCATCATGGAGTGCGCAGGCATCTCCGACATTCTCACGAAGAGCTTGGGCTCTACGAACCCGCACAACATGGTTCTAGCGGCGCTCGAGGGACTTCAGCAGCTCACGACGGTGGAAGAAGTTGCTCGCGAGCGCGGCCTTGAAGTCAGCAGCATCGGTTATCGCTCACGCGCGAAAGTGAAGGAGGTCTCGCATGCCTAGGACACACGTATGGTGGAACACCAAGGGCCCGAAGACGACGCCCAAGGAGACCATCACCGATGGAAAGGTCCGCATCAAGCAGGTTCGCAGCGGTATCGGCCATTCGTGGAGAATGCGCCAGACGCTCGAAGCGCTCGGACTGAAGCACCATCAGGATGAAGTGATTCAGCAGGATTCACCGACGCTGCGCGGCCAGATCAAGCGCGTCCGTCACCTCGTCGAAGTCACACCAGTCGAGAAATAACGATGGCGAAAACAGAGAAGACGAAGACCGAGCGAGTCGGTCTGCACAATTTGGTTCCCGCACCAGGATCGCACCGCGACAGAAAGCGTCTCGGCCGCGGACCCGGCTCGGGCACCGGTAAGACGTCAGGAAAGGGACACAAGGGAATCAAGGCACGCGCGGGCCATCACGGACCGGGCGGAGGCAAGCCGCATTTCGAAGGCGGACAGATGCCTCTCACGCGCCGCGTTCCGAAGCGTGGCTTCACGAACATCTTCCGTGTCGAGAACCAGCCGGTTGCGCTGGACGATCTCGGCC
>JACDDT010000013.1:0-23130 GCA_013816855.1 Gemmatimonadaceae bacterium
GGGAAACGTTGGCGATTTCCCCGACGCCGTTCGTGTGAACGCTGAAGAAGCTTTGTTCGCGCGTCTCCCCTTCGACCATCCGCTTTACATCATGTACTCGTCGGGCACCACCGGTCTACCGAAGTGCATGGTTCACGGCGCGGGCGGAACGCTCATCCAGCATTTGAAGGAGCACGTGCTGCACACGGACATCACGCGCGAAGACCGCGTCTTTTACTTCACGACATGCGGCTGGATGATGTGGAACTGGCTCGTCACCGCGCTCGCAAGCGGTGCGGCAATCGTTCTTTACGATGGGGCGCCGCTATCGCCGCACTCACGGATTCTCTGGGAGATGGCGGAGAAGGAGCGCATCACCGTCTTCGGGACGAGCGCGAAATACCTCGCGCTGATCGAGAAATCAGGCGCCGTGCCGTGTACCGCGCACGACCTGACTTCGCTGCGTGCAATTCTCTCCACCGGAAGCCCACTCGCTCCGCACTCATACGATTTCGTGTACTCAAAGATCAAGAACGACGTTCACCTCGCGAGCATCAGCGGCGGCACTGACATCGTTTCGTGCTTCGCGCTCGGCAACCCTCTTGCGCCGGTGTATCGCGGCGAAATCCAGTGCAGAGGACTGGGGATGGCGGTCGATGTGTTTGATGAGAGCGGCGAGGCGGTTCGCGGTGCGGCGGGCGAGCTTGTCTGCACCAAATCGTTTCCGAGCATGCCCGTTTCTTTTTGGAACGATCCGGGCGGAGAGAAATTCGGTGCCGCGTACTTCGATCACTTTCCGGGCGTGTGGCGCCACGGCGACTGGGCCGAGCTCACCGCGCACGACGGGCTGATCATCTACGGCCGGAGCGATGCCACGCTCAATCCCGGCGGCATCCGCATCGGGACCGCTGAGATATACAAGCAGGTCGAGCAGCTCCCGGAAATAATTGAAGCGGTGGCGGTGGGGCAGGAGATAAAGACTAATTCTCCCGGCGACATTCGTATCGTGCTGTTCGTTCGCCTTCGCGACGGAGTGGTTCTCGACCAGGCACTGAAAAAGAAAATCGCCACGCGCATACGCGAGAACACGAGTCCGGCACACGTGCCGAAGCGGATCGTCGCCGTCACCGACATTCCGCGGACGGTGAGTGGAAAGATCAGCGAGATAGCCGTGCGCGAGACCATCCACGGGCGCGAAGTGAAAAACACCGAAGCGCTCGCCAATCCGGAATCGCTGGAGCTGTATCGAAATCTGCGCGAGCTGCGGCAGGGCTGACGCGAAGTGAAAGCCGGATCCTTCGGAGCGCGCGTGAACGCGTTCTATCTCCTACTCGAGGCGCCGAAAGTTCCGCGCGGGATTCACGTCATGAATCCTTACACCGATCCGCGCACTCGTGCGTGCCTCGAGCGGTTCCTCTCGAAGTACTTCAACGACGAGCGCCCGCGCACTCTCATCATCGGAATCAATCCCGGCCGGTTCGGCTCGGGCTTGACCGGCGTGACATTCACCGATCCGTACGCACTCACCAACGAGTGCGGTATCCCGCACGAATTCACCGGGCAGCGCGAGATCTCCGCCGATTTCGTCTACCGCGTGGTCAGCGCGCTCGGCGGTGCGGCGACCTTCTACGACCGGCTGTTCATGTCGGCGGTGTGTCCGCTGGGATTCACGCAGAAGGGAATCAACATGAACTACTACGACGACAAGCGGCTCGAAAAAGCGGTCACGCCGTTCATCGTAGAGTCAATCGAGAAACATCTTCAGTTCCCCGTGAATCGCGAACACGTCGTCGTGTTGGGGCGCGGCAAGAACGCGGCGTACTTCGAGCGGCTTAACGAGGAGCACGGATGGTTTCGAAACGTGCACGCTCTCGATCATCCGCGGTTCATCATGCAGTACCGCCGGAAAAAGCTCGACGCCCACATCGCAGAGTAC
The DNA here is from genome assembly GCA_013816855.1 of Gemmatimonadaceae bacterium. Taxonomy (GTDB): domain Bacteria; phylum Gemmatimonadota; class Gemmatimonadetes; order Gemmatimonadales; family Gemmatimonadaceae; genus UBA4720. Next base: position 1,916 of record JACDDT010000013.1, read on the forward strand.
GCGCAGCTTTTGGGAACGATTCTTCGAACTCGCGAATCCGACCATCACGCAGACCAGCGACGCGCGCCCGAACCGATCCTCTCATAGGTTCGAATTTCTTCGGCCACCCCTTGTCCCAAATCCAAAAGTGTTCTGCAGTGATGTAGCAGCGGGGAAATGGCCGGTAAGCTGCTGCAGTTTTGCGTGTCAAACTCGTTTGTACGTACGTTTTCGAACCGGATGGTCCGATCTGTGCCACTCCCTTTCGTGGACACCTTCAAGGGAGAATCAATGAACCGGATTTGCCGAATGCGATACCTGATCGTTCCAGCGCTGTTCACCGCCGCTTTCATCGGCGCGCAGAGCGCCGGCGCCCAGGGTATGGGGATGAACAAGGAGATGCAGAAGGGCTCTGCAAGCGCGGCCCAGATGCAGCGGATGATGCAGTCGTGGCCAAAGGCATCCAAGGAAGCGGCGATGTACATGATGAAGAAGTACGGCAAGCCGATGCATATGAACGAGCATATGGCGATGTGGGGAAGGACCGGGCAGTGGAAGCGCACCATCGTTTACAACTATGAGATGAACCACCAGTTCCCGGGACCGCACACGGACGTGATGCAGCAGTGGATCGACTACAAGACTCCATTGGATAAGTACGACGAGCTCGCGATGTACGACGGCAGCGTGGTCGTAGAGCGCACCAACGGCGAGCTTTCGGCCCGCTGCGACAAGGAGGCCGCGAACTTTCTCGCCCTTAATCTCGCCAATGAGATCGCGACCGGCCGACGCTCCGTATCGGACGCCCGGAAAATGTACGGCGAGCAGGTTATGGCGATGAAGGCGGGAAGATCCGCGCCTTACACCGAGAAGTTGATGTTCAACCCAGCGATGGGCGGAACCGCAGATCCGGACCACCCGGATATGTAGACCGGTAGAGCGTGCGGCTGCTGTACGGAGCCGCGCGAGCGGGGCGCGAGTCCTGGCGTAGGCCAGGGCCCGTCCCATTTACGTTTGGCCGAATGCGGCGACTGACGATCACACCGCACAATTTGTCCGCACACGCGTCTGTGTGACACGGAGCGGTTATCGCAGACCGCTTCAATTATTATGTCACGAAGCCGATAACCGATGAACAGGTTCTGCTCTCTGCCAAGGCGACGAATGGAAATCGAAGCAGGGGTGTAGAAAGTGTCATATCGCCGGCTGACTACGGAACATCCATCGGAGTCGCTGACCAACTTCTGAGGTTTGGACATGGCACTCTTTCTGTTGTATCTCGCGGTATTCTGCGGCGGATTGCTGACCATCCTGAGCCCGTGCATTCTGCCCGTGCTTCCTTTCGTCTTCACGTATGGCGGGCGGCCATTCTCCCGCCACACCCTCTGGTTGCTGGCGGGCCTCGTGCTGTCATTTGTAGCGGTAGCAACGGTTGGCACACTCGGCGCATTGTGGATCGCTTCAGCGGCCGACTTCAGCCGGATCCCCGCTCTCTTTGTACTCGCGCTTGCCGGAGCAAGTCTGATGTCGCCCCGGGTGGCGGCGTGGGTGACACGCCCCTTCGTGAGGGTTGGGACGCGACTCACGCTGTATCGCGTCAGCGCGCAGGGACAAGATGCGGCAACTGATACACAATCACCCGGGCGCGCTCTCGTGCTCGGCCTCGCAACCGGACTCCTGTGGGCGCCGTGTGCCGGTCCCATTCTCGGTTTCGTCGCCGCGGCAGCGGCGGGAAGCGGACGCCCGGCGTTCGCCGCGTCAATGTTTGCGACGTTCGGGGCAGGTGCGGCGTTTGCCCTGGCGGGTGGAATCGCCCTCAGCGGACGCGCGCTCAGCGCGCTCCGTGGAATGGCTGGTGCGCGGGTCGACATTTGGGCGCGGCGTGTGTTGGGTGCGACCGCGCTGGCGACAGCGTTCCTGCTCATTATCGGCTGGGACGCGCGGGTGTTTTCGTCGGGAGGCCTGGTGCAAACCGCCGCCGCTGAGGAGCTCGTGCTAGACCGCCTCGTCCCCGACCGCCAACTAGTCGCGGCATCTCTCGCTTCGAGGAGAATTGTGCCCGCCCCGATCCCCACGCCCGATGAAGGTCCGCTGCCCTCCTTCGATGGTGCAACCGGCTGGCTCAACACCGGAGCTGCCGGCTCCCCGCTAACTGCTGAACAGCTGCGGGGAAAGGTGGTAGTGGTGAACGTCTGGACCTTCGAGTGCTACAACTGTCTGAACGTGCTCCCCCACGTGAAAGCTCTGGCGGCGAAGTACCGCGGCCGCGACGTCGTAGTCGTCGGTGTGCACACGCCCGAGCTCGCGCGCGAGCGAGTGCCGGGCAACGTAGCTGATGCCGTGCGGCGGCTAGGCGTGACCTACCCCGTTGCGCTCGATGCGAATTACGGAATCTGGCGGGCTTTCAACAACCAGTACTGGCCAAGCCTTTACATAGCCGATAAGCGGGGACGCATCCGCTTCCATCACTTCGGTGAGGGCCGGTACGAGGATGAAGATAGGGTTGTAGAACAACTGCTTTCTGAGACCGAAAGTGCGCGGGCGAAGAAAATCGTTCCGGCCGGGCGAGCCGACTAAGCCGACGCTTTTTCCTCGATCGCGGCTTCACGCATCGCGTGGTCGAGCACGATCTGCATCAGGTCCCGCACCGATTCTTTCGTTAACACGCGGGCCTCGGGGAGGCCGCGTCCCGGAACCCCGTCTTCGCCCAGCCGCGCGCGAGTGAGGCGCGTGACATAAACCGCGGCATCCTTCGGAATGAGATCCAGATCGTCGCGCGGCGAGACGTGCGTGCGGAGCCGATCGAATCTCTCTGCCTTAGAAAGTATGCGACGCACCTTGCGCTCCATCCGCGCGTCCGAGAGGACGAAATGGACCTCGCCTTCCGCCAGCAGTCGTGCGACTTCCTTGAACAGTCCTGTGCACATTGTCACGCCCAGCATCGGCACGCCGAGACGGCGGGCAAGAGGGCGTACGTGATCGTTGTGATAGGCGGTCGTCAGCACGAGATCGCAGGGATTGTCAGGCAGGTATGAGGGATCGCAGCGCAATACGTCGAGGTCCACAGTGTCCGCGAGCATGCCGAAATCATGGGTTACCTCATCCGCAAGGGACCACATCTGATCGTCGTTGCATTCAACCACTAGCACACGCAGCGAGCCCGCCTCGAAGACATTGTGTAGCACCCGGGCCACTTCCTGGGGCGAGAGGCCGCGGTGAACGCCCTGGGCGAAAAAATCCAGCATCCAGAGATTCGCTTCCTGCTGCGAAGTGCGCGCCTCCTCCGGGGCAGTGATATACACGCCGGACCTGTCGCGACGCCGCACGATCCCCTCCTCCTCGAGCAAGGCACACGCGCCGCTGATGAGGCGCGGATTCACCCTAAACTCTTTTGCCAGAGCTCTCACCCCAGGCAGCTTGTCGCCAACCTGCGCCACTCCAAGCACGAGTTGGTTGAGGATGCGTTCGCGGAGTTCAAGCGCGACCGCCGCGCGGCGATTTTTGGAAGGCATGTGATAGGCTAAAAAGCGGTGGTTACAGCTTCGACAACTTTCGGCATCTGTCGCATTTAGTGTGCTACAAATCGGAACGGTTCGTGCCTACCCTACAAAACAACCGAAAATGCGGTGACGTGCGACGTCACCGCAGTTCACCACTAAACCTCCGCGCAGAAGGCGATATGCTGGGACATTGGGCTCGACCCCTCGTAGTGTTGGGCATTACTGCGGTGGCGACTGCATGTAACAACGATACAGCGACCGATCCGAAACGGCGGATGCTGCCAAACAGTCTCGCCAGCGCGACGGACGTTGATACTATCGCCGCAACTGCTACGCTGCCGCTCTATCGCGGGCAGGACGCGAATGGCGCGAATGTCTATTTCATCATCACTGAGTCCAACAACGTCGACGAGTCAATACGACTTGGGGTGAATTGGACTCCAAAGCTCGTTCACGCGATGCAGACGAAGGCGGTACAGACAGTGACGAAGGCGAGTGGAGGCCGGTCAAATCCGAACGGCTTCCCGGTGCCGAAGTTCGTGGGCAACGTGGATTTCTCTCCTGTCCGGAAACTCGTGCCGGGCCGCGATCTCTTTCCGCTGGATCCTTCGACCGTGCCGGGATCCACTGGCGACGCGATGTACACGCCGCTCGTGACGTTCGACGGGAAGATTGTGTACAACGCCTCGCACGTAGCTAACAAGACCGGCCTGCACGACCGGGTTCTGAGCATCGACTCAGTCGGCATGAAGGTGAAGATGAAGCTCGTGCACGGATTCTACGAAGGGTTCTCCATCCTTTACTCGAGCACTGAAACCTCGGACCACGATCTCGCCGCGCTAGAGCAAGGAACCTTTACGCCGAATCTCAACTTTGCGCCTTTCCCCGGCGATGACAAACCTTTCCGCTCCGCACGCGAAGCGCTCGTCCCGATCGTGAATGGCCCGCGGGGAGTGAACAATCCAGAGCGCCAGGGACTTCAGTCGGCAGTGCTGGGTGAGGGCGATCCGCTAAACCTCTTTCAGGAACAGGCGGGATGCGAGGATGCAAACAATCCGTCCGCGTTCTGCGACGCGGTGAACTACAGCCCGCTCTGGGACGTCCATCCCGTCAAGTGGACGCAGGCTGCAATTGACGCGGGAATCGTGAGGAGAATTACAAGCGACAAGCGGGAGCCGATCGCGCCGCTGAATGTAATCGAGCTCTACGCAGATGGCTGGTTGACGTCGGCCACACCGCAGGGAGCGCGCAACTCATCGCTCGGGGGTATTCCCGCGGCAGGCATCATCGTGAACTGTCCCATCATCTTCGTCTCTGGAGCGGCGCGATGACCATTCTCGCCAGAACCGCCGTCTCGACGGACGCCACTTCAGTAGGCCACGGGAGTAATGAAATGAGTAACAATGCCGGTAACCGTGTCACTATCGCGCGGGCGGGGGACCTTTGGATGGAGTCCACGCGGCGCGAATTTCTTCGAGTTGCCGCGCTGGGCGGGGTCGCCGTATTTCTTCCCTCGGTTTTCGGAGCGTGCAGCAACAAAGACAACAACCCGACGGCCCCCGAGCCGAACGCGGACCTGGTGATCAATCTTGGCAATGACACCGGAGTGCTCAACTACGCGTACGCGCTTGAGCAGCTCGAGGCTGCGTACTATACACAAGTGGTGCAGGCGTTTTCCGGGTCAGGACTCTCCGTCGCGGAGCAGGCCATCCTCACGGACATCCGGAATCACGAGGTCATCCATCGCGATTTCCTCGCTCAGGCGCTTGGTACAGCGAAGATCCCAAATCTTACGCCCGATTTCAGCAGCGTGAATTTCCGTGATCGGGTCAGCATCCTCCGCACCGCCAAGACGTTCGAGGACATCGGAGTGGGCGCGTACAATGGCTCCGGGAAGCTTCTCAAAGATTTGAATAACCTGTTGGTAGCGGGGAAGATCGTGTCGGTGGAAGCCCGTCACGCGGCGGCAATCCGTGACCTGCTGAATCCCGGCTCGCGCGACTTTGCCGGCGACGACATTGTCGACCGCACCTCGGGACTCGACCAGGCGCTCGAGCCCGGCCAGGCAGTCGGATCCGGGGAGGCACTCGGCGGTGCCGGGCTGTTCATTAGGGAATCCATTCGCTTCGTCTCGTAGCTCAACGACTTTCCGGAGATTCAGATCATGATGGACCACTGCACCATAAAAGAAGTCGGCGGGCACGCGAGCGGCGAGCCGCGCCGGCTGATAGATGTCGGCGAAACCGTACCATCGGCCTCCCGCGCCGCGATGCTGACCGGGCTCAGCCTTGGCGTCCCGATCGCTCTTGCCGCTTTCTCGAGTTCTGCTGGTGCGCAGGGCATCGCGCCCATCCTCGACTCGCTCAATTTCGCACTCACCCTCGAGTATCTGGAGGACGAGTTTTATCGGACCGGTCTGACCCGCCTCGGAACTTCATTTTCCACCGGCGAGAGCAATGCGATCCAGCAGATCAGCATGCACGAGACGTCGCACGTAAAGTTTCTGCGCACGATTATCGCTGATTTTTTCTCCAGCACCCCGGTGGCGAAACCGAACTTTGATTTTACCGCCAAGGGAGCGTTCCCGGATGTGTTCACCAACAAGGCAACCTTCTTCGCGGTGGCGCAGGCACTCGAGGACACCGGCGTGCGCGCCTATAAAGGACAGGCCGGCAACGTTGCCTCGAACAAAGCGGTTCTAACAGCGGCATTGCAGATCCATTCGGTAGAGGCACGGCATGCCTCACAGGTGCGTCGTCTTCGCGGTCAGAAGGGATGGATCACCAACGCGGACCGCGGCAATCTTCCAGCGGCAACGCAGCCCGTGTACAACGGCGAAGACAACACCACTCACGCTGGAATCAACGCGGCCCCACTTGGCGCGAACTTCGGGGGAACGCCGGCGGTAACCGAGGCGTTCGACGAGCCGCTGACGAAGGATCAGGTTCTGGCAATCGTGACACCGTTCCTTGCGTAAGGCAACCGGGTGAACGCCGGCCGTCCAACGGCCGGCGTGTTCGTTACTGCGCGAGTGTGATCGCCTCGGCGATTTAACTTCGGAGTCCCGTGGCGCACTCGATCTCGGTTCCCTCGCGCCGGGCAGAGTCTTGATACACAATCCGACGGCGGGCGACGCTAGCTCCCCGCGGTTGCTCTTGATTGCGCGACCGCACCGAGCGCGGGGATAAACAGAAGCCAAAACCCCGACACCGGCGACATAGCCGCGCCGACGATGGCCATTGCGAGTAGACTCCAGCCAACTCCTGCGGGAAGGGGCCGCCGGACGACGTGCTCGACCCAGTCGATGAGGTAACCGAGGAGTACGGTGACGATCCCCGCGAAGGTAAACCAGAATGCGAGGTAGCGGTGGGGCTCGCGGTCTCCAAGACTATTGACCAGGCCGGCGGCGACTATATCGCGTAGCTCGTTGCGAAAGAGTAGAAACCCCAGGAAAAGATGGATGAGACCTACCGCAATTACCGACCAGCCGATCCACCGACGCATCTGAATTCTCCGATTACCAACGATTTGCGCACCCACGTAAAGTATCGGTTTTTATTGCCCGGGTATTGCCACGCCGGCTTCGTTTGGGCGTCGCTCACGGTGGCCGTGAAGTTTTCGGCGAGTGTGGTTCTTTCATAAGGGTGTGAGCGCGCGTCACCCCGGCGGTGCTTTAGCGAAGCCTTTTCGCTCCATCGCTCCCCAGTCTTTTCGGCCGCGGAGGAACTTCCAAAGCCCTCGAAGTCTCCAGTAGACCGTCATTTGACGGTATCCCGTGTTTTCACCGAGGGCGAAAAGAAAAAGGCGCAGCCGGTCCTGAAGCGTCTCATAACGGTGAAAGCTGATGTCTTCCAGCACGAGGGTCATAGCAGTAAGAGCGGTACCCAGGCCGTACGCACTCAGGTAAAACAGAAGCGCAAATCGCGCGTCCAGCATGCCGAAGAAGAGCCCGACAATCAGGCCGACCAATCCCAGCGCCTCAATCACCGGTGCGAGAAGCTCGACAAGCACGTAGTACGGGAATACCAGCATTCCAGTCACGCCATACTTCGGGTTCAGAAACATTCCGTGATGACGCCATAACACGTCGGCAAGTCCGCGCTGCCAGCGGTCCCGCTGCCGGCCCAGCACACGGCTGCTTTCCGGCGCCTCAGTCCACGCGACCGGATCCGGTACGAACGCGATGACGCCTTTCCCACCCGCGTCATAAGAGCGCCGCTTGAGACGAAGCACGAGCTCCATGTCCTCGCCGACGGTGTCGTGAAGGTAGCCGCCCGCATCCAACACGGCTTTTCGATCGAATAGTCCGAATGCGCCCGAGATAATCAGGTTTCCACCCAGTCGATTCCATCCAAGGCGTCCGAACAAAAAAGCGCGCAGATACTCCACAATCTGAAATCCTGCAATCAGGTTGGATGGAACTCCAGTCCTCGTTATCCGGCCGGCTCCTACCGTCGACCCGTTGACGATGCGGATCGTGCCCCCCGCGGCGAGCACGTTATTGCTGTGCAGGAACGGACGGACCATCCGCTGCAACCCGTCGGCTTCGATGAGCGTGTCAGCGTCCATCGCACAAACGAGAGAGCCATTCGCGAAGTTCAAACCTACGTTGAGCGCGTCAGCCTTTCCTCCGTTCTCCTTGTCCACAACAATGAGCCCGGCGTATGTCGTTGAGCGAAAGACACTCTTTACCCCTTTGGTTTTGATCCGCTGATCGTAGGCCGTCCTCACTGGAACGAGAGCAAACTTGTCCACGAGAAGATCGATGGTGCTGTCTTTTGAGCCGTCGTTTATGACGATGACCTCGAGCCCCGGATAGTGGAGAGCCAGCAGTGCGCGAACACTCACTTCCACCGTTGCTTCCTCGTTGTAGGCGGGCGCGAGCATGGAGATGGTCGGCGAGAGTGCAGACGAAAGGAGCCGCCAGCGGCTTTCTCCGGAGATGTGCGCCATGTGGCGGCGCATCTCGAGAAAAGCGCTCACGAGCAGTACGAGATACCACCCATTCACCAGAACGAAGTACGCGAGCACGACAAACTCGGCGCGCATGATGACGGCTGAGATGATCTCTTTCATGAAACCGTGCGCAAGATTGGAATATCGAGAACCATTTGCGCTATATCCGCCCCTCGATTGCCCGCGCGGGCGGCACGGCGGAGTAGCAGGATTCCCGGGGCGCCAATGGTTCGAAGCGCAAATGCCGCCTCTTGGCGCACGTTCCATGAATCGTCTGCGAGCATTCCGGACAGGTGCGTAGCCGCGGGCCAGTGACGCATCCTGCCCAGACCGCGTGCCGCCTCGGCTCGAACTTCATCATCGGGATCCGCAAGTTTCGTCACCAGCAGCGCCGCCGCCTCGGCTCCCCCAATTGCTGACAGCAAGCGCGCGGCCGCCTTCCGTTCTCCCCGCCCGCCCTTTTCAATCGCACGCCGCGCGGCGGGAAAAAAGCGCGGCTCGGCGAGGGGCTCGGCGAGTACCAGACCGATTTCCGCGTGCCGGCCATCATTGGTTTCAAGGTATTGCGCCAGAGGCTCAACAATGATGGGACCCATCCGCAGCAGCGAGTCCTGCACAGCAAATTCCGACACTGCATCGGGGAGTGTCAGCAACGCCAGCAGGTCATCGATGACGCCGGGCACCGGATTCGCCGCTGCCCATTCTGCCGCCTGCGCGCGCACCGCTGCATTCCTATCGTGGAGAAGTTTACGGACGAGTGGGTCCGCTTTTTCGAGCTGCGCCAGGACACGCACCCCCTTAAGTCTCCTTCTCCACGAGATGCTTTCACACCACTTGAAAGCACCCGCCACGAGGCCCGAAGTCTCAGCCGCCTCCTTGAGAATTCCCTTGGCCGTACCGGTGAGATGTTTTGAGATCTCCAGGAAAACCGTCGCCTTCACATTGCGAGGGAGACGCATCAGAGCATTACGATCTGATTGTGTTGCGCTCTCAGAGAGTACCCGGACGAGACTTTCGCGTCCAACTTTCAACAAGCGCTCGCGGCGCCGGGCCGAGAGAAAAAGCCATAGCCCGTGGGTCAGAAAAACTAGAACTGCGACCGCGAGGACCGAGACCTCGACCGACATTACCACGCGCAGGATCGCTTCGTTAATCACCCGGCGGTTTCGGCGAGAGCTGTGCGAACTTTCTGCATAAGCACGGGAATGCTGAAAGGCTTCGAGACGTGATCCGCGGCGCCGAGGTCGAGAGCGGTGAGAATGTCTGACTCCCTCGTGCGTCCCGTCAGCATTATTACACGGCTGCGGTCGGTCACCTTTGCACTTTTCAAGCGCCTGAGCACGTCGAGCCCGTTTGCTCCAGGCAAATCGACATCGAGGAGGATGACACGGGGGAACACGTCGGCTTTCTCGCCAAGGAGCGCCGACAATGCGTTTTCACCATCCGAAAACTTTCTCACCGTCAGCCGCTGGTTGGTGAGCGAGTGCTCCAACACCGCGGCGAGCGCCTCGTCATCCTCGACAATTACGACGTCAACTGAAGCGACAGCGTCGCGATGAACGCCACCGGCGAGCGCGATGCCCGCGCTTTCCTGTTGTCGTGCTAAAACGAGCGCATCTCGCGCTTTGATATGCAGTGCCTCGACATCGGCGCCGTCCCCGGGGAATTCGGCGATTCCCGCAGTGAAAGTAAACTCGCGTTGATCGCCGCTGAGCGCGACAAGACCCTCGTGGGCGCGATCGAAAACCTCGCGCAGCTGGTCTCTCGCCGTGAACTTGGTAGCGCCGTACAGGCCGATCACAAATTCGCCGTCCCCAGATAGGCCGACGATGTCGGCACCGCGGAAAGACTTTAGCAACAGGCCACCAAGCTTTTTCATCGCATCGGCGAATTCCGTCTCTGTTGCTTGCCCGCTTTGGTGCAGACCGGCCACCGCTAGCGAAAAGGCGTCACCTCGCCGGGCAGCGAGCTTTTGAAATCGTTCCAGGAGATCTGTTGCCTTTCGCCGGCTCGGAACTCCCGTAGCCGCATCCGTTTCAGACAACTCCCGCTGAAGACGCGATCGCTGAAGGCGGTTACGGATGCGAATCCCCAGCTCCGCGTTCACAATCGGCTTCACAACATAGTCATCGGCACCGCAGTCGAACACACGCTGAATGCTCTCTGCATCAAAGCGCGCTGTGAGGACGACTATGGGGAGCGCATTCCAACGGGGAGACTGGCGGATGATTCTGCATAGCTCGAATCCGGTGACATGCGGCATGTCGAGGTCGAGCACTAGCAACTCGGGACTAGTCGATTCCAGGCTTTCCCAGAACTGTCGGGGGTCGTTGACGGCGTGAACATCGATACCAGATTCACTCAGCAGAACGGTAACCGCAGCTGTAATCTGTGGATCGTCGTCAACTGCCATCACCCGGCAGCGGGGAGCGTCAGCGCGAGCGAGATTCTGAACGCTGTCGAGTGCGATTCCGGGCGGGACGCCGAACTCGAGGTACTCACTTGCGCCTTCCCTCATGGCTTGAAGTCGTGCGTCCAGTGACCCGCGCGGGCCAATTACAATTGTAGGAATGCGAGGTACGGCGGCGGCCAGTAGTGGAATCAGCTCCAGCTCCGAGGCGGTCGCGACGTTTCCGGAAAGCCGAAGGAGTGCAGCCGAATAAGTTCGCTGGCGCAGAAGCGCGCGTGCCTCATCGGCGGTGCAGGCGCAAAGCCCTATGGACCGCACTTCCGCTTCCATCTGGAGTCTGTCCAGAGATGTTGCATCGAAACCAACGCAGAGGGCGTTGGTCTGGGCGCCATCAGGAGCCGTCGCCGTCACCGCACTTTGCTCCACGCGCGGTTCCCCTTCTAGAATCGAGCGCAGCTGCAGAACGTCTTGCGAGATTGCCACTGCGTCGGAAGCGTCCAAATCGTGTCGAGCAAAAAGATTTTCGAGATCACGAGCGATTCTGGTGCCGGCAGGGAACCCGAAAGTACCTGCTGATCCAGCGAGCTTATGCGCCTCACGTTCCGCGACAGCGCGCCTCTCCGGAGTTAAAAGTCCTTGGAGGAGCGCCAACGCAGCATCCTCCAGAGTGTCGACCCGCTCGAGTGTGGCGCCGCGGAAACGCTTCCACACCGCCTCCAACACAGAGTGGGAGTTCATACTGGCCGGCGAAGCCGTCGCAGCCTGCCGGAGATTCGCAAGCGCCGCCGTTTCGCGAAGAAGCTCTTCGCTTACTACCGGAAGCATGAAGAAGCGGGTGACTCCTCTCTCGGCGAGAGGTTGCATTAAGAAGGGGGCGTCAGCGGGACGCAAACACAACATGATATTGCGGGGCTTCACCGCTCGGAGCTCGAGCGTGTCCAGAAACTTGGCAGGTGTGTGAGAGTCAAAATCTTGCGCAACCACCAAGAGCTGATCGCCGCCGGCCTTCAGCTGAATGATCGCGTCAGCGACGCTTTGGGCGGACGAGACCGGACCGCCCTCCAGCCCCTTGAACAGGGCGTCGGTGAGTTCGGCGCCAAGTCCGCACACGAGCACACCAGTCACTTTGGGCGTTGTTGGGCGAGTGCGCGAGTCACTTCATCCGCAAGGCTGCTTGGATCGAATGGTTTTGCGATGATGCCAGCGATGTCCAATGCTTCCAGCTCATCTCTCGTTGAAGAGTGAGCTTTTCCGGTAAGAAATATGATCGGGATGTTTCGCGTTCGGGGATCGTTCTTCAGCTGCGCATACGCTTCGGCGCCACTCATCTCCGGCATCATGTAGTCAAGCAGAATTGCGTCCGGGCCGATGGTAGCCGCCAACTCGCAGCCCTGGCGGGCCGACTCGGCAACTACGACTTCAAATTGCCCGCTGAGCTCGAGAAAGACCTGGGCGAGGACGCGCATGTCCTCTTCGTCATCGATGACGAGGACGCGACGCACCATTACCAATACCTCCTCATCCGCATAATGTTCGAGCACATCCTCAACTCTCGTTTCCCAACATGAGCAGCTTACGCCCTAACCCATTGTCGCGTGCACGAGAGCTGGGCGCCAGTAAATCGGGAAGGGCTGCCGCGATAGCTGCCGGTGTCGCCGCCTTGGTCATTGTCGTCGCTGTCGGACTGATGACGCTTAGCAGTTTGCGCACACTTGTAGAGACGCGGGCCATGGTCAATCATACCTACGACGTATTGGCCGCGCTTGACGCCGAGCGCGTCGCCCTCGATGAAGCGGAAAGCAGTCAGCGTGGCTTCATCATTACGGGATTCGAATCCTCATTAGGCAAGTCGTTCAACTCGCCCCGCATGGCGATGGATGCGATCGCTGAACTGCGGCGCCTCACCAGGGATAATCCGCAGCAGCAGCGAACGCTCGACACGCTCGAGACGCTCGCACGCGCGAAACTCGCATTGATCGATCAAACCATCGCATTGCGAAGGGCATCCGGATTCGACGATGCAGCTGCCATTGTCAGGACCGGACGCGGAATAGTGCTCATGGGTTCCATACGCGCTGCCATCGAGATGATGAAGAACAGGGAGCTTGCCCTCCTCGAGCACCGGCGGGCTCGAGAGAGTGAAAGCTTGCAGCGAGCCGGTACCGCTTCGCGGCTTGGGCTGGCAACCGCCACTGTTCTCGCACTCTTTGCCGGACTTTTAGTGTTCGTGTTTGCCAGGGCAAGGCGGGACAGTCGGATAGCCGCCGCGCAGGCCCAAACTCTGGTTGAAGCAACGAGCGATGGCATTTACGGACTCGATGCGGAGGGATACATCACCTTTGCCAATCGCGCGATGGCGGAGCAGTTGGGATACCGGCCGGAAGAAATGGTTGGCCAACGCGCGCACGCCCTGTTTCACCATTCGTATGCGGACGGGACGCCGTACCCAGCGAAGGATTGTCCCATGTACAAACTCCTCCAGGAGGGTGACTCTTCGAAAGTGAGCGACGAGCTCATCTGGAAGCGGGATGGGACATTCGTCCCCGTCGAGTACGTCGTAAACCGGTTGACGGATGTTGACGGGAGCGTGGGGGCTGTGGTGAGCTTTCGCGACATCACCGACCGGCAGCTGGCGGAAGCCGCCCTGCGCAAGGGGAAAGAAGCGGCGGAAATGGCGAACACGGCTAAGAGCGACTTTCTGGCGCGGATGAGCCACGAACTTCGGACACCGTTAAACTCTGTAATTGGGTTTGCCAACGTTTTGCTCCGGAACAAAGCGGGCAACCTGCGGGAGCAAGACCTCACGTATCTCGAGCGGATTCAGAAGAATGGAGTCAACCTGCTCGGCTTGATCAACGACATTCTCGATCTGTCCAAGATCGAAGCAGGGAGGATGGAGGTAGAGCTCCGACCGACCGATATTGGCACCGTCGTGCGCGACGTCATTGCGCAGTTTGAACCCATAGTTGCGGCGAAGAACATCAAGTTGGTTGCGTCAGTTCCGCCGGAGCTCGCGGTCATACAAAGCGATCCAGCCCGACTGGAGCAGATCCTCGTCAACCTCGTCGCCAACGCCATAAAGTTTACTGAGCGCGGCGAGGTGCGCGTAACTGTGCGAGTAGATTCGAACACGACCCAACCGGTTTCAGTGGAGGTGCGCGATTCGGGAATCGGAATACCCCCGGAAAGAATCGACGCGATATTTACTCCCTTCGAGCAGGCGGAGAAGAGCACGACTAGACGTTACGGTGGAACCGGTCTCGGGCTCCCCATCTCGCGCTCGCTATGCGAATTGCTCGGCTACAACCTGCGCGTTGAAAGCCGCCTCGGCGAAGGCTCAACCTTTATTGTCGAAATACGCAGGCGAGCAACGCGCACATCTGCCGCTACGGAAATCCTTCCGGCGCCCGACGAGCAGGCACGGACTGCGGCCAGCGCCCTCACCGGAAAACAGGTGCTGGTCATCGATGACGATGCAGATGCCCGAATGCTCATCGCCCACCAGGTAGCCCAACTGGGGGGGACCGCCATCGGTGCCGCTTCCGGCGAGGAAGCAATCCAAAAGGCCCGGGAAAGTCTTCCCGATCTTGTAACTCTCGACCTGCTGATGCCCGAAATGGATGGACGACAGGTGCTGCAAAAAATGAAGTCTGATCCACTGCTACGACACATCCCTGTGGTAATCGTGAGTCACGTCGCGCGAGAGCAGGGAGGAGGACTTGTTGGTGCCGTATCCGTATTGTCCAAGCCGTTGGATGGCCGGCTGCTGGCGCAGGCCGCTCGAAGTGCAAGCGGGGTCGGTCGAGTTCTCATTGTGGACGATGATCCGGATACGCAGCACCTTCTCGCGTCCTATGTCCATGAGGAAGGCGCATCAGAAGTGCGCGTGATCCACGAAGTCGAAAGCGCGATTGCTGCCCTCGACACATTCAGGCCCGATCTGGTGCTTCTTGATCTTGTCATGCCGGGTAACACGGGAGAGTCTTTCCTTCGTTCGATTGCTTCAGACCCGCCGGCCCATCCCCTTAGCGTAATTGTAGTAACGGGAAAGGAACTGAGCGCGGGCGAACTGCGCGCGCTGGAATTCGCAACGGTCGGTGTAGTTCAAAAAGGCGCCTCGCTGGAAGAGCGGCTGCGGACTATTCTGCGGGAAGTCTCGCAAAAACGTAGAGGAACACCACCTTTCGGCTCCCGGCCGCCTGATGTGTAAGCCGGCCTTCGGCACGGCGGCTCTGGAAATGCTGCTTCGCGTGGGCGGAAAAGCACTGGCGGAGAAAATGAAAAGCCTTTTTGAGACCACCGCGCCAGCCAAGGTTACAAAAATCAAAGAGAGTGTCGCGGATGGAAACTCAGATTCACTGGCGCAGGCAGCACATTCCCTAAAGGCGAGCGCCGGACAGATGGGCGCGTTGGAGCTGATGGAAACCGCAGGCGAGATCGAGATCGCCGCGGAATGCGGCGACATGGAGTTGGCGGCAGTTAAAACGATGATGCTTGACGTTCAGCTCGCTGCCGCCGTGGCATGGATTACAGAAACACTTTCCCCGACCAACCGATCCCAGTGAAAAAAATTGCAGTAGTTGAGGACAACCCTGATAACAGACTGCTTGTTCGTGTCCTTCTCGAAGACTCGTATGAGGTCTTGGAATACGAAGACGGGCTCGTTGCGCTCGAGGAAATGCCGGCAGACGAACTCGATTTAGTGCTGCTCGATATCTCGCTGCCGAACATGGACGGATGCGAAGTTCTTCAAAAAATGAAGGCGGATCCGCGGCTGGCAACATTGCCTGTCATAGCATTGACCGCACACGCGTCCCCGAGTGACAGGGAGCGGTTTATCGCAGAGGGTTTCGATGACTATGTCACCAAGCCGATAACCGATGAGCTGGTTCTACTCTCCGCAATCGCCAAGCTGATCGGGAAGCCGTAGACCATACAGGGCGCGAAGTGAAAGCCGGATCCTTCGGAGCGCGCGTGAACGCGTTCTATCTCCTACTCGAGGCGCCGAAAGTTCCGCGCGGGATTCACGTAATGAATCCTTACACCGATCCGCGCACTCGTGGGTGCATCGAGCGGTTCCTCTCGAAGTACTTCAACGACGAGCGCCCGCGCACTCTCATTATCGGAATCAATCCCGGCCGGTTCGGCTCTGGCTTGACCGGCGTAACATTCACCGATCCGTACGCACTCACCAACGAGTGCGGTATTCCGCACGAGTTCACCGGCCAGCGTGAGATCTCCGCCGATTTCGTCTACCGCGTAGTCAGCGCACTCGGCGGACCGGCGGCCTTTTACGACCGGCTGTTCATGTCGGCGGTGTGTCCGCTGGGATTTACGCAGAAGGGAATCAACATGAACTACTACGATGACAAGCGGCTCGAGAAGGCGGTCACGCCGTTCATCGTAGAGTCAATCGACGAGCATCTCCAGTTCCCCGTGAATCGCGAACACGTCGTCGTGCTGGGGCGCGGCAAGAACGCGGCGTACTTCGAGCGGCTTAACGAGGAGCAGGGATGGTTTCGGAACGTGCACGCTCTCGATCATCCGCGGTTCATCATGCAGTACCGCCGGAAAAAGCTCGACGCCTACATCGCGGAGTACGTGGATCTGCTGAACGCGATTACGTGATGGGTGCCTGCCGAGCCCGAGGGACGCGTCGCCGGTAGAGTCACAGCGCTTACGCCGGATCAATTGCTACCTTTCCTGATGAGCCGCATATTTGCTCGGCGGCGATGAATTGCCCGTGGATCCGGCTTTAAGCCCGGCACCGACCGCTCGCGCTACAGGCTAACATCTTGAGTCAGCGTTCGCCGATCTCCCATTTACTGTGCGATGGCATGCACCAGAGGGGCTCTGACAGGGCAGCAACGATGGACTCATTAGGGCAGCATTCCATTACCAGCCTCTTGCAAGCGGTCGAGCGCGGCGAGCGCGATGCGCTCAACGACTTGCTTCCGCTTGTATATGAAGAGCTTCACCGCCTCGCTCATCATCAACGCCGGGAATGGCAGGGTGACCTCACGCTCAATACAACGGCGATCGTGCACGAGGCCTACCTAAAGCTGGTCGATCAAAAAAAGGTGCCGGCCGAAAGTCGCACGCATTTCTTTGCGGTCGCAGCGAAAGCCATGCGCCATATCCTGTGCAACTACGCCCGCGATCGTCGCAGGCAGAAGCGCGGCGGTGACGCGCCGCATTTGAGTCTCGGACCCGATCACGACCTTGCCGTGCAGATTGCCATCACCGACGAGCATGCAGAAACGCTCGACGCGCTCGACGCGGCGCTCAAGCGCCTGGAGCGAATAGGACAAAGGCAAGCGAGCGTCGTCGAGTGCCGCTTCTTCGGGGGATTGAGCGTTGAGGATACCGCTGCCGCTCTCGGAATCTCCGAGCGCACGGCGAAGCGGGACTGGACATTCGCGCGCGCGTGGCTGCGGCGCGAGATGGTCCGATCTGATCTGAGTACCTGAGCTGACGCGCGTGGAAGATTCCTCTTTGGATCGAGTCACCGCACTTTTCGACCGCGCGTTGGAGTTGCCGCGGTCTGGGCGCGGTGAGTTCCTCGAAAACGCCTGCGCCGGCGACGCGGCTCTCAGACGGGAGCTCGAGTCGCTCCTCACGGCGCATGACTCCGCAGGCGAATACTTCGAGGATCTCGGCGCGAAGATCGTCTCGCCCGTATACGCCGCGGTCGGTGCAGCGTCCGGATCCGAGACCAGCGCAGCTCTGCCAGCGCAGCTCGAGGCTATGCTAGGTGGGAGTTACCGTATAGAGCGGGAGCTCGGCGGTGGAGCGATGAGCCGCGTCTTTTTGGCGGAGGAGATCAAGCTCGGCCGCAAAGTCGTGATCAAGGTGCTGCCACCCGAGCTCGCCGCAAGCGTGAGCACTGATCGTTTCCGGCGCGAAATTCAGCTCGCGGCGCAATTGCAGCATTCCCACATTGTGCCGGTGTTTGCGAGTGATTCAGGCGGGTCGCTCCTCTACTATACGATGCCGTTCGTCGCCGGCGAGTCACTGCAGGCGCGACTCGCGCGCGACGGGGCTCTCGAAACGCGGGATGCGGTACGCATTTGGAGTGACCTGCTCGACGCCCTCGCGTATGCGCACAGCCGCGGAGTAATCCATCGCGACATCAAGCCCGCGAACATTCTCGTCGATGAGAGGAACGCGCTCGTTACCGACTTCGGGATCGCGCGAGCTCTCGAAGCTGCGGCGGGTGGCGCCGCCGCCACTGCTACTGGTCTCACCATCGGGACTCCCGCATACATGGCACCAGAGCAGGTTATGGGAGACCGCGACGCTGACCACCGCGTGGACATTTACGCGGCCGGCCTCGTGATGTATGAGATGCTGGAAGGCCGGTCTCCCTTCAAGGGTGAAACCACGCGGGAGATCATGCTCGCACGGCTCGGTGGGGAACCGAATCCGGTGAGCAGGCCGGACTGTCCGCCGGAGCTCGCGGCGTTGGTATTGAACTGTCTCAAGAACGATCCGGCGGCGCGCCCGCCGAGTGCGGAGGCGGTGCTCGCCAGGCTAGAGTCATTGCCGACGAACACGCAACGGTTCGGTGATTCCCAAATAACAGCTAGCGTTTCGGCGGTTCCGCATTCACGGCGAAACCTGGCGTACGGTATGGGGGCGCTCGCGTTGGCGCTAATTGTGTTTGGCGCTACGCAGCTACGCCGCGGGCCAGTTGAGCGCGTTCTTCCGGCTGTCCGGGAGGCACCTTCCATCGCAGTACTTCCCCTCACGAATCTCAGCGCCGACGCCCGCGGTGCGTCCCTGGCGGACGGGATGACGGAAGAGCTGATCGCGATGATAAGCCGAACCGGCAACGTGCGCGTGATCGCGAGCACTTCGGTTTTCGCGCTGCGAGGACTGAAGATGGACATACGTCAGATCGCCGACACTCTGCGTGTGTCGTACCTGCTCGAAGGGGGAATTCAGACGGCCGGGTCGCGGCTGCGAATGCAGATTCGCCTGGTGGAGGCGCGCGATGGGTCCACTCGCTGGTCGGAAACCTACGACCGGCAACTCGGCGACATCTTCGCAATCCAGGACGACGTCGCGCGCGCCGTCGCACGAGAGCTCGACGCGCGACTCGCGGTCGGAGGGAGCTCTATGGCGAGCGGCGGCACGGTTGCTCCCCGCCGCTACACCCCGAACATCGTGGCGTACGATTGGTATCTGCGGGGAATGAATGTGCTATCGCATCGCAGCGGCGACACCCCGCAGCAGGGGCTGGATTACTTCAACCGGGCCATCGCGGCCGATTCAAACTTCGCCGCAGCGTACGCCGGCAAGGCACAGATGTATGGGGCGCAAGTCGGA
This sequence comes from Gemmatimonadaceae bacterium, assembly GCA_013816855.1. Classification (GTDB taxonomy): domain Bacteria; phylum Gemmatimonadota; class Gemmatimonadetes; order Gemmatimonadales; family Gemmatimonadaceae; genus UBA4720. The sequence continues at coordinate 21,092 of JACDDT010000013.1, forward strand.
CCGACGCCCGGTGGTCAGCGCGCATGGCTCGCGAAGGCTCTCCAGGCAGCGCGGAAAGCGGTAGCGCTCGATAGCTCGCTCGCGGAAGCGCGGGCTGCGCTAGGCTGGACACTGATAGCCGATGAGCAATACGCGGCGGCTGAAGCGGAGCTGAAGCGCGCCATCGCGATCGATCCGCATGTGCCCCGCGGGCATGAAGGGCTCGCGCGATTGTACATGTACCTCGAGCGGCCCGCCGAGCAGCTGGCCGCGGCGAAGATCGGAGAGGAGCGGGATCCGTTCTCTCAAGCCGCGATACGGGAGCTCGCGTTGGCGCTGATGGTTAACGGTAATTGTGACGAGGCGTTGCGACGACTGCTCCCGTTGAAATACCTGGACCCGCCTGCGGGCGTCGCCGGGGTGGTACGCGGCCAGTGCTACGTGCAGAAGAAGATGTGGCGGGAAGCCATTGCCGAATTCCGCTGGGCCACCGAGAAAACCCCCGCGGCAGCCGCATTGGCGTTTCTCGGATACGCGCTGGCGCGGTCGGGCGCGCGTGATGAAGCAACAGTTATCCTCTCTGATCTGCTGGCCGGACGTAAGCAGAGCCACGGTGCCTTTGGAATCGCCGCGATTTACGCGGGGCTCGGAGATTTCGACAACGCCTTTTCCTGGCTGGACAAGGCGGTCGCCGAGGGGACCATGCGCATATACATCTTTGGCCCCCTGTTCGACGACCTGCGCCGCGATCCGAGGTTCGAACGGCTCAAGCGGGAAATGCGCATCCCGAGTAACTAGCCTTTACGGCCTCCATGCGGGCGAATACCCTGCCGCAAGGAAATCGACCAGGGCCGCGCCCTCTGCGGTGACGATTGTGAGGGAGTATTGTCCACCGGTGCTTCCGCTGATGAAGCGCGCGAACGCTATGCGCGTCCCATCGGGCGACCAAGCTGGACTAAATGCATTGCCAAGCTGCGTTAACTGGGTGAGCGCCCCGCCTTTCGGGCTCACGGAGTAGAGATCGCATCCACCAGCGATGCATTTCGTGAACACGATGCGCTTTCCGTCCGGCGACCAGCTCGGTCTGCCGATGCTTCCCTCATCGCGGACCGTAACAGCGGAGATTCCTGAACCGTCCGCGTTAATCACATGCAGTGCGTGGTAGCCATCATCTCCGCTCAAACTCACGAAGGCGATCTGTTTCCCATCCGGCGACCAAGCGGGGGCCGTTGCCATATCCGCCAGGTGAATCCCACCCCCTCCTGTGTCGACAACGCTCAGGAGCTGGATTTCGCCGGAGTAGACAAACCCCGTCGTTACAGCCAGCGTCTTGCCGTCGGGAGACCACGCTGGCGAATGAAACTTTGTACCGACAGTGCGACGTACGACGCCCGACCCGTCCGGATTCATCAGGTAGATATCGTAGCCATTTTTCGCGTCGTACCGCGCAAAGGCGATGCGGTCTCCATCCGGAGACCATGCGGGATCATGACTGAGACCGTCGAATGTGAGCTGCACCGTCTTCCTGGTTTCGAGTTGCATCGCGAATATGTTCCCGTCCCTCACGAATAAGAAATTGGGGGAGAATCGGCACGATCTATAGCACGCAAGTGCGGTGAACGTCACCGATTCGCCGGCGGCTTGAGCCTTGGCCTGCTGCGCACCCGGAGATGCGCCAAGTGTCCACAGGCCGGAAGTAGCGATGCCGCCGGCGTCAGAAACAGCGATATCGCCGCCGATGCTGCCGCCGCCGGAGATTATGGAGAATTGAACCGTCGCTCCGCTGACCGCATTGCCGTACGAGTCGCTGACCAACACCGATAGCGGTTTCGGTAATGTCGTTCCCGCTTCAGTCGTCAGCTCGTCGGGAAGGCCGAGTAGTCGCGCGACGGGACCCGCGCGTACTGTCGCGGTAAACACCACAGCGTCCGAGCCCGAAGCGCGCGCAGTCACCGTGTTGGTGCCCGCGTGGGTACCCAGCGTCCATGTGCCTCCGGACGCGACGCCATCGGCGCCAGTGCGAGCGACAGACACTGAGATTGCGCCCTCGGCGACGAAGG